>CAYMWO010000047.1:0-17770 GCA_964393905.1 uncultured Bdellovibrionales bacterium | reverse complement strand
CATTGGAGGATTTTAATGCCCGCTTTAAGCTAAGCATGTCAGCAGGGTTTGACGCCTCTAAGGACCTTCTCCGAGTTGGAGTTGTCAATCAAACAACCATGCTCGCCACAGAAACCCAGGCGATTGCTAACACCATCCGGGAGGCTTTATCGGAGGTCTACGGCGCAGAAAACATCAAAGCTCATTTTGCAGATACTAGAGACACGTTGTGCTACGCAACTTACGAGAATCAAAGCGCCACTCGAGCATTAATGGAAGATGGGGCTGATTTAGCGATTGTCGTCGGAGGTTATAACAGCTCAAACACATCTCATCTTGTCGAGCTTTGCGAAGAGCAGATTCCAACTTACTATATTCAAAATAGCGCTGAAATTATCGACAGGGAAAGTATTCGGCATTTTGACCTAAGGCTTAGGGCAACAAAGATTTCGTCCCCCTGGCTGCCGTTAAGTAAAAGTCCTCTTGATATAGCTTTGACCTCTGGCGCAAGCTGCCCCGACCAGACGGTCGATCTGGTAATTTCACGTATAATCGAGCTTTTTCCCGGCTCAGTCCCGTTTGAAACCGCGATTAGGCCGTTCATATCATCGGAGGATTCGGAAGCGTTGGTCACAATCGGCACCCGTATATAGGGCAAATCGCATTACATCGATTCTCTTTCTAAAACCAACTAACCTACTTAAAAGACGAGACATTTAACCCTAGTTGTTCTTTTCTAGGAAGCGTTTAATAAGCTCTTGGGCATAACAGAGGTATGACCTGGTTTGGTAGATAAACACTGTTAAAACGACTATGAAATTCTCTATCGGAGCATTATTAATTTTTGCTGTTATCGGCGGCAGTCTTTTTCTGCATATGAAGCTCAAAAATGACGACAAGCTTTCCGCCAAGGACTACATCGAAAGCCGCGGAAAAACTCCGCCCCCACCGAGCTTAAAAAAATTGATTGGAAAAGGTATCTAGAAAGTAAGGCAAAATACCACAGCAGCCTAGAGCTACGCTTCCAGAGTTATATCAGTACCGGATGTGAGTTCCACCAGATCGTCATAAACAGAAAGAACTTTGCTTACGTAACCACGTGTTTCCTTAAATGGTGGGATCCCGCCGTAGCGCTTCACATTTACGGGACCCGCATTGTACGCGGCTAGTGCCAACTCAACATCACCATTAAACTCACGTAAGAGTTCGGCCAGGTATTTAGCGCCTCCCATTATATTGGCCCGCACGGCATAAGGCTCAGCAACGCCTAGGTGCTTTGCTGTTATCGGCATTAGTTGCATCAACCCCATCGCACCTGCCGAAGAACGTGCGGATTTTCGACAACGAGATTCTGCTGAGATAACTGCAAAAAGCAACTCGTGATCTAAATCATATCTAGCCGAGGCTTCGTTAACAGCAGTGAAAATCGAGGTCAGTTCTGAAATGTCCCGCTTAGAAACAGAGCTAACCGGACAGGCGGCAACAACCATTGCTGCGGCATGTTGATACTTAACTTTAGTTCCTATTGAGTGAGCCCTTGCACGAAGGGTATCTGAACTTAAAACAGTTCCCTGTTGTGCCCAAAGAAAACAGGCGATGACGGCGCCCCCCAAAACACACACCCGCCTAACCCCTACAGCCAAGGAGCTGGTGCCAGCGGATGAGAATAGTGAACCGATTACTTTACGCATCAAAAAATTAAAAATTATTTTTTAAAAAACTAGAGTTACCCTAACTCTGGTAACTGATAATTACAGTGAGATTAGTCACCGTCTTAAGGTTTAATCTTTGGCGAGAACGCCAGAGAAATTGATAAAGGAAAAGTCCAACAAAACCGACTATTTTGCTAAACTACATCAGGTCAGCGTGGAGGATAGCATACGCTCCCTTAGCAAGGAAGTTTTCTCCTAATAACCTTCCAAGCTCCTGACTTTTCTCGACTTTAAGGATGCGTTTCTCCTCAATGCATGCTTCTCCCCCGTGCGAAAGGACTCTTGCTGAAAGCTCCAGTAGTTCCCCGTGAACTTCTCCAAAGACGCTCAACGCCGAATCACAATCAGCCTCTAGAACAGAAACAAATTCTCTCTCAGCCCGCCAGCAGGCCTCAGTGTCTTTATTCACTAATTGCGAAACAAGCTGATGGACGTCAGTTCTACTCTGAAGAAATTGAACGGCAAGTATGCCTTGGTTCACAGCTGGAAGAATCTCACTTGGAGCAATTAGGGAGAATCGATTCCTATCCACATTCAGTCTCTCTAGACCGGCAGCAGCAAGAATTATTCCGTCGAGTTTCTCTTCTTCTATCTTACGAAGTCTCGTGGGAACATTCCCGCGGCATGGTACAATATTTAAGTCTGGACGAAGTCGTAATAGTTGTGCCCGGCGCCGAAGGCTTGAGCTGCCGATAGTTGCGCCTTGAGGTAAGTCCGATATTCTACCGACACCAACCGCTCTCATTTTATCACTTAAACACAATGCATCAAACGCAGTGCCTCGCTTAAAGATCGGTAATATTTCGGTCTCAGGTTCGATATTCAGCGGAATATCCTTAGAGGAATGAATTGCAATATCACATGCTCCTTGCAGCAAACATTTCTCTATCTCAAAGACCCAGTCCTTCTTATCCCCCTTCTCTGCTAAGGGCTTCCCCTGCTTCATATCCCCGGCCGTCACAACTGTAACAATTTGGACTTCCAGCGTGGGCGCGATTGCAATCAGCCCAGCCCGCAACAACTCAGCCTGCCGCAAAGCAAGCTCGCTACCTCTGGTGCCAATACAAATTTTGTTTAGCTCTCGAGGCCTCATAGCGACTCTCCGAAAACAACTTTTCTACAACTCAATTTGCTCCCAACGAATCTCTTAGGCTCAAACAAAACAATTACACTTGAGCCCATCTGGAAAGTGCCAAGTCTCTCTCCCTTGATAATTTTTTTGGGAGGCTGATATGTCCGTCTCTCTGGCACATGCGGCGGACAAAATAGCGCGGGCTTTGTATTAGTAATCAAATCATCGTAGGCAAGCTTAATTGAACCCACATTTGTGGCACCAACCATCACAACCGCAGTCAAACCCAACTCTCCTTCAATCAAAGTCACGACCCGTTCGTTTACCGAAAACAGATCTTGAATGTTCTCTACGGACCAACTGTTAACAGGCCAAAGCTTTCCTGGGATGTGTCGTGTCTGAGTAATTAAACCGCCAACAGGTGCGTGAATATGGTGGTAGTCAGGGGGTGCTAGATAAAAGGTCAAAAAGTAGCCGTTCAAAAAGCGGCTACCGAGATCTCTATCAGCCAATAACGAAGAAACTGAGTATGTCTTTCCTTTGGACTGAATTATCTGCCCGCCAGTAATTTCCCCATATTGGGTTAATGCACCGTCAACCGGACTAACAACACCTGACCCAATTGGACGCATTCCAGGCTCCAAGTCCCGCACGAATAGCTCGCCCAGGGTGGTAAATCCGCCTGCAGGTATTAAAACTCCCGAGAGGTCGACCTGATAACTCTTGATAAACCAGTTAATTAGCGCCCGCTGATAGAAACCTGGTGTGCGGACAAATCTTCCGACAAGAAAGCTTAAATAATTCTTAGGGACAAACCGGAGTAAAGAATACATGAACGACTCAACGTGACGTTGTAAAGCTGCTATTTTGTCGCACGAGATCTTGCCATTCACTCATTTTGAGAACCGGCTGACGCCAGTTCTCCGGAAAAGCAGTTCGAATCTCGTCTCTGGACCTGCTGCTTTTTCGCATATTCATCCGTCGCGGAGCAAGTCTAGCAATTCGCTCGCGATATCTCTGTTCATAACCGCGGCTAGGAGGAGGAACTATTATCTTCCGATAAAGCTGTAATTCCTCCGCAAAAAGTTGATATGGTCGTCCGGTCATCTCACAAAGAAAAAGCACCTCTTTAAGATTTAGCGTTGCAGCCTCTTCCACGGTGCGAGGAGTATCGACAAACCGTGTATCCGGAGCATCGCCCTCCGCAGCCAATAACTGAGAGGGTTTAATCGATTCATCTGTCTCATCCCAGAGGAAGCCCATCATTCGAGCCTGAACCTCATTTAGCGGCATATAGTCGTTTGCGGCTGAATGATTATATGCAAAGTCACTAAAGTTGCCTGGGAAGAAATATCCCCAGATTGATGTCTCCCGCAGAAACCTCTCAATCCGCGCTCTAAGCTTGCGATATTCTCCCTTCGAGAATTGTCGGTTAAGAATGCAATATTCCTTGCCTCGCAATCCAACACAACCAAAGAGATTTGAGCTATCTTCGCAATAGCCACAATAATCCAAATTGAGGACATCGTTTAAGCAAGAGACAGAGTTCACTACCTCATAGGCTCGCTCGCCTACATCAACAAATTGAGCACAATCTCCGGTCTCTCCTCCATACGCAAAGCCCTCTAAACATCTCTTTGCCCCCCGCAAGCGATTACAGTGAATAATATTCTCGCAATCGTTACACTCAAACGAATCCAGCGCGTGATCACATCCGTAAAGGTAGTTCCCGCTGCAGTCGTCAATTCTGTCGGCATAGATGTGAGGGACTGCTTGAGTTGACAGAAACTCTAAATACTTATTGCGCGCGCTATCTAGCATGTGAGAGGAGCCAAATTGCCATTCGCGCAAGGCCTTCTCATACTCTTCTTTAGATACCTGCTTATTAAAAACACAGTATTGCGCATTTTCGAGGTTAGCACAGAAAAGCGAGTGCCGGCAGTTATTACAATTAAAGAGAAAATATGAATCGACGCAGTTAAGACAATGTTCCGAATAACGCAGCATTTCGCTGGACCGACAGTCCAGACAGTCGTAGCATAAGTTGCAATCCTGAAGGTTGTAGCAATCTAGACAATCGCTACACTGATAAAGCCCAACAGAATACCAACACCGCTCCGACCTCTGAGAATCAAAGACAAAAAAACTATCCTTAACCTTACAAACGTTATGAACTGCCTTTGATGTTAGTGTTTCAGCCTGCACACTCGCAGGACGCGGCACTAAGATCCATAGCTCATGAAGCTGATCGAAAAATGGCCGTCGAAAATCAAACTCCCTACCATAGGAGATCGGGTCCCAATCGCCGCTATTATAGTATTCAGCCGCGACTACAGGAAACTGAGTCGTGGGTGCGTATGCGCTAAAAATCCTTTGCCCGGTATGACTACAGTCGCGCCAAAAAAATCGTCTTTCATTTCTGTAGGCGAGCTGCTTGCGGATACGCTCTTCTGATGAGATGGTGGGCAGCGGAAGTCCAAACCTGCTAAAGGACTTTATCTCCTCAGCCGTAACCTCGAACTTACGATGAGTTAGTTTACAGGTACGAACCTCCGGCAGGATAGGCTTCTTGCCAAACAAATTCCCTAGATTAAAAGCCGTCATTCATCTCTCGTTAATTTAAGATTCCTAGGAGGGCCGACCATGGAGGCAAATGGAGGAGGAACTACTTAATGTCGTCGCCCTTAATGTCTCCCCCAAAGATACCGACGCCAAAATCAAGTAGCTCGTCCAGGCTGATACCCAAATAGGCTCCAACCAGGAACAAATCCACCCCCACTCCAACTTCAGCAGGAGTAACTTTACGATCTTTAGATTTAACAAATGCCGGGCCTATGCCAAATTCGTTACTACTCTCTAGCTTTACTGGTAGCTGTCGACCAAATAACCCAACACGTAACGATGCAGGGGCAACTGTTCTAATTCCAGCCTGACCATATTGAGAAATACGAACTACTCCCCCAACAGCTGGTCCGACGCCGACATCGGCACGAAAAACATCAAACAGATCAACTACCCGATTTGGAATATAGAGAAGTGCGGTTCGAGCAAAGGAACTGCTTCCGCCGCCACCACCACCGCCAGAAGCTTTAGGGGATTCCTTTTTATATTCAGAATATTCTTCACCGAGGGCAATTCCGCCGTTCTGTTCCTGCGCGAGGAGAAGTGATGCGCTCTGATGAATGAATCCGCCAAAAATTAGCAAATAAGAGATCCAGACAAGCAGAGAATGACTTTTCATTTAACCCTGGGAGGCTCCTTTATTGGCACTCGCCACTTGAGCTCTAAGATCTGCCAATTGGTTGCCGAAGTAGAATTCCAGCAACTGTCGACCAACTCCGCTACCATTTATTCGGGCATTGCCCGGGTCAATTACGAGAGCAGCGAGTGCGATTGTGGGATTATCAACCGGAGCGGCGGCAACAAACCAGTGATATATTCCCTTGGGACTATCTCCGCGCAAAGTCCCCGTTTTAGCTGCGATATCAATGTTTCGTAACAGGCCCTTACGCAGCTTCGCAAAATGTCTTCGCGCTGTTCCCGTCTCCACCGTAGCTGTCATCATCTCCAGCAGCTCACGGGAAGTTGCGTCTAAAATTACATTCTTTAGGACCGATGCTTGCGCAAGATATTTAATCTCCCCTTTGTCGTTGATAACCCGATCGATAATATAAGGGCGCATCATCCTACCGTGATTGGCGATTGTAGATGCAATCACAGCAGCATGAAGTGGACTGATGTTTGCTCCGGTAAATCCGGCAGCTGTACGTGCAATCTCATAAGTGTCCGCGGGATTATGAAACTCGCTTCTCTCAACAGGAGCTTCAAACGGCAGAGCAGCGTTGAAACCAAAATTTTCCGCATAGCGCGAAAGAATATTAGATGAAAGATTATTGACCCCCACTCGTGCGAACACCGGATTGCAGGACTTCCCAAGGGCTTCAGCAAAACTCATGAAACGTTTGTCACGACGGGCATCAGGCAGGTAGTTACCCTTACCGAGAGCGTATGTGCCGCCGCGAAATTTAATTAAATCTGTCGACCCTAACCCGGAGTTCTCGATTGCTGCGGCTGCCGTTATTAACTTAAAAAGCGATGCCGCGGGGAATCCTCCTCGGGTAACAAAATTCGAAGGTCCTTTTTCTGCGGATGAATGGCTCGCTAAAGCTAAGACTCGACCAGTACGAGGATCCAACGCTACAATTGCACCGTATGGAACCGAAGACTTTTGCAATATCTCAGTCGCCTTTGCCTGTAATGCGGGATCGATTGTGAAGCGCACTGTGTCTCCAAACTGATCATAGGCGCTGCCCGAGAGAATAGAATCAATTACAGTTGAGCTCATTGAGTCCAGCTTGGGAACGTCCAGGCCCTGGTACTTGATCTGAACCACTCCTTTTGGAAGAATGGCATGCTCAAATATCGTATCTCCCAAAGAAACGGCAGCTGCTGTGGAAAGGCCAGCCGGAGAGTCTCCATAAGCTATCTCGTCTGGCGCGGGAACTTGGGGTAAGGGCGATGGCGTGATTTGAACGCTCGCAACTTTAGTTTGCTTGTGCTTTCGCACATGACTGCGCTTTTTTGAATGCGCACGATATACACTTTTCTTGGCTACAGCATTTTTTTTAGGCGCAACGTAGGGCTTTCCTGACTTACTCCCAGATTTGGGACTGAGGTCTGCCCCATAAACCGGGGAATCTATGAGAACCAGAGAACAAACTAACGTTGCAAATGCAAAGCTCGTGAGCGCGAACGCACGGCAGAGCCGCACGGAAAAACAATTGTCCTCTTTGCTCTTAACTAAAAATGCCACCAATCCCTCAAACTAGCTCCCGATCTACGGTAGTTCAAATTGCCACACCATTAGAACTCAAATGACAATGCCCTTTGCCCAGTAGACCTCAAACAAGACAGAAATATTCAAATATTTTCAAAGGTTAGGCTGCCATTTTGAATTCTCGACTTCAAACTGCGAGTATAAACTCCAACCCTACTTTTAAGAAATACCAAAAATTGTAGGTATGGCTTTGGATGCTTCATCTAGCCTAAATGGAGTCCCAACATCGCTCCAGTAGCCAGAATAAATAACTGAGCTTAAGTATTTGTTTTGTTTAAGTAAATTAACATAGACATCCTGCGTAATGCTAAACACCTCACCACTTCTGGGCATCTCATTTAAGGTGGCTCGTGAAATGGCCTGAATGCCTGTGTACATTAACTCCGAGACCGGCTCACGGTTAAAGTAGTTTTGTCCAAGGAAACTTACAATTTGAAAATCCTTATCCACTCCAACCGAACCGTATTTCTTCGCGTCTGTGTCCGCCCTCAGTACCAAGGTCGCCCAGGGGTTATGCGGATTCTCCTCATGCTTCCGTAAAAGATTCTCTAGTGAAAAATCCGGACCAACTACTATATCACTATTAACCGTGAGAAGCGTTTTGTGTTTTAGAAATGGCTCGATATTTTTTATCGCTCCGCCGGTGTCGAGGATTACAGGCTCATAAACATACTGCACTCGAAGCCCCCATTTCGAACCATCCCCTACATATGAGCGAATTAATTCTGGAAGATAATGGAGGTTAATAAAAATCTCATCCACCCCACTACGCGAGATGAGTTCCAAATTCCAATCGATAATCGGCTTTCCCCCCACCGGAATCAGCGGCTTGGGCACGCTGTCGGTAAGTGGTTTCAGTCTTTTTCCAAATCCGGCAGCTAAGAGTAGGAGATCGCATTTGAGCTTTGACACGCTTGCTATTTTCTCTCAGTCACTGTCTCAGTTAACAATCGATAAAACTCGGGATATTCCGCGGCCGTAATAGGAGCGGAAACGATTCTCTCAAGGGACGAGAACACCCGACGCAGAGTTCCGGGAATCCAGCGACGATAATTTTCAAGCTTTCTCAAATTCACGAGCTTTGAGAATCTGCCAACCACTTTTAGATCTCGCTGCAGTAGCACCCGATCATATTCCCACGGAAAGTCCCCTCCCCGAGCGGTGCGGTCGGCAAAATACCTAAGCAATTTAGCGTATAGCTCTGCTCCAAGAGCGGCATCAGTATCCCGATCGTTTAGTAGCGCTACTAAATCGTAACTTCTGGTACCCATGAGTGCGTCCTGGAAGTCAATGACTCGCACATCCTCTGCTTCGTCTACGAGCAGATTCCAGGAGTGGAAGTCTCGATGCACTAACACCCGAGGAAGGCTAGTAAGTTCTTGAGCAATCCTTTGGAAAGTTCGCTCCACGAGTTGAAGTTGGTCTGAATTCAAATGATAAGCTGAGAGAAAAAATTCATTAAATTCTTGCATCTCACTTAGATAGACTTCCCGACTTAACTCTCTTTGGAAAGGGAAAAAACTACTTTCAATCGGGATCTGCTGAATACACGTGATCTGGTCAATCGCCTGCTTATAAAGCTTTTCTGCCAAGTTCTCAGCTTTTGCCGCATCCGCTCCTGGCAACAGGACTGAGATAAGTGGCTTATCCCCCAGATCTTCGATTAACAAAACCCCGGCATCCCTTGCATCAAAATACAAACTTGGAACACTTACTCCATGCTCGATAAAGAAAGCTGTTAATTTAACGCAGGCCTCATCGGTGTTGATTTTTACCCCAGTTCCAACCTCCGCCCCCGCGATAGAGTCGAAAACCATAGCCACAGCGCTCTGAGGAGCCACCCCATTTGCGAGAGACAGATTGCTAATGGGTTGGGAAAACCCTAGGCGATAGTAGCGCCGTAATGATGCATCAGGCGTAATTGGGGATATTCTGCAATCTGCAAGCTCAGGCCGCCAACGCCTTACAACCGATCGCAACAAGCTCTCAACTGATTCCAAATCGCCCCTCTTAAAAGATGCAGTTAATACTTTATATCAATAACTTAACCTTGTGTCCGCAATAAACCCAATAGCTAAAAATCACAAAATTGCTAGAAACTCGCTGCCTTGGTAGTTAGGTCGGATGACTGACGAGCCTAATGCAGAAACCTTTGGAACCCTTTATGTCGTGGCAACTCCCATCGGCAACCTCGAGGATCTCTCCCCTAGAGCGCTTTGTACATTAAAGGCTGTTGATGTCGTATTGGCCGAGGATACCCGTAGCTTTGGCATTTTGAAATCACGGTTTGGAATCGAGACTCCAGCCACTAGCTACCACGATCATAACGAGCGTGAGCGGATTGAATGGGTCCTTTCCGAACTCCAGTTAGGAAAAAGCTTAGCGTTAATTTCTGAGGCCGGAACCCCAACGATTAGCGATCCGGGTTATAGAGTCGTAAGGGCCTGCCGTGAAAATTCTATTCGGGTAGTTACAATTCCCGGTCCATCCGCCGTGATTGCCGCACTCTCTGTTTCAGGATTAGAGACCGATAGTTTCTTTTTCCGGGGATTTCTTCCGCAAAAACCCGGCAAACGCTTGAGCGCCTTGACCGAAGCTGTGCAAGCAGATTTCACAACTATATTTTACGAAAGTCCCTTTCGCATTGTTAAATCTCTCGAGGCACTTGTAGAGATTAATCCCGAGGCTCGAGTTTTCATCGGCAGAGAATTAACTAAGCTATATGAAGAATCTTTCTATGGCTCTGCGCACAAAGTGCTTGAGCAATTAAAGATTAAAGGTTCCATTAAAGGGGAATTTGTCCTGATAATCGGCAAAACGCTTTAGGCTGAAAGCTTAAGCCGAGTAAAAACTCCGACTCTTCTCAGCTCGTGCGATTATTCCATGGCAGGGAGTAAAACGCTTTCCATAACGTTTTTTTAACTCCTCTAACCGGGACTGAACTGCCTGAGCTCCCAGTGATTCAGCATAATGGATTACTCCACCCCGGAACGGGGCAAATCCAAGACCCATAACAGAGCCGAGATCTATCTGCCCTGCCGCTTCTCTACCAGGCTCTCCCGCCACTCCCTCATCCAACGAGCGGACGGCCTCATTCACCATCGATAAAACAAGTCTATCGATAATTTCGCGTTGTTCAGTTTTCGCTGGGGCTATCCCGACCGGAAGATTTAACAGGCTCGTCAATGAGTCGTCGACTTTATGACTTTTGCCATCGTAAAGGTAAAATCCCTTTCCGGCCTTTCTTCCTAGTCGACCTTTCGAGACCAGTTCTGCAGCATAACGCGGTCCCTTCATTCTCTCGCCGTAGGCCTTCTCGAAACTGTCAGTTACCTTAGACGCCACATCAAGCCCAACTTCATCCAGCAGCCGGATCGGTCCCATCGGCATGCCAAAAGCCACTGCAGCATCGTCGATTTCTGTGACAGAATGACCGTCCGAGAGTAGTTGAGCGGCTTCAACGAGATACGGCCCTAAGATACGATTTACTAAAAAGCCCGCGACATCCTGAACCACAATTGGAGACTTACCCAATAATCCGGTTAGCCCTGCCGTATAAACAATTGTCCGTTCATCCGTCTTCTTACCCCAGACAATCTCTAAAAGCGGCATTTTTTCCACCGGATTGAAAAAATGCATTCCTATAATGCGATTCGGATCTTTAATTTCCGCAGCGATTTCGGAAATTGACAATGATGAAGTATTACTCGCGATGATTGTCTTTACATCAACGAGTTCAGCAATCTTTGAGAGCAATTCGCGTTTGACCTTCAAATCCTCAATTACTGCTTCAATGACAAACGTCGAGCCCTTGGCTTGGGTAAGTTGATCCGTGATTTCAAGCTTTGATAATAATTGCGTTCTCTTTTCTTGAGTGAGTCCTCGCTGCTTCGCAAGTTCTCCCTCAATGTGAGTCTTAGCCTTTAGGCGGGACCCATCGAATGGGTCGTACAAGGTTACCTTCAAACCTGCTTGAAGAAAGCTATTGGCGATTCCAGCGCCCATCGTCCCTGCACCAAGTACCGTTACATGCTGTTCAGCTGGGTTAATTTTAGCAGAGCGCCCCAACTTAGCTGCGTCCTCACTAAGATTATGTAAGTGAACAAGAGACTTGCTCTCGCGGCTAACTATTAACTCGCCAAGAGCCTCTGCCTCCTTTTTATAACCCTCGGACTCACCATGGCGGAGTCCGTAAAAGACGCACTCCAGTGCCTTAATCGGCGCCGGATAATTCCCTTTTGTCTCCGATAGAACCGCTGCCTTGGCCTTGCTGTAAACAACGGAACGCCCCAGTCCGATGTTCGTAATAAAAAACGAAAGTAGACCGGGGGATTTTCTCTTGGTAGCAACTTTATTAAGCGCGATATCTGTCGCTCTGGCCTCCAGTGCGGCCATTACGTCATCACTTCCAACGCCAGGGTCTGAAGAGCCGAGATCATCCACCAGCCCGATATCGTACGCTCTCCTCGCCGACACCAAGCGGCCTTTAAGAATGATATCCAGGGCATGCGTTAGCCCGACCAAGCGGGGCAACCGTTGCGTACCGCCAAAGCCTGGCAAAATCCCTAGACGCACCTCTGGAAGTCCAATTCGACTCTGAGGTGAATCGGTTATAACTCGATACTTACATGCAAGTGCTAACTCACATCCTCCACCAACACAGGCTCCTGATATAGCTGCGACAGTGGTACAATTTAGCGCTTCAATCTCAGAAAATAACTTCTGGCCCCGCTCTGCTAGCTCTCTTCCGATTCTAGGGTCCGTAACAGATTTAATTACCCCGATGTCGGCCCCCGCACAGAAGACACTGGGATTCGCTCCGATTATTACCAATCCTTCAATCCTAGGATCCGTTGCGACGCTCTTTATTGCAGCGGAAAGGGATTCCATGCGCTTTAAAGTAAGAACAATCACGCGCTCGTTAGGAGACCCGAGACGAAGCACCGCGAGCGGTCCCTCCACCTCCAAAATGACCTGCTCACTACTATTTGGTTCTGAGATCTGAGTTTCCATCAACAAACTGCCTTAGTTCAGTTAAAAAGAGCCGTCCTCCCACTCTGTGTAGCTAAGTATTCCGGGCATTGTAAAGAGAATAGTCTTAGTCAATAGAAAAGAGCCCCTGGCGATGTGATTGCCAGGGGCTCTAAACTCATTCCCTTGGTATAGAATGAACTAAAGGAGCGATTTAAAATCCTCAGCTAAGTCTGTTCGCTCCCAGCTAAAAGAGCCATCCTTTTCAGGCTCACGACCGAAATGACCGTAAGCAGCCGTTTTTCTATAAATCGGTCGAAGCAGAGAGAGTCGCTCGATAATTTCGCGTGGCTTAAAACCAAATACCTTGCGAGCATGTGCGGCAATCTTCTCTTCATCCACCTTACCAGTGCCAAAGGTATCAACCAAGACCGATACAGGATCCGCTACCCCGATCGCATAAGCGACCTGAATTTCACACTGCGATGCTAGACCTGCAGCAACGATATTCTTAGCAACATACCGAGCAGCGTAGGCTGCGGAGCGGTCTACCTTTGATGGATCCTTTCCGGAGAATGCTCCGCCACCGTGACGGCCATAGCCACCGTAAGTATCAACGATAATTTTCCGTCCAGTTAACCCGGCGTCAGCCTGCGGTCCACCAACAACGAAACGTCCCGTTGGATTGATATAGAACTTAGTCGCCGAGGTAATGAAGTTATCCGGGACTACGGCCCGGATGACATCCTTGACAACCATCTTCGTCAGCTCTTCATTACTGACATCAGCCGCATGTTGGGTCGAAATAACAACCGTATCGACAAACTTAGGGACCCCGTTTTCGTAACGGATGGTTACCTGAGATTTCGAATCCGGCTTGAGATAACCGACATGCCCCGCATGACGTAAATCCGCCAATCGGCGCATCAGTCTGTGGCTCAACGCAATCGGAAGCGGCATTAATTCAGGGGTCTCGTTACAAGCAAAACCAAACATTAGGCCCTGATCCCCAGCCCCCTGCTCTTGAAAAGTGCCTTGATTCTCGTTAACGCCTTGGGCGATATCGGGGGACTGCTGGCTGATGTTTGTCAGTACGGCGACGGAATCTGCATCAAAGCCAGACTCATGCCCTTGATAGCCAATTTTTCTGAGAGCATCTCGCGCAACTTCATAAAAATTTGCCCAGCCCTCGGTAGTAATCTCGCCCGCCAGCATCACCATTCCGGTTTTCACGAGCGTTTCGCAGGCTACCCGGCTCTTTGGGTCTTGCGCTAAAAGGTTATCAAGCACCGCATCACTGATTTGATCCGCTACCTTATCAGGATGCCCTTCTGATACGGATTCGGATGTAAACAAAAAATTCTTCGCTGCCATGTATTAACTCCAATCATTCAACATTATTAAATTTAAAGAAAAATGGTCGACGTTTTATGAGCTGTTCGCAATGCGATACCGACAGTAGCGGTTCGAAACAGAAATTAAGGGGGAACACAAAGTCGAGAATGAGAGTCGAAAGGGAGAGATGACAGGTGAGTATATAGGCAAGACTCCTAGTGGGGGCGAGCTGCCAGACCCTAAGCTCCTAATATAGAGTTCAGCTGAGAGCTTAACTGTCATTACTTTATCCGAATCTTATTATCGAAGATTATTCCACAAGTCTCTGCGACCAAAGGACACCAATTACTAGGGGCTTTCCCTCCAGTCAAGTGCTCCAGTTTTCAACAAACCGGTCTTAGTATGAATAGGCCGCCAATGACCGCTAGATGCGCTCGATATCCCGATGCCGAACCTTGATCTTTAACCCCGAAGCGCCCAATCCCTCCTCCAGTCTACGGCTAACGGCGACACTCCGATGCTTCCCTCCGGTGCATCCAACACCAATCGTTAGGTATCTCTTACCCTCTTTCTGGTAGTGCGGGATCAAAAACTTGAGCAGCTCTCTGTATTTAAGTAAGAACTCCTGGCTGTCTTCCGAACTAAACACATAATCTTCAACTTTTTTATCAACTCCCGTAAGCTGTCTTAAGCCCGGCACGAAATGTGGATTAGGTAAAAAGCGAACATCGACTACTAGATCGGCATCGTGAGGGACTCCGTACTTAAAGCCAAACGAAAGCAACACTATTTCTAGGGCCCTTTCGTGGCCAATGTAATTCTCTATCGATCTTCTAAGATCGTGTGGGGTATACGTTGAGGTGTCCAACACAGTGGCTGCTATATCCCGGAAATCTGCTAGCAGTTCCCGTTCCTTCTGCACCGCCTCTTGGACTGAGTGCACAGATCCTCCAATAATCAGCAGAGGATGTGGTCGGCGTGTCTCTTGAAACCTTCTGATAATAACTTCGTCGCTGGACTCGAAAAAAAGCAGGGAGACATCCACACCTGCAGCTTTGAGTCGTTCAATGGCTTGTTGCACCTTAGGAAACGAGTTTTCATCGCGACAATCCACCAATAGCGCAACATCACGATAACTAGGCGCAAACCTTCCGGTGCCGGAGGATCCATCTGGAGCTGGGCCAACTTGTAGCTTGATTAGGAAATCTACGAGGCCGGTTATCAACGGGGCTGGCAGGTTATCAATACAGAAAAAACCAAGATCTTCCAGCGCATCCAAAGCCGTGGATTTTCCCGAACCGCTAACACCGGTGATTATAACAAGCCGTTCCTTAACCATGAACACCCCCTGAGTAAAACTTGGGTAAAAACGGGACGACACTACAGCCCAAGGGATATTACAGAATGAAGGACAGCGAAAGTCACCTGCCGCGTCTAGACCCCGAAAAGATTACGTCGGGAGCAAACTTTCTCGGATTAGGCCGGTTCCGCATCGTGATCTTGGTGTTTGTGATTGACCTGCCGCTCCTTCTGCTTACGGAGTTGCACTCCCAAGGTATCGCAAACCTGGTCTATGGAGGAATAAAGATCGCCGGTCGTGGCCTTACCGTCAACATCGTAGCGTTTGGAATGGACCCGGGCTTCTGCTGTGTGGTCACGCTTTTCCACGGATAAGATTATATGGGCCTCAGATTCGCCTGATACGTACTTACTAAGGCAGTGGGTTATCTTCTCTACAGCATAGTTCTTTAAAGCTGGAGTTGATTCAGTATGACGAAATGTTACAGAAACGTTTATCTTCGCGTTCTCGTTCATTAATGCCTCCTATTCTGCATCGACTGTCTTCCGACTATAGCATAGACGTAAGCTGTAAGTGAACGCATACTTTCACCCAACGTTTTATCGGATTTTTTGCCTTTGGGGACAAGGGCGCTCAAGTGCGGCGTCACATTGCAATAGAGAATTCGAGGATTAAAACACCTTTTTTCGTCTTGAGCTTGAAAGGATATTTAGCATTTCACGATATTTGGCAACTGTTCTCCTGGCGATATCAATTCCCTCAGCCCGAAGGATATTAACCAGTTGTTGATCGCTTAGCGGTCGTCGTTCATCCTCGGCACTCACCAACGATTTGATTCTATCTTTGACAGATTCAGAAGATACCTCCCCTGCTCCGCTCTTTAGTCCAGAGCTGAAAAAGAATTTCAGCTCATAAACGCCTTGGGGGGTGTGAACATACTTATTTGTAGTCACTCGACTCACCGTTGACTCATGCATTCCAACCTCTTCGGCTATTTCTCGCAACACTAATGGCTTCATCGCAGCCACACCGTGTTCAAGAAATTCTCGCTGGAAGCGCATAATGCTCTCGGTAACCTTAAATATCGTTTGTTGGCGCTGATGCACGCTCTTAATTAGCCAAGCGGCTGAGCGCACCCGATCTTGTAAATATTCCTTATAGGCGTTTTCCTGGCCTTTGGAGCCAGAGAGCAATTCGCGATAGCGTGGGCTAAGCCGCAGCTTCGGCATCCCCGCTTCATTTAAGGTTGTTACATAATCATCCCCGACTTTTCGAACGTATATATCTGGGGTGATGTAAATTGGAGACTCATCGATAAACGGACGGCCAGGGCGGGGTTCGAGCTTTTGAATTTCGCGAATCGCGTCGTAAATGTCCCCTAACTCTATCTTCTCCTCGCGCGCAATTAGATCGTATCTTCTCGTTTCAAGCTTGTCTAAATGCTTAGAGACAATCCGCGCTGCTAGGCTATCCCCTAATCCGAGCTGCTCAAGTTGAATAAGTAAACACTCCCGCAGATCCCTCGCTCCGATGCCGGGAGGGTCTAGCGTTTGGATCACCCTAAGAACACGCTCAACCTCACAAAGGTCGCGACCACAACTCTCCGCTAGTTCTTCTAAGGATGCGCTTAAATAGCCGTTCCGATCAACGTTGCCAATAATATGCATGGCAATTTCGTGATCACATTCTTGCAAATCTGAAGTACGTAGCTGCCAACACACATGTGTGGCTAATCCTTCCGGTCGGCTGACTGTTGCCTCAAGTGGCGGTCTTTCCTCGTCGTTATTTGTGCGACGCACTGACCCAGACATATCGGAGTAGTTATCAAAGTCGTCTGAATAGCCTCCAAGCAGAGAGGTTTCGTTATTGGAGTTTAGTTCGCCCGGCTGCTGACTTGGAATTTCTGCGGATTCAGGGTTTGGTGAGGAGTTCGTGCTAACGCTACCCTCCATGACTTGAGCGGCACCGCCTTCGGCTCCCTCTAAAAGCTCTCGGACATCCTCTAGGACCGGATTCTCAAGAAGCTCCTTTTCAATCATCTCTACATATTCAAGCCGACCCAACTGTAAAAGCTTAATGGCCTGCTGTAACTGCGGCGTCATCACCAGGGACTGGCTGAGCTTTTGACTGAGTTTTATCTCTAACGCCATGGGCTAACTTAACTTTCAACTTCCCAGCAAAATGCCAGAAACGTGGGTTAATCTTATAGTTTCAAAGGCTTACAAGCCTAGAACAAAACTCAAGAACCAACATGCGGAGGGAATTACCGAACTCCCTCCTGGACAATACCACATATATGATGCGAGGCGGAAAGGATGGGACGCAAAAAGTAGGCCAGTATCTAGCTATGTATTCAATATTCCCCAGCTAGCTTTTAAGCGAGGCTGACAAACCTTAAGGTAGGGGGGATCCCCAAATCGTCTAGCCCCAATCGTTCTAGATCGTGAAGTCCTGGCCGGGCGGCTCCAGCGCCTCGGAGTCGGGCACCTCGACTACGCGCTCGGGGGACGCAGGGGGTTCGGTGGGGGACCGGTAGACCCAGTCGTAGGCCGTCTCTCCGTCGT
>CAYMWO010000046.1:0-17865 GCA_964393905.1 uncultured Bdellovibrionales bacterium | reverse complement strand
CTCGCACAGCGCTAAACGTCTTTATTCGCCCGATTCATAAACGCCGAGAGAAAATCAATTGGAATCGGGAACAGCGTAGTCGAATTATTCTCGGTCGCAATCTCTCTTAAAGTCTGCAGATAACGTAGCTGCATCGCACCCGGCTGAGTCGCAATAATCCCCGCAGCTTGGGCCAGTTTCTCCGAGGCCTGATACTCTCCTTCGGCGTTAATAATCTTAGCCCGACGTTCTCGCTCCGCCTCAGCTTGCTTGGCCATCGCGCGCTGCATCTCAGGCGGCAGGTCGATATGCTTTATCTCGACCATCGAGACCTTAATTCCCCAGGGGTCGGTCGCCGAATCTAGAATCTCCTGCAGCCGGATATTGATCTTCTCACGCTCAACCAACAAATCGTCCATATTCCCCTCACCACACACACTGCGAAGTGTGGTCTGTGCGAGCTGTCCTGTGGCGTAAAGGAAGTTTTCGACCTCCACCACCGCCCGGTTTACATCGAGCACTTTAAAATAGACAACGGCGTTTACCTTTACCGAGACGTTATCCCGGGTGATTACGTCCTGGGGAGGAACATCCATTGTAATCGTGCGAATATCAACCACTCGCATCCGCTCGATCATCGGAATTAGAAACACAATTCCTGGTCCGCGAGGCGGAACCAACCGCCCAAGGCGAAACACTACCCCACGCTGATACTCGTTTAGGATTTTTACGGTGTTGAATAAAATGAAAGCGATAAACGCTACAAGAATCATCATCGGACTAAGCATCGCTGAGTTTCCCCTATTTTTTCCTACAATCTTTCAACCAAAAGCATCATACCGTTCTCGATTCCAACAATTTTGACCAGCTCCCCTCTAGCAATGTCCACTGGCCGCTCGCCTTTAAAACGTGCATCCCAGACTGCTCCCTGAGCCTGGACTTTTAGCTCGGCTCGTCCCTTTTGAGGTGCCTCGGTGACTGCCAAAACAGTCGCCGATTGGTCTACTAACCCCTCTTTACCCGTCTCCACTTTTCGCCCACTAGAACGCAGCACCAGAATCCCTACCATGAGCATTATCAGTCCGACACTACCGGCAATTGTCCCGATAAGCCAATTGTTGACCGAATACCCCGAGACTCCCCAGACCGCATCAGAATCGACAAAATAAATTGAGCCCAGAACCAAACAAATTATCCCAGCGGCGCCCCAGATTCCCGCTCCTGGCAAAAAGGCCTCAGCGACAAAAAACAAAACCGCCAAAAGCAATAACGCCAATCCGCCGTAATTAATTGGTAAGACCTGCGCTGCGGTGAGAGAGAGAACCAAGCAGATTACTCCCACGACGCCAGGGAATATCGCTCCCGGATGATACAGCTCCAGCCCCAGCCCCAGCATTGCGCCGAGCCCTAAAAGTATCGCGATATTCGGGTCGGACAACACCCGCACGACCTTCTGCTTTAGGCTCATTTCAAGTGTCACTTGAGGAGCATCTCTAAGCCCTGAGAGCGTTACAGGCTGACCGGCAATCGTCACCGTCTTCCCCTCAAGGGTCTCGAAGACTTTCCCTAGATCTGAGGCGACAAAATCAATTACCTTTTCAGAGAGCGCTTCGCTGTCAGTAATGGAAACGCTCTCCCGCACGGCAAGCTCTGCCCATTTAACGTTACGCTTTCGCTGCTCAGCTATGGCCTTAATCAGCGAGACCGAGAAGTTCTCGACCTTAGCTCGCATATCGCCACCGATATCACCGCCGCCACCGGTCACAGGATGCGCTGCCCCGATTGTCGTTCCCGGAGCCATGACGGCGAAGTTCGAAGCAAGCGTGATAAACACCCCGGCTGAAACCGCTCCAGCACCGCTAGGAGCTACATAAATTACCGTTGGGACTGTCGCGGTCAGCAAATTCTCGACCATCGATTGCATCGAGGTCAAAAGCCCACCTGGAGTATTTAGCCTGATTACTAGGAGCTTCGCGTTTCGCTCTTTGGCTTGGGTCAGTGCAGTTGCAAGAAAGTCATCACTCGCAGGCGTTATCGGCCCGTCAAGGTCGATAATCATCACCGGACGCCCGTCTGCGGCGTAGCTTAATCGGTTACTGTCCGAAAGCAGGATTGCAAAAACAGAGACCAACACCAGAGTCACAAGCCAAATTCTCATCTAAAACCCCTCGGCTTTTTTTACAGTCAGGCCAACTTCCGCCATTACCGCCTGCAGGTCCTCCCAGAAGAACTTCTTTGCGGGCGGGTTTCTCAGGAGATAGGCCGGATGAAATGTCGGCATCAGTTTAAATCCCCGATAGTTCTGCCACTGGCCACGGAGCTTTGTAATTCCAAGCTGCACTCCAGAGAGCGCTAGCTGCGCCGGCTGACCAAGTGAGACTATTACCTTGGGCTGCATCAGCTCCAGCTGTCGATAAAGATACGGTGTGCAGGCCGCGACTTCATCTGGAAGCGGTGCCCGATTCTCCGGCGGGCGGCACTTTACGACGTTACAGATAAAGACCTCGTCTCTTGTAAGACCCATGCCCTTGGTAATTGCAGCTGTAAGCAATTGACCAGCTCGACCAACAAACGGCTCCCCCGTGCGGTCCTCTTCTGCACCTGGCCCCTCGCCGACAAACACAACCAAAGGCGCATTCCTTTTCCCTGAGCCAAAGACCGCCTTGTTCCGCCCCTCACAGAGACGGCACTTGGTGCAGCCCTGAACTGTTTGGTTAAGCTCATCCCAATCCATTTGAGCAACGTCCCCTGACATAGAGATGGAATCCTGTTTTTCGGTTTTGAGTGTGGGTAGCGGTTGGTCGCTTGCTCCGGTCTCCGCAATCGTCTGAGGTAAGTCGTGAAACCAAGTCTCCGGAAGTCCCGAGACGCGAGCCAACTTCAGATGTTCTTCTAGTTGTAATAATGGTGAGGTCTTGTCGGACATCAATCCTTCCCTAAAGCTGCAAATACGGTATTGAGAATGGCGCGAGAAACCTCATCCTTTGATCCGCTCGCCTCCCGGCGCTCTCCCTCCCTACTTACAATCTGCACCGTGTTGGTCGCTAGGGTAAAAGACTGATCGGCGAGATTACCGACGATAAAATCCAGCTGCTTTCGCTTGAGTTTCTCTTCAGCATATTTCAGTAGCTCCTCCTTAGAGCCAGTTTCAGCAGCAAAGCCCACTAGCCTCAGAGGCCCACCGCTTCGCTCCTCTAAACTCTCACGCTGCTCCCCAACCAGAGCCAGAATGTCCGGGTTGGGCACTAACTTGAGTGTCGACTCGCGGCTCTTGTCCTCTTTCAGTTTTGAGCTCGAAGTCATCTCCGGCCGAAAGTCGCTAACGGCGGCAGCCTTAAACAGCACTCTTTCACTCTTACCGACAGAAAGTCGTGCGGATAACGCCTTAAACACCTCCTCCTCCATCTCCCGCGCCGTCTCAACTGAAACCAAGTTAACACCCGGAATCGGCGGCAACTCCGTTGGCCCAGAAACCAAAGTTACGGACGCCCCTCTCAAAGCCGCAGCTTTTGCCAACGCATAACCCATTTTCCCCGTAGACCGATTCGTCAAAAAGCGAATTGGATCAAGATACTCGCGTGTAGGGCCCGCGGTCACAACCACTTCAACACCGGACAGAGTCTCATTCGACCCGCGAGAATCGATAATTTCGCCAACTCGCTTAACGATCACCCCCAAGTCAGCTAACCGCCCCTCTCCCACCCAGCCACACGCGAGCTCCCCTTCCTCTGGGTCAACAAACTCGACTCCAAGCTCTCGAAGCGTATTAACGTTCCTCTTTGTAAGCGGGTTTTGCCACATATTTACATTCATCGCCGGTGCAATTAAGACCGGGGCCTTAGTCGCCAAGAAAATTGCGTTTACCAAATTATCTGCAATCCCAAAGGCCGCCTTAGCGATAAAATCCGCGGTCGCCGGAGCGACAAGCACGATATCCGCCTCATCGGCTAGGCGGATATGGCCAATCTGTTGCTCCTCTTGCAGGTCAAAGAAGTTGGTTGAAACCGGGTTCCCTGAAAGGGTCTGTAAGGTAAGTGGGGTGACAAACTCCGTTGCGCTTTTACTCATCGCGGCACGCACAGCGTAACCGGCCTTTCGTAGCTCGCGCACAAGTTCGGCGCTCTTATATGCGGCAATCGATCCAGTGACCAAGAGCGTGATGCGTTTAAGCTTAATATCGTCTTGTAGCATATTCCCTGCGTCAGTTTAGAAAGGGGTTCTCGCGCTTCTCAATTCCGACTGTTGTATCAGGCCCGTGCCCGGACATCACAACTGTCGAGTCCGGTAATGAAAAAATCTCTCTACGTATGCTGTCTATGAGCGTCTGGTAGTTACCACCGGGCAAGTCAGTCCGACCAATTGAGCCCTGAAAAAGTGCGTCCCCTGAGATAAGGACCGGCGGGGACTGTTCGCTGAAAAAGAAGGAGAGATGTCCGGGCGAGTGTCCGGGAGTAAAAAGTACTTTGACCCTCTCACCGAGAAGTTCAATCTCCTCACCTCCGGCAAGATACCGTGTCGGCTCAGGGCACGACGGATACTCCTTTGGGGAGAGACCAAACATCAACGCCTGCTGCGGAATTCCCTGGCGCCAGTTGCTCTCGTCTCTATGCCCAATTAGCTCAAAGTCCTCGCCGAGCTTTCCTGGGAGCCACTCCACAAGTTGATGGACCCCGCCCGCGTGATCGATATGTGAGTGCGTGAGGATAATCCCACGCACAGTGAAACCACCTTCAGTCACGAATTTCATAATCTTTTCGATATCGCCACCGGGGTCAACAATGTATGACTCCAAGGTATCGGTATTAACGATAACCCGTGCATTTTGCGAAAACGGCGTGACTACTATTGTCTTAATTTGCACTATTTGACTAACCTACGCGCAACAATGAAATTTTGTGACGATACTAAGTTATGAAGACTACAACTTGCCCCTAAATTTGGGCCCAAAAAATCAAAGAAGATATCTAGCAGAAAGCAGTGTATTTATCTAGTTTGTCTCAGGAATGTTAAAAAATAGCGCTGACAAGCAGGTGGGAGGAGCGGCCGTTGCGAGTGGCCCAAACCCTGGCAATTTATCAACCGAGGAGATTCTTCTCCGGGGGGTCGTAGCACGCATCACTTACCAGAACGCCGAAAGCGGGTTTGGGGTTATCCGAGTAACACCAGAAAACATCGGCTCCGAGCAGGAGACAACAGTCGTGGGAGTATTCCCCTCGACTCTCTCACTTGGTGCAAACATCATCGCCCGCGGCGCCTGGCAGACTCACGCCAAATTCGGCAAGCAGTTCCGCGCCCGCTCTGTCACAGAGACAGAGCCCACCACGACAGACGCACTAGTTAAGTATCTGGGCTCCGGTTCTATCAAAGGCTTCGGTCCGGTTTTGGCTGAGCGGGTGGTCACCGCTTTTGGGGACGACACCTTACGAATTCTAAACGACGAGCCAGAAAAGCTCCGCGATGTGCCCGGTATTGGAGAGAAAAAGTTCCAAGAGATTCGCGGCGCCTGGGAGCAGAAGAAGAATCTCCGCGAAGTGCTGCTCTTCTTCCAAGGGCACAACGTCCCGCTTGGACTCGCTCAGCGTATCTATAACGCCTATGGCGACAAGGCCATAGAAAAGGTCAGAGAGAACCCCTACATTCTGGCCCGTGATGTCTGGGGGATCGGGTTTTTAACCGCTGACAAAATTGCCCAGGCCTTGGGGATTGACCCACGCTCCAGTGCGCGCATCGCTGCGGGTCTTGAATACACGCTTAAACGTGGCGGGGATGATGGTCACTGTTTCCTGCCACGCGATCTGTTGATCGCCAAAGCTAGTAGCCTGCTCTCACTTGCAGACGAGGAGCGCATCGCAGAGATTCTCGACCAATCAATCCGCGAAGGGGCGCTCATCTCTGAAAATGAATCTATTTACTCCCCGCTGCTGCATCTAGCCGAGGTCCAAGTAGCAGAAAATCTCGCTGCCAGACTTACGCGGGGAGTCGTTTTTGATAAAGACATCCCAGAGCATTTAATCGAGGCCGCCTGCGGCCGCTCGCTTGTAACCTCTGTCCCATCAGGCTCGGGGCTCACCGAGAATAAAGTCATCCGGCTCTCGGAAAAGCAGAAAGACGCGATTCGACTCGCCGCCACGGAGCCACTAATTGTTATCACCGGCGGTCCGGGCTGCGGAAAAACCACCGTCGTAAAAACCATCTCATCGCTATATAAAAGTGCGGGTTTAAGCATAAAGCTTGCCGCCCCTACAGGTCGCGCCGCACAACGACTTGCTGAAGTCTGCGAGATGGAGGCTTCCACCATCCACCGCATGCTAAAGTTTGACCCCCAAACACGAGGCTTCGTTCATGACCACAACGACCCGCTGCCGGTGGATGCGATTATCGTAGATGAAAGCTCGATGATTGATATATCCCTGGCCTCTGCGCTGTTGCGTGCGATTCCTTTAGGAGCGCGGATTGTAATCGTTGGAGATGCCGATCAGTTGCCAAGCGTCGGCCCCGGTCTGTTTCTCTCAGACCTGCTACAGATGAAATCCGCCCCCCGGGTGCTGCTTGATACATTATTTCGCCGCGCCGAGGAGTCGGCCATTACCTCGATTGCTTATTCGATTAACCACTCGCAGGTTCCTGAGATTCCCGAGCCGGACGGACAGACCAAGAGCGATGCGTATTTTCTTCCCGCTAAGGAACTAACCCAAGCGGCGGAGCTCATTGAACGGCTCGTGGTGGAGCAGATTCCAAAACGGTTTGGCTTTTCGGGCTCAGACATCACTGTGCTGACTCCAATGAACCAGGGTGAGTTGGGTGTCATCGCTTTGAATAAACGGCTACAGGCCCGAATCCGACCGCACATTCCCGGCACCGCTGAAGTGAATCTCGGCGACAATCTGGTTTTTCGTCTCGGCGACCGGGTTTGTCAGCGGGTTAATAATTACAATATTACGAGCGGTGGAGTTTTTAACGGCGACCAGGGAGAGATTGTCGGAATTGACCTTGAATCGCGAAGCATTAGAGTTAAGCTCTGGGACGGGAGGGAGGTAGATTATGGGCAGGATGCGATTTATCAGCTCGACTTAGCCTATGCTCTTACGATTCACCGCTCACAGGGGTCCGAGGTCCCGGTCGTGGTGCTCGCCCTCCACGACTCACACACCGTGCTTCTTGAGCGGCAACTAATCTATACCGCCGTCACGCGAGCGAAGAAGCTTTTGATAGTTGTTGGAACTAAACGGGCTCTGGTCCTGGCTACTAAAAGGGCCAGAAGCCGGCGACGATATACGGCGCTAACGAGCAGAACTGAAAACCTCTTAATAAGCTGATTCAATGCAATCTACTGAGATCGAATCTGTCGGTAATGAGATTGAGCTTGGCGCATGTTATCGCTTCTTCGCTTTCGAGCTGGGGCTGTCGGTGAAATTGGATGCGGCGTACAAGCTCATCTCCGAGACGCGCGAGTTTACCACCTTCCAGCACGGGCAGAAGGGCACAAAATACTTTGATTACGACCCACGGCCTTTACGGGTCACGAAAAAAATCACCCCAATTGCCATCCCTGGGTCGCCCCTTGGCTGTTCCTTCGTCACCTCCAATTCCGTAGAGCTCACAATTTACGATTTTGGCGCGGTCTCAGTTGGCTATAATATTCCGCTCACCGGCCCGTTTGTTGGGTTGGTCGAGCTTAGTAGTCAGCTCTACGACCACCAGGAGTTACTGGAAGACGCACGGCGCCAGGTGACGCAGCTAATGGCTGAAATAGCAACTGCCGTGGTGCGCCCGGAACTCTCCGATCTATATGAGGAGTATTTGGTCTTTGATATCGACAAGCTTTCTACGGTAGTCACTACTGAGAAGCTCTTGAGTGATCATCCATATACTCTCGCCAAGGTGCTGCGCTGCGAGCGAGAGTATCTCTCTGATGATCAGGTGAAGGAAGCCCTGTGGTGCAAAATCTCATATAACCCAGACGACCTGACTATTATCGACTGGAACGGCGCATTTATCTTTGGTGGTGACTCCGCTGACGTTCGGGCAGTCTTAGAGTTTGCAAACGTGCAGCTACTTGAGACCCGCTTTCTCGATGAAGAGCTAGATGATGCGCTGGAGGAGTCTTACCATGCCCTCACAAGCGGAAAACTCAGTAAGACGGACTTAGTCCGAATTGGGGAGCTACAGGTGGATGCGGCGGTGATGTACGAGGAGTCTAAAAACGCGCTCAAACTGCTGGGCGACCAGTTCCTAGCCCGGGTTTACTCGCTAACGGCAGAAAGGTTTCACCTAGCCGACTGGGACTCCAGCATCCGCCGTAAGCTAGAAACGCTAAACAGCATCTACACCAAGATGTCCGACCGTGCCGACCAGCGCCGCACAGAACTACTAGAGTGGGCGATTATCCTGCTCTTTATTTTTGAGATTGCGATTACCTTTCTAGGGAAGAAAGGTTAATTTCCGGGCAAACCCTTTGACTGCATTCAGGACTTGCTTCGAGCGACGTCTAGGGGGGACGGTTCTTCTAGGGCTTTTAGTAGGTGCCTAAATAATACCCTTAGCGATGCGGCCACGGGTATGGCGATGACCAGTCCTAGGAGACCTAGGAGCTGGCCGCCGATAATTAGCGCAAGCATTACCCCCAACGGATGGATGCCGACGCTCTTCCCGACTATCCGCGGCGTTAGGAAACTTCCCTCTAGCGACTGCACGACAATGAACACCGCCCAGACGGAGAGTAGATGACTCCAGCTTGGATCAGACACGAGGGTGATGACCGTTGCCAGAACGATACCTACTGTAATTCCTAGATACGGGATGATATTTAAAAACCCGGAGAGAATACCCACAACCAACGCACTAGGAACTCCAACAATTGAGAGACCGATAACGTATAGCGTGGCCAGAATACAGGCTACGGTTATCTGGCCCTTAAAGAACGCGTATACGTGGATCAGAATCTCCCCACCAATACTGCGGACCTTTTCCGCTGCGTGCCTCGGCATAAAGCCCAAAATAAGCCGATGAATCTGCCGCAAATCCCGGGCGATATAGAAGACAAAAAACGGCAGCACAATAAGGTTAAATATTGTGAGCGTTAACGAGTATCCGCTCAACACCGTATTTAGTACGGTCTGGAAAAAACTCCGAATCTGGGTAACTCCGAGGTTAGAAAAATACACCTGGGCATTGGCCCAGAACTCCTCGACACTCTGCGGCTGCTTAATCCCGAAGAATTTCTCCAGGTAAAAACCCAAGCGGTCTGCGGCAACATGAAAATACTGAGGGAGGTTATCGATTAGGTTACTATATTCCGCGATAATTGCCGGCGCAGCGGTCAGGATAATCAAGAAGATTCCACCGAAGAAAACCAGCGAAATGCTAATTATACCAATACTGCGAGAGATTCCGCGCCGCTCCAGCTTCGTAACCAGCGGATCTAACAGCAGTGCGAGGGCATAGGAAAGAATTACCAGAGTTGTGGTCTCTTTAATGGCAATAAGAAACCAGTAAAAGAGAACTGCCAAGATAATCCACACCAGAGCCTTTCGATGCTCTACCACCCATTCCTTAATGTCGTCGATACTGTCATCGAACTGATTATGGTTGACCACTTCGTTCGGCCCTGACCCTGGTATGATATCTTTTGACATAGAAAAGCTATACCAACCGAAGACTGCCTTCGGCAAACAATTTGCTCTAGAGCCTTATAATAGAAGCGGCTCTCCCCATTCGATGGCTGGGTTATGGCAGGCGAACAAATTTCGTGTTGGTGAACTCCCGCATTCCCTCGCGGGTCTTAGCGCGTCCGACACCGCTTAACTTTGTCCCGCCCCATGGGGCGCCAGGGCCCCCGGGAAGGTGAGAATTGATAGAGACGGAACCCACGTCTAAGAGTCCAGCAAGTCGCTCGGCCCTGAGAGTGTCATTGGTCCAAACCGAGGCCGTAAGTCCGTAGCTTGTGCTGTTCGCTAGAGTCAGTGCCTCTTCTTCGGTATTAAAGGGAATAATCGGTAGCACCGGCCCAAACGGCTCCTCTTGAAGCATGAGCGCAGTCTCTGGCACATCAATCAAAACCGTCGGCTCGAAAAAAAATCCCTTACTCAGCTGATTCACGGGGCGCTTACCACCTGTAAGAATCCTTGCCCCCTTACTCCGCGCGTCTTCGACAAAGCTGGTAACTCGCTCCAACTGAGTCAGCGAAACTAGCGGGCCAAGTGCAGTCTGTTCTGAAAGAGGGTCGCCGAGGGCCAGTGCTTTTGCGGCTTCAACCGCCGCAAGCGCAAACTTCTCACAGACCGATTTGGCAACAATCGCCCGTTTAACTCCGTTACAAACCTGTCCCGAGTTCCCAGTATTAAACCCCACAATACTTTTCGCCGCCGTTTCGACATCAGCATCCGCAAAGACAATCGCTGCATCCAGCCCGCCAAGCTCCAGCACCAGCCGCTTCAAGGTTTTAGCCGAAGCCTCGGCAATTCTCTGCCCAACAACGGTTGAACCGGTAAAGGCAACTCCAGCAACAGGAAGGTCAACGACCGCGGCACCAAGCGCTTTATCGCCATATACGGCAAGTATCGGACAAGGCGAGAGCGCCCCTTCAAAAATCTCCATCAGAAGTTTAGCGGTATACGGGCTAAGCTCCGAGGGCTTGAAAATTACTGTGTTACCCGAAATTAGTGCAGGGACAATCCCCCGCAGAGGCAACATCAACGGATAATTCCAAGGCGAGATAACAGCAAACACCCCGAGCGGATCAAAGCGCACGTATCCATGCGGCGCAGCTTCGTTTCCCAGCCACTCAACCGCATGCTCTAAGCTATAGCGGAACTCCTCCAACGTCCGCTTTACCTCACCCCGCGAAAGCTTAATCGGCTTTCCCATCTCGGTCGAGATTGACCGGGCCAGCTCCTCACCACGCTTTTCAATCTGGTCACTAACCACTTTTAGTGCCGCAACCCTCCCCGCCACCCCAAGAGCGGCCCACTGCCGAGCCCGCTCCTTTGCCAGTGCAAATATACCAGCGAGCTCCGTTTCCGGCGTCTCCGCCAGTTCAGATGTAACTTCGGTAAAGGGATTTGTTATTTTCATTCAGGGCCAAGCGAATGTCACCTAAAGGTCAATACCGGCTCGCCGAAGAGCTCTTCGACCTGGTTACAAAGAACTTCCGATGGCGCTACCTTAATCTCTGGCGGAAGCGATACCACAGTCTCGCTATGCGAAGCCTGCCGGAAAACAAGCTTTACCGGGCAGCTGCCTTTATGACTTGAAAACAGTGTCTTTAACTGCTCCAACTGCTCCGGCGAGCAGCGTGCTGAGTTTAACATCACAATCGCCTCTTTCGCGGTCTTATCCCTGAGTGCTATCGCCGACTCGATACTGGTGGCAATCAGTGTGCGCCTCTCATCAGAGACATCGAGCCTGGCCGAAACCAACACTGGATCTTCCGCTACCAACAGCGCATGCACCTTTTGGTAGGTATCCGGCCAAACGATAACCTCGATTGTCTCCGTCAGGTCCTCCAAGACAAAAGTCGCGTAGCGGTCCCCCTTTTTTGTGTTCTTTAACTTCAAAAGAGTAATCACACCGGCGACAACTACCTGAGAGCCGTCCGCTTGGGACTGCATCCGATCAATTGTCAGTGAGCCCATCCGTTGCAGCTCGTGTTTAAATTTCTCCAGCGGATGCCCCGAAAGATAGAACCCGAGCGCTTCCTTCTCGTGCGAAAGCTTTATATTCACCGGCCACTCTGGCAGCGGTTTCCGCCCAGGCTGAAACAGCTCCTCATCCGAAGACTTGCCTGTATCAAACAGCCCAATCTGGTTCGAGTCCGCAGTCTCTTTAATCCTCTGCGCCTGCTTCATCACATCGTCTAGTCGGTGAATAAGCTCCGCCCGTGAAAACTTAGTGAACTCAAAGGCCCCAGACTTAATAAAGTTCTCCAGCATCCGCCGGTTTACAAGTCCAGACTCCAACCGTTTACAGAGATCCAACACACTTTTAAAGGGCCCGGCCTTGGCACGGTTCTCCAAAATCTTCTCCACCGCCTTCTCGCCCACACCTTTTATCGCCGCCAGTCCGAACAAAATCTTATTATCGACGACGTTAAAGCCAATCTGCCCCCGATTAATATCCGGGGTTAACACCTGGATTCCCATCTCGCGGCACTCGCCCAAGTTCTTCAGAGTCTTGTCGGTGTCTCCCATTTCATGGGTCATTAGCGCAGCCATAAACTGCATCGGGTAATGCGCCTTGAGGTACGCCGTTTGGTAAGAGATTAATGCGTAGGCCACTGAATGGCTCCGGTTAAAGCCGTAGCGGGCAAAGGTCTCCATTTGATCGAAGACCTCTGTGGCGAGCTTCTCGCTCACACCACGCTTTGTCGCCCCGCCTACGAAAATTTGTCGCTGTTTGGCCATCTCTTCGGGCTTTTTCTTACCCATCGCTCGTCGGAGTAAATCAGCTTCGCCGAGAGAGTAGCCCGCCATCACCTGAGCAATCTGCATGATCTGCTCCTGGTAGAGGATAATGCCGTAGGTATCGGCCAAGATTCCCTCCAGCATCGGGTGGAGATACTTTACCGGTTCGCGCCCGTGTTTACGGTTGATATAGTGGTCCACCATTCCCGCATCGAGCGGGCCCGGACGATAAAGCGCGAGAATCGCCACTAGGTCTTCAAAGCAGTTGGGCTTTAGCCGCGTGACCATCTCAGTGATGCCACTAGACTCCAGCTGGAACACCCCGATAGTGCGCCCAGAGCTAATCAGTCGGTAGGTCAGGTTATCATCGAGCGGTAAGGAATTGAGCTCAACCTCGATATTCTTCGCCTGCTTAATCTGGCGCTGCGCCTCCTTAAGCACCGTCAATGTCTTGAGCCCAAGAAAGTCGAACTTAACTAAACCTAACTTTTCGACATAGCTCATAGAGAACTGCGTTATCACCTGGCCGTCCTTGTCGACCATCAGCGGCAAGAGCTCCATCACCGGCCGATCTGCAATCACGATTCCAGCGGCGTGAGTTGAGGTGTGGCGCGAGAGTCCTTCAAGCTTTAACGCTAAATCAATTAACTCCTTCCCCTCCCCCTCGGCATACTCCTTAAGCCGCTTCTCCATCTTAATTGCTTCCGCAATCGGGTAATCAAACCCCTGGCGCGGAGCGGGAATGAGCTTAGCGATTCTATCGGTCTCCGCGTAGCTTAAGCCTAAAACCCTGCCGACATCTTTTATCGCTGCTTTGGCTTTAAGTGTTCCAAAGGTAACAATCTGCGCAACCTTGTCTTTGCCGTATTTGTTGCAGACATAGTCAATTACTTTATCTCGACCGTTGATACAGAAGTCGATATCGATATCCGGCAGACTAATTCGTTCCGGGTTCAGGAACCGTTCAAAGAGGAGCTTATTCGGAATCGGGTCGACCTCGGTGATATAAAGCGCGTACGCCACAAGTGAACCCGCAGCACTACCACGCCCAGGTCCAACCGGGATATCGTTACCCTTAGCCCAGAGGATGAAGTCCGAGACCACGAGAAAATATCCGGCAAAGCCCATTTTGAGAATGAGTTCTATCTCTTCCTTCAGCCGAGCCTGATAGACCTCGAGCTCACTCTCGCTAAACTCAATCTTCCGCGCTTTGTATTCCTCAAAGCGCTTTGCCATACCGACGCGCGCTTCTTCGGCAAAGTGCTGCTCGATAGGTTGCTCCTTGGGTGGGTCAAAGCGCGGCATGTAATAGGTGTCAAAGTCGAACTGCAGGTTACAGCGCTTTGCTATCTCCCCAGACTCACGAATTGCCTCGGCGAATTCCGGGAGTTCGGCGAACATCTCCTCTTCGGTCTTAAAATGAAGTGACGCCCCGGTGTGTGACATATGGTCGGGGTCGCTTAAGAGCTTCCCTGTAGAGATACACATCAACACCTCTTGGGCGTGATGGTCTTCCGGGTGCAAATAATGGCAGTCATTTGTGGCAACAATCGGCACGCCAAGCTCGGTTCCAACCTCGCGCACCATCTGATTCAAGAGCTTCTGCTCTCTGATTGCATGGGGTTGAACCTCTAAGTAATAACGGTCACCAAAAAGGGCTTGATACTTACGCACCAGTTCTTTGGCGCCTTTGATGTCGTCCTTCTTGGCATAGGCCGCGAGCTCCCCGGAGAGGCAGCCGCTAAGACAGATTAGTCCAGAGTGGTATTGCTCAAGCAGCTCAAAATCTATCCGGGGCTTGAAGTAAAACCCCTCGAGAAACCCGTAACTAATTATTCGGCAGAGGTTTTTATACCCCTCGAGATTTGCCGCAAGCAGGGTCAGGTGATTAATCCCGGCACCCCCCTGGCCCTTCGGGGTTTTGTCGTGCCGGCTACCCGAGGTGATGTAAGCCTCACAGCCAATTACCGGCTTAACCTCAGCCTGCATCGCCGCCTGATAAAACTCAATCGCGCCGTGCATGTTACCATGGTCCGTCATCCCCACAGCCGCATGCCCCAGCTCCTTAGCTCGTTCAATCAAGGGAGAGATTTTATTCGCCCCGTCAAGGACGCTAAACTGAGTGTGCAGATGAAGGTGAACAAATTGGGACATCGAGTAGGTCGTGCGCTTCTAAGGTAAAAGTTATTTAAACTGTTACGAGAGTAGCTAACACACCGTGTATGGTCAATGTAGGTTGAATAACCCACTTAACCGACTAGCTTCTAGATTCAGCTCCGGGTTATCCACAGCCAATCGAAGATAACCTGGGCGGGGTTTTCCCCGCCCGTTAAGAACCTGATTACAACACGCCTACGCCTGATCTTTTTCGCCATCTGCTTTCGCCTGCGGTTCCGGGGTCGCAACCGTAACCTTAGCAGAGGCGGAAACAGCGCCACCGTTTACCGAGGCTTTGAGTTTGTCCGAGGAAGCAAACCGAGGATACTTCTTAGCCGGAATAGCCAGCGGCTCTCCCGTCTTAGGATTTCTCCCAGTCCGCGCAGCGCGCTCCTGCAAATGAAACTTCCCAAAATTCTTTATCGTCACATCCCGCCCCTCTTTAAGCTCACCCTCTAACGCCGCAAACACCGCATCCACACTAACCTGCGCCTCAGCCTCCGAAATCCCCCGAGCCTTAGCCACTCCAGCCACCAGCCCATTATCCGAAGCCGCCAAAGCTCCAGAAACCAAACCCAACTGCAACCCAATCGCACACAATCCCAAAACAATTCGACCAAACATAATATTACTCCTCAATTGACGAGATTATTAAACAGACCACCGAGGTCCCTACCCCTATTCTCGTCCAGGATTTAAAGCTGTCGCATTTCCTAAGATAAAAAAGTATCGAATCCGCAGAATATTCTGCCAGGCGCTGGGGGGAGAGGGTCGAACGAGGCGGCAAACGGGGTGGTCCTTGGGGCGGGCGAGACGGAGGAAATTTTTTCGCTCAGATGCGCAAGCATCTGAAAATGCGAAAAAAGTATCGGAGCGAGCCGGCGGGCGCCAATAGCGCGTGCGCCGCCTCGTTCGACCCTCTCCCCCCAGCGCCTTACCCCTCACTCCTGAAGTACAGCGAAGGTCACTAAATTTTAGAATTACAAGCTATGTTACGAATTAGGAATCCGCCTCTTCACCATCTCTTTCAACCCGGCAAACCCAGGAATCTCAAGTTTGATAGTAGAAGACCGTGAACCAATCTGCGCCAGTGCATTCGCGTTAGAAAATGAAAAGAAACTAAACTCCCCATCTGGCCAGCGATCCGCAAAGAAATCCAAATTCTCTGGATGCACCAAGTCAAAGGCGTGAAAACCAAAATCCTCAATCAACGTCGTAAGCACCTGCTGCCGATAAGGAGTCTTATCCAACCGACTTGGAATCACCACTCCCCCACGGGCCTCAACCGCTTGGACAATCTCTCCAAAGTCCCGCTCTAGGCAGTAGTCCCGAGAACCGTACTGCTCCTTAGGAACTCCCAGCTCCGCCAGTAACGAAAAGATATCCGCACCAGTTGTAGTCTCAGGAAAGAGCACCACCAGGTAAACCTCATGACAGTTACCAATCCGCGAACAGACAACCAGCCCCGGTAGCACCGTTAAACCTGTTTTCCCGGCTGAGCCCTGAACTAAATCAACATAAGAGGCGTTATAGTAGTCAGTGATCGCAATCACATCCAGCCCTTTCACCTTTGAAAGTCTTACCAGAGCTGGTCCTGGGTCCACACCCCCAGTTGAAAAATAACCCACTGTGCCAGGCGAGTGAATCCGAAGATCAATTGTAAACTTTTTACCCTTCTTTAGTGGTTTCGCTAAAAAGCTCTGCCCTTGAAGTTTCGAGCGTGACTTCTTCTGAGCCGCGAGTTTGCGGTTACGCTCTGTAGCCTTACGAAAAGATTTCAGAGCCGAATCTGATGGGGTAGTCAAAAATTCAGGGGTTGGAGTAAGGGGGCTGCCTTTCCCGGTAAGCTCTTTAACCCCAGACTCTTTCGCTATTGTCTGCTTGGCTGCAGCCGCTTTCGCCTTACGCGCAAGCTCCTCTTTTGGAGAGTGCGAGATTTTTTGAATTCGAGATGAAAGTTTCACGCCGCGCTTTAATGGAACGCTCGCAGACTTCGCGCCTGCTTTACGATTAGCGCCGAGCTTACGCTTAAGGGCGGCTCCCTTTCCTAGCCGCTTCTGTTCTGAACGTTCAGGTTTCCTGCCCGCCGCCGCTTTGGAACTGGTCGATGGGCGAGAAAGCGATACATCAACAACTTTCTCCTTGGCCGACTTCTTAAGCGTCGAGCCTATCGCCGCCTGCTCTTTTGCCTTTTCTTTGGATTCCCCGGAACGGGAGCGGTTTTTCTCGCTCATAGTGTTAGCCCTTAAACCTTCGAAAGCGCCTTTAAACTGACTCTAAACAATTGGAATTCCAGATGTATATGACGACCGAGTAGCCTAGGAAAGCTCGGTTTCTGGAGTGATTCCCTTGCCTTGAGATGATGGGGAATTAGGTAGAGATTCTGGCTCTTCCTCGATTTTGGAGATTAATCGGAGCCGGGCGAACTGAATTCTATGCCCTTTCACCTTCTCCACCGAAATTAGGACTTTTGCCATATAGGTAGGCTCTAAAAGACTCGCTTCCTCGTCCGGTTCGCCATTTCCTAACCCGAGTAGATGGGGACCATCCTTATCAACCAGAATCTTATCTCCGAGCCGTGGCATTCGACCTAGGGTTGTAAAAATAAACCCCGCAATCGTGTCATAGTCCCCCTCTGGGATAGAGAGCTCAAACCGTAAATTTAGGTCGGCAACCAACACTCCGCCGTCGACCAAAACCTCGCCGTTTTCCAACACGACAACGTCCCGCTCTGGAACATCAGCCTCATCGAAGATGTCCCCGACAATCTCTTCTATTAGGTCTTCTAGAGTCACAATTCCGTCCACTCCGCCATGCTCATCCAGCACAATAGCGATGTGCACCTTACGCCGCTTAAGCTCGCTCAGAAGATCATCAATCGGCTTCGTGCCGGGAATAAAATACGGTTTTCGCATGAACTGCTTAATATCAAACTCCCCTTTGGAGCTGGACATTATCAGCGGAATAAACGACATCAGATCTCGGGCTAAAAGCACCCCCTGCACATCATCGGCACTCTCCCCAATAATCGGATAACGGGAGTAGCCGCTCTCGATAATTGTGGAGATAACATCATCAAACGAGGCATCGGAATGTAAAGTCACTAAATCTGTTCGCGGAGTCATCACCTCTCGAGCCACCGTATCAGAGAAGCCAAATACACCATGCAGCATCTCCTCCTCGGATTTATCCAAGACCCCTTTTTCGGTGCTATGCGAAACAAACATCGCAAGCTCGGCACTGGTGTGTACCCGTTCCGATTCCGCCGGGCTGGTAACACCGAAAACTTTAAGCAGCAGGGTTGAGCAGACAGCCAAAATACGGCTAA
>CAYMWO010000045.1:0-17943 GCA_964393905.1 uncultured Bdellovibrionales bacterium | reverse complement strand
TTATAACTACCTGAAAACAGGTAACAGCCCCTCGTAATTTCAGCCACTTACAAAACAGGCTGACACCTCAATATGGATATGGCTAAGGCTCCCTCACACAGTCCCCGGTCCACTCAAACCGGGTTCCGCCATCAATCATCTCGAAGTCGTCGATGTGAATTGCGGTTAGGTCGTGAGTATCCAGTAATCCGTCCCATTTTGCGATTGAATGGCGGTCGCTCTGCGCTGTCAGCGCGATATTTCCACCGTCAGCCAAAATAATTCCATATTGTTGCATCGCCCGAGCGACAACCCTGGCCCCTTCGGTAGGTAGTGACGAGAGCGGATAATCAGCCCGTAACCTAAGCCTCGCTCCATAGGGCAAGGCGAATGACCCGCCACTTGCCGCGCTTGTGGCATGTGTCCCGGGTCTGACATATCGATTGTGCTGAATTCGGTCATTTGGAAGGGTAAAGCGTATTGCGTGCTTTATTTCGCCAGCGGCCACCTCGTCTGCGGTAAACAGCAGCGGTGCAATCGGCAAACCCGCGGCATCCGAGCTAGTGCAGTTCTCCCCTCGCCCCTTCGGGCCATAACTCTTTGTCATATCCCAAACAGCAAGACAGCCTCCGTAAAAGGTGCCACCTGTAAAATTAGCACGCCACATTTCGTATAATTTTTTACTCGACTGCTGAACCACAATCAGGTGGCAGTCCCCATCTGTCGTGCATTCGTAACCACTCTCAGACTCGAGATTACCCCCAGTCGGAACCGGAACCGGCGCCTGGTCGCAGTCCGGGGAATAGAAGTCATCGGTCGCAATAAAATTTAATAGCGGGGTGGTGCCGTCAGCTTGGAGCACATCAAGACCGTAATCGATTCGAATTCCGCCCCCCGCACCAAAACCTCCGGCGCTTTCTATCCAGGAAATAATCTGGTCCGAAAGCGCGTCTTTACTCGCCGCCGAGATATTCTGGTAATAGGGCGCATCCGGCGGGAAATAGCCTTCTGCAGGCTCGGGAAGTTCAACCGCACCCTGAACGACTCCAGGGACATTAGCGATATACCCAATCTGTCCGTCAGCGCGCGGAAGCACTCGCAGCATCTCGGCTTCATACCTCGAAGAGTTACTTTCCGACCAAAAAACCGAGAGCCCCACGGCATCCGCTCCGCTAACGGTGTGCAGTCCGACATCCGCCGTGCCGGAGGATTTTAGAAACGTCGAGCCGTCGGCAAGCGCTGCTCCGGCCTGAGATAAGGTGCGATAGTTTACCGTATAGTTTCTCGCCCCCAGCTCTGCAAGCTTCGTCCAGTTAGCCATCCCTGAGAATGTGTTAACTGGAACGATCATCTGTTGGCCCGCAAGCGCGGCGCTAAGCACCCCAGCCTGACTTGCATAGCTCCACTCCGGCGCTGCCTTCCCGGGGACGTGTCCGTAATACAAACTCTGTAAGATTATTTTTGTAGCCGGGTCAGTGCAGCTAATTCTTGCCGAACCCACGTTTCCGGTGTGCGTTGGGTCGATCGCCGTATTGGCATATACGTGAGCTAATCCGTAGGCCTTAAGCGCCCGGCTCTCACTAAGGACTGTCTGACCGTCTCTGTTTCGGAGTTGCACAGCAACTGTCTTTTTCGCCGGGTTTGGGTTCCCAATTTCAACCCAGTTATCAGTTAACCCGTTACCCATCGATGAAAGCTGCACTGCCGCCCCGTTACAGCTCCCAACAACTGCCCGGAGCGGAAAGGCGAAGTTGAAACTGCCATCCGCATTTGGATTATATCGAACAACGAATGCATCGTACTTCTGAGTTAGATTTACGGGCTTTACTACATAAACGCCGGTCCGCTGCCCGCGGTTATGTCCCATCGGCAAATCAACCCGTGCCCCAGCTGCTAAGTTCTTCACCCGCAGAGTCTCGGCAACCGCCCCGTTTTCGTCCCGCACCTCGATATTCGCCGAGAGCGGAGTGGAGCTAAAGTTAATCAGGCTAAACCAGTTGTAAGTAAGCGTGCCGTCTCCCGCCGGTCCAAACGAGTTATAGATTCCAGAGAGCTCGCCGTTTACCGGGTTCCTAACAGGCAATACGTACAAGAACTCGTAGCCTTTTTGCGAACCTGACGGGGCGACCTTGTAAAATGAAGTTCTGCAGCTGATATGGTTCCCAGCCCCCGCGGGACCGCTAAGCAGCTCTAAGAGGAAAGTGCCGAGCCGGTTGTTGATGCTAGCGATATCGTTTATGACCCGGTGCTCCGCACCAAAAGCCGGCACTGAAAAGGAATGCGTCCCAAGCTTAACTCCACCGTTATCCCGCACAGTAACCTTAAGCGAGACAGGCGCGCCGTTGGTGTTCTCACACTCTAAAACGTTTACCTGGTTCAGAAACCCATTGAAAACACCACGTGCCGGGAGACTCAACGTCTGCGCATAAGCGATAGATGTGACAAAAATGGTCCCTAAGACCACAGAGAATCCAAATAATTGCGGCACTCTAATCACAACTCTCCGTAATTACGAGGACTAAACGGGGTCGGCCTTCACCCACCCTCCCAAACGTCTTTATAAGGCAATCCCCATGCCACAAACCTATCCGGCAGGCCCTCCTTTTTGAAAAAGAACCAGATACTTTTCCGGAATTCCGTAAATATGTCAGATAGTTAGAAAGATGGCTTTGTCACGCTAGGTTGTGATCTTCCCATCGACGATGGTGATCACCCGATCGGCACTTCTTGCAAACTCCGTATCGTGCGTCACCACCACCACTGCCTTCCCCGGCTGTCGGGCTAAGTCTTTGAAGATGCTTTGCACATTGGCGCTGGAGTGCGAATCGAGGTTCCCTGTGGGTTCATCCGCTAGAATTAACAGCGGATCGTTTGCTAGCGCGCGAGCGATAGCTACTCGCTGGCTCTGTCCGCCGGAGAGTTGCTTTGGAATTTTATGCGATTGGTCGGCTAGACCTAACGAGGCTAGCAGTTCCTGCGCGCGGGTTTTAGCCTGAGCGTTATTTAACTTCCCCAGGCGCTGCATTGGCAGCATCACATTCTCTAACGCCGTAAACTCCGGCAGTAGAAAATGAAACTGAAAGACAAATCCTAAATCGCGAATTCTTAGGTCAGCCAATTCGTCTTGATCCAGCCTGGAGGTCGGCAGACCGTTTAGCGAGACCTCTCCGCCGGTCGGTGTATCCAACAATCCCAAAAGATATAGTAGCGAGGATTTCCCCGAGCCAGACGGTCCGGTAATTACTACAAACTCGTTAGCTTTAATCTCAAGCGAGGCGTCGTCAACCAGGGTCACGGGCACATCTCCGGTTAAGCGCCTAGTAAGATGTGATGCAGATAATAGCTGGGACATCACTGGCTTCCTCGCAGAATCAGCACCGGCTCAACCCGGGCGCCCTTTCGCGCCGGAAGAAGCGCGGCCATAATCGAGGCGACTAGTGCAAACGAAGCCGCAATCGCAAACTGCTGCCAGCTCCAGTCGATGGGCATCGAAATCATCTCCGTACTATAGGGCGGCTTAAATCGAAGCTGCATCAGGCTAAACATCAACACCGATCCAAGCGGCAGCCCTATCAGGCAACCAAACACGCCGACAATCGACCCCTGCAACAGGAAAATCTTCTCAATTTCCCCAGCGTGGAATCCCATCGATTTCAAGATTGCGATATCCCGCTGCTTCTCGAGCACCACAGTCGAGATAATGTTGTAGATACCAAAAGCCGCGACAATCAGCACCGCGCTGACCACGGTGTACATAATCACATTCCGAATATTCAATGTGTTCATCAGGTCTTCCGAGGCCTCTTGCCAGGAGACGCACTTATACCCAATCTCCGCCTCCACCTCCGCCGCAACCTTCCGAGCGGTATAAGGATCGGGAAGCTTTATCACAATACTATTTACCCGATTCGCTCGGTCAAACATCGCCTGCACCCGTTTTAGGTCAACGAATGTCTGATGCTCATCAAAGTCCGACCTGCCAGTCCGAAAAATCCCTAAAACCTTAAATGTGCGCAGCTGCCCCAGCGGGGTCGCAATATTCAAATTATCTCCTAGTAGTAGCGAGAGTTTGCGCGCAAGCTCTTGCCCAATAACAATCCCGTCCGGGTTCGCAATTAAATTATCGACCGAGCCCTCTTTAATGTAATCCGTAATGGTTGAGACGGTCCGAATCTCTTCCGGAATCATTCCATAGAGTGTTACTCCCAACTCCCTACCCGCAAAACTAACCAACGCCTGCCCGAGTTGGACTGGGGATGCTTTGAGCCCTGGCCGCTGCCGCAAACTCTCTAGAATCTGCTCATAACCGCGAATTCCTCGGGTCTCGTTTACCGGCTTAACACTCCGCAACTCTACCGCACCCCGAGGATAACTCTCGAAGATCGGCTGCTGGCGAGCGTTTCGAAATTCGTCGTAAATCGTAATATGCGGAGTGTTGTCGACCAGACGCCTAATAAAATCGCCCTGAGACCCTTGCATCAGCGAGGATATCGCTAAGAAAAACGCCACCCCTAAAACAATTCCCAGCACAGAGACTAAGCTCTGGCGCTTTCTGGCGAGTAAATGCTTAAGAGCTATAAAAGCTAAGAGGCGCATTCTTTAGCTCATTCGCTGAGCACGGCACGCACTTTGCGCCCGTCTTTAAAACTCTCCTCCGGCTGGGTAACAACAAGATCCTCCGCCGTAACCCCGCTCAGCACCTCAGTCTCTGTTAACCCCCGCACTCCGAGCGTAACCGGCTGCTCAACTAATGTCGAATCCCGCACAACCCACAACCGTTCATTCTTAATAGCCGGAGTCGGAACAAGTAACGATTCGCTCTTTTCGCTGACGATAATATTTGTCTCAGCCGTCATCCCAATCTGGAGCTCCGTGGGCTCGCTAAACTCAACCCGCACCCGATAGCTCCGAGCCACCGGGTCACCCTTAGGGGTCAGGCTCTTTACTTTCCCGCGAAAAGTCTTCCCCGGAAAGGCATCCGCTCGTATCAACACCTGCTGGCCAACCTTAACCTGCGAAATATCCTCTTCGTCGACTTGCGCTGTGATTCTTAAAGGCGACACAGCCGAGATCCAAAACACTGCTTGATTTGCCGTAATCAACTGCCCAATCTCGCCATCTCTTCGAATAATCTGGCCATCCGCCGGAGCCGTAAGCGTCATATAGTTCGCCTCGGCCTCCGCTCTGTCCGCCTGAGCTTTTGCCGCAAGCCAATCCGAGCGCGCAAGATCAAACGCCTGTGGAGCCACCACTTTCTTTTTCACTAGCGCCGCATTTCGGTCTAGCTCCTCTTTAGCAAAGACCTCCTTTGCCCGAAGCGCCGAAAGCGCCCGCTGCAACTCCTCGCTCTCTAGCCTTGCTAGTATCTGCCCCTTCTTGACTTGAGCCCCCTCATCAACATTAAGCTCCACCAATCGAGCCGCCGCCCGGGTCGTAATTGGTAGCATAATCTCAGACTCAACTGTCCCAGTAGCGTAGATGGCTTGCACCGCAGGGCCTTTGACTGGATGCTGAACCAACACCCGCGGCCCCGAGAAAAAACGCAATGCACCCCCTAGCGCTATGAGAGCCACAACGGCTGCAAATGCTAATTTTATCCGAAAACCTGTAATTTCCAATTTCGTGCTAATTTTCTTCTCTCGTTGACTTTAGTGTTCATCAGTTAGGCTCTTACATCTGCTCATGAGCTTAAGCTCACTGGGTGCGCCTATCAGACTGCGATATATAGCGAAAAATTCGCTTTCTTTGAATATACTGAATTCCGGTGTGAGATTAAGAGGCCAGATGGCCCATCTGTATTAGAGTGTGTTGGCTAACGCCCTCAACTCCTCCCAGCTCTTAATCGGTGTATGGGCTTGACCAGTTTCGTCCCGATAGATGGTGCTAACTTTGGTAAATGCCAGCGAGAGATCAACCTCCTCTTCCCTAGGAGCGACCTTCGCAAGCTCTACTGCGGCTTCGCGAAGTTCCCCCCAAGAAAAGTGGGAGCGGTTAGACCACCATGGCAAAGTCGAGGTCAGCTGATACCCCCAATGCCGACGGCTTGTCGCCTCCAACACCTCCACCATCTGGTCGACCCGCTTACGGGATACCTGTCGATAACGGAAATCCCGGTTCAACGAAAGCGGCCTAACATCAGGTAACACCTCTATCAGCTCTGTATTTAAGGTGCCCTGCTCTTCCGGACTCTTGCGGGCGAGTCGGTAACGGCTAGCCTTAATGGTTAAGATATAATCGCCGGCCTCGTTCAGAAGAAAGGGAATCCATTTCAAATCATAATGAAGAGGTTGGCCGGGTAGCCCAACGATAATAAACACGTGGGTTTGAATCCCAGCCTCTTTCAGGTTTCGAAGAATCCGTATGTAATCCAGCGGTGAGTTCCATTGTTTCTTTTCTCGACCGAGCGTCTCCGGATGCAGACTCTCAAGCCCCAGCTGCACGGAACGACACCCTGCCTCATATAGCGAGTGGCACAAGTCTGGGTCATTCAGCTGCCTTGTCGCTGTAAGATAACACTGCCAAGTAGCCTCAACTCCCAACGCTCGAAGTTCCTTCCCAAGTCCCAACTGCCGGGGAATAGTAAAGGTCTCATCAAAGACATCGAACTTACCGCCGCCAAGATGCCTCATGTGCTCCGCCACCCGCCGTGGCGACATAGAGCGCGGAGTGGCTAAAAACGAATCACTCCCACCGGAGATGGCACAAAACGAGCAGCGCGTGGGGCAGTTGCTCATAGTGTAAAGCGGGCGCACCACTCCGGGGCACCACTGCAGGCGCGCATCCTCTTCGTTAAACTCCGGCGTCGGTAGCTGCTCGAACTGCATGGGAGAATTAGTGCCGCTATTAATATGAACCTGCCGCTCCCCGTCGCGCCAAACAACGCCCGGGACGTTATGCGGCTTGAGACTGGCTACTAAATCAAGCACGGGCTGAAACCCCTCGCGGTAGACAATCGCATCGCAATGGTCAAACAGCTCGCCAAACTCTGGCAGGCCAAAGATATGTTCCATCCGGCTCCAGTAGTTTCCGCCCAGCACAACCAGTGTCTGCGGCATTAACTCCTTGACGAGCGATGCCAACACCACCCCTGCTACGAGCTGGCGTTCGTCGTTGATGCTTATGCCATAAAGGCAGGCTCTAGAATCAATTGCCGCCGGAATCTCCTGTTCAATAAAATACCGGTAAAAGAGATGACTCTCTCGATGCCGCACTACTTCAAACAGCCCCCGAAGGGTTCCATCGAATTTGGCAGACTTAAAGCGCACATTGTTACGGATAATCGAGAAGGTATCTTCGGCGCTCAAATCATTCGCTGCCCGCTCTAGCGTCTGCCTGGCGGAGTAGCGATCTTGAACATCCACCGTCGACCGCACGCACTCCAGAGCCTGCGCCGCGTCCGGGTGCTTTTGAAGGAGGTACTCTAAGCCGTGAAGGTGCCCATACCACTGCACCGGCTGAACGCCCATCTGTCGCAATATCGCAGAGAGCATCGAGATTCCCGCCGGCAGATGCCACGGCGAGGAGACGGGGGGATAGGACAGGAAGACTGTTTTCAAAGTTCTAACCTGAAAACAGTTTGCGACATAACCAAAGCTCCAACCATTAGTTTGAAAACTCGGTAAACTGTATTGCAATGTTACCGGCAAAGTCCAGAAGTATCTGACTTAAAGAAAGTCTTCTAGGCCAGATTATTCAGCCCCAGTTGGATATATGCATAGCGATGAACTGATAGTGCACAGTGGAAACAAGCGAAGGGGCGAGAGGATAATCTCTTATCCCTAAAGCACATAGTTGAGATACTCGCTCTAAACCGATACCTTAGGCACATGGCAGATTTCATCAAACCGACCCTAGCAAGCAACTGTCGGCACTGTGCCGAAAGCTTCCAGGTCTCCGTTGCCGAGCTTAACTTTTTAAAAAAAATCTCCCCCCGCATTGGCGAAACGGTCCAAGACATTCCCCCGCCGACACTCTGCCCAGCGTGTCGCCTACAGCGCCGGATGGCACATCGAAACCAGATCTATGTCACACGGCAACAGGTTGGGGACACTAAAGTGCAGTTCTTCTCGATGTATTTCGGCAAACCGCCCTTCCCAGTCGTCTCTAACGCCGACTGGTGGGATGAAAAAAACTGGTCCCCGGAGGAGTTCGGCCGGGAGTTTGATTTCACTCGCCCGTTTTTTGAGCAATGGGCCGAGCTAAGAGACTCCGTCCCCCGACCGGCGCTCAATACTATCTCGGGCACTATTGAAAATAGCGACTACTGCAATAACGCTGGCTGGCTAAAGGACTGTTATTTTGTTTTCAGCGCGGATCGGAACCGCGAGTGTCTATATACCGAGAACATAACCGACTGTACGGACTGTATGGATTGCTCAGCGACTGTCAACTGCGAACTGTGCTACGACTGCACGGGTTGCAGCAATTGCTACAACCTACAAGCCTCCCTCCACTGCACAGACTGCTCGGACAGTTGGTATCTAAGTAACTGCAAATCATGCAGCAACTGCTTTGGTTGCGTGAACCTGAGGCAAAAGAAGCACTGTGTCTACAATAAGCAACTTACCCCTGACGAGTTTAAGGGGTTTATGTCAACTCTAGACCTCTCCTCCTGGGAGGTCCGGTCACGACTGGAGACTGAATTCGCAAAGTTTCAAGCAGGACACCCCCGACCGCACATAGTCGCCACCCGTGCCGAGAACTGCACCGGAAACCAAATCAACGACTCCCGGAATATCGTAAACAGCTACCAAATCTATAACGCCGAGGATTTACGAAACTGCGACGTAGTCCAAAGCGGCGGCAAGGACCTCTACGACTGCACAATCTCCTTCATGGCTCCAGAGCTAATGTACGAGTGCACTATCTGCGGGCTAAACGTCTTTAACCTCGCCTTTTGTTATAACTGCTGGGACGGGGCGTCGGAGCTACTTTACTGCGACACCTCTCACGGCTCAAAACACTGCTTTGGTTGTGTCTGTCTCCGTCGGCGGCGCTTTTGTATTCTGAACAAGCAATACACCGAGGCTGAATACTTTTCCCTATTACCTAAAATAATTGAGCACATGCGTCAGACCGGCGAATGGGGAGAATTCTTTCCAATGGAACTCTCACCCTGGCCCTATAACTTATCGCTTGCGAACCGCTACTTCCCGCTTAGCGAGAGGGAGATTAAAGCGCAGGGCCTTAGCTGGCTAAGCCGCGACTCCGCAGACCAACAAACACTCAACCCGCAACCCCTGCCCGACCGACTACCCACAACCGACGAGCCGCTGGTAACCGCTTGCTCAGTAAGCGGCAGATTGTTTCGCATCACCACACAAGAAATCAAACGCCTCCGCAAATTCTCCGCCCCCTTGCCGCGAAAAGCCTACGACGAAAGAATGGACGACCGCACAGTGCGCCTCGGTGGGCTAAAACTCATCAACCGTGCTTGCGCACGAACTGGTGAAAAACTGGAGACTGTTTACACTCCGGAAGAGGCGCCGATTATCTGGAGAAAGGATGAGTTTGATCGGGAGTTTGCCTAAATTTTAGGCCAAGCCAGTGGAACAAATCCTTTCCCGCGTCCCCCGAAGAGCTGGCCAGGGCCCATCTCCGGGGGACAGTCTTTAACTGCGTCCTGCCGAGGTTGTTCTAATTGAATAATTATGAGATTTATTGGCCCCTATTTAGTCCCTTTAGTTCTCAAAGTAGTCCTCGGGTAGAAACTCTTCTCTCTCCTTCTGACCGTGTAAGGATTGTGTCTTTATAGGTTCAGCTAGGAGAGTCCTAGACTGTACGGTTTTTTTCTTCCGTCCCCCAGGAGGCATCATGCCCCAAACCCCCGCTGCTCCCTCTGCTCCCATCACTCTCGCTGATCTCTTCCAGCGCATCATCGACATCGCGATGAAGGCCGGTGCCATCATCGGCGACCCGCAGAATCGCGCGATGTTCAGGCTTCTCATCACGGCGCCGAACGCGCCAATGGGAGCGCGGCGCATGGAATCACGCACCCCGATCGCTCAGCAACATTCGGACGTGGCGCCGCCCGGCTCGCCGGCGTTTCCGTTGCAGTTCAACTTCGGGTCCATCGGCGAAGCGTGCGAAGCGGAACGGCAGATCAGGGAGCTGTCCTTCGAGACGCCGACAACGGAACCGATTGGCACGTGGCACTTCCAGGTCATCTGGAGTTGCACCCTGCCGATTCCGCACCCGAACCGCGGACAAGGTCGAAACGGCGCGATCCTCTCGTTCCGGCCGCACATGCCGCACATCGAGGGCGGCATCGACACCGTGGACTTCACAGCGGACCAGCTCGGCCTCCTGGCCAACCGGCTCGCGCAGAACTTCGGCGGTAGGGGCGTGCTCTCGGGCGGCGGTCTGAACGCGAAGAAGTTCTACGTCCACATCCACTTCCTCCGCATCGACGGTCACGCGCTCTTCGAGTTCGAGACCGCCGAGCAGGCGCAGGCCTTCGAGGACGCCTTCACCCGACCGTGGGCCGCAAAGCGTGTCGGGTTCTGGCGCAGGCGGAAACTGGTGCGTGTCGGGTTCGGCGCGCACATCTTCGACGGGAATGGCACCCAGATCTGGGGCCTCTACACCGAGCGGATGGAGCGCGTCCCGCACGGCATGAACCTGGTCTAGCCGCGACACGCAACAGATCCGCGGCCCTCCCCCACGAGAAAGCTCAACGGGGAGGGCCGCGGTCGGCTGAGGTTTTTATAAATGGAATTTGCTCTAGGACTCTTCTACGCTTAACTCTCGAGCTCGAGTAGAAACTCCCCTCGAACCATTAAGCCACACATACCCCAATCCCCGGCTCTCCATTTATCACAAGCTCGATAACTTGAGAGGCCAATTCTTCAAAATCCTCGTTATCCTGCGAAAGATACAACCACTTCCCCAATACCGGATGCGGCTGAAGACTGCTCATCTTACCCTTTAACTCTTCATGCCTCTCCCGATAAGTGCAAACCATCACCCCGTTCCACGGCTCCTCCTTATCAGCCAGCACAACCACTAGCTTACCTTTATAATAGGCCGCTAAGCAGCCAAACATCGGCTTAAGGATAAACGAGGGGTGCTCCTCCAACGGCTCGATAACCCACAACAGGGAGTTCTTCTTTTTTGGTTTAGCAGTCGCCATCTAGATTTCCTCGCGCAACTCTCTCTTCCCCGTATACCGCGTCCTCCACATAACGCGTATTGTATCACTAAGTCATCTACCGCTATATTCAGCCCTCCAATAAAAGGAGCGTCTCCAGGATGAACCCAACTCCCAACCCCCGCCCTATTCATCCTCAAGTCGGAATTGGCCATGTGCACCTTAAGGTTGCAGATTTAGATCGAGCGCTAACTTTTTACCGTGACGTCCTGGGCTTTGCCGTCACTCAACTCTACGGCAAACAGGCAGCGTTTCTTTCTGCAGGTGGCTATCATCACCACATCGGACTAAACACCTGGGAGAGCGCAGGGGGGAAACCACCGCCAGCAAACGCCACCGGCCTTTATCATGTAGCGATTCTCTACCCGACACGCGCCGAGTTAGCTGACGCTTTGCGCCGTGTTCTCAGAGCAGAAGTCCCTCTCGATGGCGCATCCGATCACGGAGTAAGCGAAGCTATTTACCTACGAGACCCTGACAATAACGGCGTTGAGCTTTACTGGGATCGCCCGCAGGCGGAGTGGCCGCGGTCAGCAGATGGCGGGCTTAATATGTTTACACATCCGCTGAATTTGGATGGGCTTTTAAAGGAAGTTTTGTGAGCTTTGGTCGAAGTAGATAGCGACTAACATTTTGGCGGATTAGCTTCGGCGCTGTTCCCTGTCCCGGCAGTACGAACGATAGATCGGGTTCATCGCCGACTCGACCTCGTCCTTTGTGTAGCCAAATTGAGCGCAAAGCCTACCCTTAAGCTGCTCGCCGCGCCCTTGGATAGTCAAAATAGGGTTGTTGGTATACTTCCCCCACCGCTCCTTAACCACACCTTTCAGCTCTTCGAGCTTTCCTTCAAGTCGATCTAAAGCCATGTATCTAGCTCCAAGTTTACTTTGGTTACCCATGCGGGACAGTTCGAGTTTAGACGAGTAACGGCACAAGTTTATATGACGAAGATCAGAATGTAATGTCGGGGAATCAACCATTTGAATTGACGAAGGAATTCAGAGGAAGGAAATGCGAAATATCGTAGGGCAAGTTTCCCCAGGCCACGGTTAGTCGAACGCGTCGTACCTTCGGATATCTATCGACTCAAACTCTTTCGGGGCTTTTTTCTGTCCCCTAACCCCATTTCGTTTTAGTACTTTTCCATGCTAATTTTCCCCCCGGGTAGAAGTGAAAAGTTACGGTTTCAGTTTGTCTTTTAGGGGGCGTTTATTCTAATTGAGGGCACGGTCGAGGCGATAATTAATTCGCATGGGCCGTGTCCTCTTTACGTTCGTCCCCCTTTCGGAGTGTGCCATGGAATCCATCCAGCTTCGACGCAAGCGGCTTGTGCTCTCGCTCGGCGCCATCCTCTCCCTCATCATGGGAGTCGCGGCGTTCGAACTCCTCGCGGTGAAGGGAACGGGCGGTGGCTTCATCGCCTTTTGCGTCGTCTTCGGCATGTCGGCTCTCTACGCCTCGACCCTTCCCCCGGCGCCGGTCCCCGGAGCCGAAGAGGAAGTGGTGAAGGCCGGAGAGCCCGAACAGGTCGGCGACTTCACGGTCTAGCTCACACGCTAGGCGGTCCATGGGGGTGGCGCTGCCGCACACCCCCATGCCGCACACCCCCATGGATGTAGGTTATGCTTTTCACTTCTTACCAATAACTTTCGGTCCTTCAGTTTCCTCTCAATCTCCTCCCTCTCCCGCTTTAGCTTATCGATAAGTTCTTAACCCATAGCTCATTGCCCAAGTGAGTCTTCGAGAATAGTTTGTGAGAAGTGTTATTTGGATACGGTGGTTTGAGATAAAAACTCAAACGGAGAACAGACCGAACCTTTGATTAGAACCGAAGAGGTTCGGAGGCAGGTGGATGTCCCTGCCTCCGAACCTCGGTCACGCCGAACGCTTGGACTTACGTGGTCGGACTGGCCTCCGGGGGCTTTGCCTGCCGCTGCGAATGCGCGAAGCACGCAGCGTAGGTCGGCTCCGGCGGAGGGCCCTTCGGGAAGACCACATTGTGCAAGTAGAGGAGCGGTTCCGGGCCGAAGAGATCGGCCTCGTTCACCACCCTTCGAGTCGATCCGTAAATCTCGAAGAACGCTCGGCAGTACACACCGTCACCGCGGTGCTTGTCGAAGATCGCCTGGTCTTGCTCGAAGTTCCCTGTGAAGAGCGTCCGGAAGTAGCTCTTGCACCAAGTGGACTCGAGTTTCCACTTCGGCTCCACGACGCGCTTGCTCACAGGCGGAATATCGAGCGGCTCTCGCTTCCGACCCTGCCGTTCGGCGAGCTTCAACGCAGCGCTCCAGCAGTGCGGGGCCAGTTCGACAAGCTCGGAGTCTGAAACCCTCTCCAAGTCGATGCCCAGTCCCTGCATGAGCTGTTCCGCCCAGAGGTCGAATTGGTCTCCCGCCCAGCGTTCGAGAGCGCACAGGGTCCCAATCCGCTTCTCGGCAGGAACCTTTATGTCTCCCCGGCCGATGGCGAGCACAAGTGCTCGCCACAAGGTTGTACCACCAAGGCAAGAAGTTAGCTGCCACTGCGGGAGCACCAGTTCGCCGCCTGCTCGCTCAACCCGCTTGGTCCAGGCCCAAACCCAGGCAAAGATCGTAGGATGAACTCCCCTGTGCCCGAAGTACTTCTGAACTGCCGCAGCGGGGGCCTCAGAATCCGTCACGAAGTAGCGAAAACCCGAGTCCACCGGGCGGTCCGGAATGTTGTCCGGCCATTCACCTAGCCTCGCGTAAAGTTCCAGGTTCGGCCGATACCCAAGAAGATCTCCGTAGGTGGTATTGGCGGGCTCGATGTACCTCGCCTCTTCTCGAGCAAGGCCTCTCACATAGTCCCACCGATCCTCGGACTTCACATGACCACTCGGATCTGCACCGATCATGTAGGAGGTCTGCCCATCAAGCAACCACCTGGCGATCTGGTGAAAGGGCTCGATAGGGCGATCCGCGTAGCGTCGAAGTGCAGCCTTTCGAGCTTCGAGCACCATCGGCACCAACCCCTGGCTGCTTCCGAGAGGTATCCCGGAGCTTAAGGAGAGAAGCGCCGTCCGGATGGCCCACCGGAGGCGGAGTTTGTCTAGATTTGCTCTCCCTGCTTCTGAACTATTCGTCATCGATCTGTTTCTAGGTCACCTTCCCCGGGCTATGCGAGACCTTGCCCGGCGTCGTCAGTCAGCAGGGAAATCCTGCCGACCAAAAATGTAGAAGAGAAAAATGCATTAGAGAGAGAATAAAACCGTATGTCTGTTCTCTCGTCTTAGGGCGAACAAGTTAATTCGCGTTAAGACGATAAGAAAATTTACTACCCAGGTTAGATTTTGACGGAGCGTATTGAGCGGGAACTATAGCTCAGGGCAAAAGTTAAATAAAGGAGGCGCTAGTTACAAAACAGGCTGACACTTTAGGTAGGACAATCAGTAGACAATATGGCTGCGCACAATTTACAAACCTTAATACCAAGTCCCAGGTGGTAGGCTCAGGCCCTACCACCGGGGACGACAACAACCGGAAGACTTCGAGACTACGGAGGGCGGGGGATTGTAGTGTCCTGCCCCTTGCCTTCTTGAATCAGGATGTTCATCCGGTTTTGAACATTGTTGTAGATGTTGATTACCGGCGCAGGTCGATTCTCCTGCGCGGCCTTCTGCCGTTCGGCGTCGGCCTTGTCCTTCTCCTCCTGTTCCATCTTCGCCATCGTCGCCTTGAGCTGCTCGGCAGAGCGCTTCTGTTGCTCAAGCCTCGCCCTCTCGGCCGCGTCCCGGGCCGCGTTCAAGGCGTCGTTCGATTCCTTGATCTGCTGCTCGAGAACTTGATTGAGCGCTTTGAAGTCCGCCTGGGCTCGAGCTTCAAGCGCCTTCATCCGCTCAGCGGAATTCGCCTGCTGGGTCCGCACCAGAGCATCGGCCCGTTCCCGGGCTCGCTCTTCAGCTTCGACCTCCCGGGCCCGTCGGGCAAACTCCTGACGCCGACGCTCCAGCTGTTCCTCGAAAGCACGAGCCTTGTCCGCTGCCATTCCCTGCTTGAGTTCTTTCATCTCGTCTTCTGTGAAAATGGGCGGGTACTTGCTCACAGTGGCCGGCCCAATTGCCGGAACGGTAACAGGCGGTGGGGTCGCCCCCCCTTGAGGCTTTCGCCCGGCGTTCTCCCCGGATTGGATTATCAGCTTCAGCAGTTCACCGAACTGCTCACGGGTCACAGTCCTGGGCGTGGAATTCTCGATCTTGTGCGAGACCTGCTTGTTCAGCCGCCGCACCTCGGACTGCGCGCTCCGCAGGGCGCGCTGCAGTTCGTAGATGTCGAGCACGGCATACCCCAACTGCTCGGCGAAAATCGTCGCACCACCGCTTTCGATCACCTCTCGAAGCCCCTTCTCGACCGCCATCGAGTACTGGTCCTTGAACTCGAACTCGTCATCGAGCTCCTTGAGCGTGCCCTTGAGATCGATGAGCTCCGTGAGTGAGTCCGGGACAACGAACTCCTTCGCCGCCTTCTCGACCTCCTTTAGCGCCTTGATCTGCTCGGCGAACCGTCCAGCCGCAGCTGTCGAGTCCGCCAACTTGTCCAGTCCACGAAGTCCGGTGTCGAGTTGACCTCCAATCTTTTTGGCCTCCTTGATCACCTTCCAGAGCTGCTTGATCATCTCCGGACTCGGCGGCTCGGAATGAGCCTGGCTCGCGACGGAGATGAAGATCGCCACGATCAACATCGCCGAAATCACGCCCGAGAGCAACGCAGCAATTGTGAGCTTCCGCACGGGAGACCTCCGGTAGGAGAAAAGAGAAACGGACGAATGGAATATTGTAAAACCTACAGCACAAACCGTAGGCGCAGCCATCCGGGCTCTGTTTTAGAAACCGAAAAAGTGCGCCTAGTTTAAAGTCACATCTACCCAAATTAAAGAGCCGCCAAGGTAGGGAATATTCGGTGGGCAGTCAAACTCTTCGGGAAAAGCCGGATACGCATTACTAAAAGTGGTATTGGAAATTCCGGCCAAAATCAGTTATCGTCCCCGGCTCGATTCCGGCCTGATTCCGGTTCAACTGTTCCTTTAAAACTATAACGAAGTAGACACATTTAATCTTTCGGCGAGTGGAGCCCCTCCCCTCGCCGAAGGGTCGTAAAGTGAGGTTCTTTACGGTTTATTGGTTGCAGTTGTTCCCTGTCCCTTGTCGGTCCCTTGTCGCGGAGGTATCCATGCGACGCAACGCGTTTCGTATTCTCTCGTTTCTCTTCGTCATCGCCCTGCTGGGCGGCATCGGCTTCGCCGGTGAGCCGCCGAAGCAGGAGGGCGGTCAGATCGGTCTCGGAGATGCTCTCCCTCTACGTGAGCAGATTGGCGAAGTCATCCTCTCGGACGGCTCGTTCACCCGCTCGATCGGCATCCACCGGGAGGACTCCAGCGCCAAGCGTGGCCGTGAGAACTACTACGTTCGCCCGGTCTGGGCGTTCTTCGAGCGTGAGCTGCCGAAGGGAGATGTCGCAGATCGCCTCGCGGCGTATCCGCGAATCATCCAAGATGTGCATGTCGAGGACGCAACCATCTACTTCGATTTCAAGCTGATGGTGAGCAGTGACAAGCTTCGCCAGCAGGTTAAGCAAGAGCTGCTGCGGAGTGACCGCTCTTACTGGTCAGAGAAAGTCAACGCTTCGCAGCTCGATCCGCATCGTTGGCCGCTCAAGATGGTCTACGCTCGGTGCCAGCTGAGCTACAACCACGAGGTTCTGGGAAGCGGTCACACCGACGCTCTGACCGAAGAGGTCGATGACATAACTATTTCAATCGGCGTTCCGATCTCGAATGTGAGCAAGTTCGTTGCGGGCCTATCGGAGCACAAGATCAAGTTCGTCTTCTCCTACCAATGGTCGAACAAGGTCAGCGCGACGGCCGAGAAGCGGCGGCGTGCGACGAAGTCGTTAGTGACCGCCGCGCAATCCGAGCTGAGCTCGGGGCAGGCCAGCGGCGAAACCCCCATCACCCAAATCGATTTGGAGCGGGTGATGCGGAAGGTAACGGCCGTTGACCAGACCGAGATCGTCGCCAGCCATCCGGACGCTGTGATGCTGATCCAGTCTCAGCCGACCGACCTCACGGGCAAGTTGTTTGATCCCCAAGCGGAGATGACAATCGACGACGTTCGCAAGGGGAATCCCGAAATCGATGCCCAACTTGCGGCATATCTCCGGCCGCTCCTTGAGAGCACGCTCATTTCAGAGGGCCGTCAAAAGTCGGACGTCAAGGTCCACGAGGACGAGCACGGATCGAACTGGGGGCTTTCCTTTGGTCCGATCAGTGTCGGCGAATCTAGCAAGGTCGTGGATCGGCTGACCCGTTCAAGTGGCATCTCCTTCCAAAAAGACGTACAAACGGAGCGGTGGGTGCCCCACAAGATCAAGGTCTTCAAGCTCCGCATAGGGGAGGACACGAAGTCCGTCGAAGAAGTAGTGACGATGTCGTACGCCATCGGCAAATCGGAGTCGTTCACTGAGAGCTCGCCCGTCCCGGTGACCTACACTACGGATTGGGTAGCCGCACGGCTCGGCGAACAACGCGTAGAAGCCGAGCGCATCTCGCTTGGAGCGGCTCCAGTCGGCATGATGATCCATTTCTACGGACAGAATCCCAAGTCCCTGGAACCGACCTACCTGGTCTGTGACGGAACCTCTCGTCGGACCTCGGATTTCCCTGAGCTGGCGCGGACAATGCGGGGGGAGAGTTACTCCGAGGAAACGTTCGACCTCCCCGACCTCCGGGGCCGGTTTCTGCGTGGGTATGACTCCACTGGCACAATTGATTCCCGTTCCGAAGGCAGGCCCCGTGTCCTC
>CAYMWO010000044.1:0-18206 GCA_964393905.1 uncultured Bdellovibrionales bacterium | reverse complement strand
CCTAAAGTATCTGCTCGACCGAGATGGAACCGTTAAGATTCCAGCAATCCCCGCCACCCCCCACTCTTTCGGCTCGCCGCGAGAAGCAGTAAAGGTTGCCCAAGAAAGTGAGCTAGCAGTGAGTCAGGCGATTTGCGAGTTGTATGAAATCGCCACAGCTGAGCGCGACCATGCCACGGCTATTATGCTTCAATGGTTTATTACCGAGCAGGTCGAAGAAGAGGCAACTATCAAACAACTCTCTCGATTTGTGGAGCGCGGCGATGAGTTCGGCATGATGACTGTGGAAGACTACTTAGCTGAGGCTGGCGCTGGAGAGCACGGCTCATCTTCGGAGTAGGGTTGTCCTTTTTTCCATGATTTAAATTATCGTGAGAGAAAGCATGAGCTACCGTGGTCGCCGACCTTAAGGAGTTTGCGCGTGACATATTGGGAGCCCTATCTTATCGCGACTGTTATCGGCCTGCTGGTCGGGATTGAGCGCGAAAAAGCGCATCCCACTCAAAAGGCACTCGGGGTAAGAACCTTTTTACTTGTAAGTATTCTTGGAGCACTTGCGGGAGGCCTGCAAACGCCGTGGATCTCCGGCCTTGTGACAGCATTTGCCTTCGGCCTAATATTAATTTCATATTTTACATATTCCACTAAGCCGGTAGCAACAGGGGATCGAGGACTCACCACTGAATTTGCGGCAGGGGTTGTTTTTATCCTCGGATTTGCCGCGCACGAAGCTCCGATATTATCAGCAATTATTGGCCCAGTGGTCGCCGTTATCCTGTTCTCGAAAGAGTCGCTGCATCGATTCTCTCACGCCATCAAGCGCTCCGAACTGGAGTCCGCGCTGCTCCTGTTGTTATGCGCGGTCGTAATCATCAATCTCGTTCCCGATGCCGTAATCGACCCCTGGGGAGTATTTAATCCGAAAAAGTTTGGTTACCTGATACTTATATTAGCGCTACTGGAGTTCTCCAGTTACGTCCTCGCAAAAGTTATAAATGACAAGAGGGGCTCTCTCATTATCGGCTTTCTCGGTGGATTGGTCTCAAGCACTGCCGTCTTTTTCTCCTCAGCGAACACTGCCGCAAGGGAGCCCCAGCGCTGGCGTTCTTTGGTACTTTCAACTGTGGCCGCAAAACTTGCGTCATTCATCGAATTGCTACTGATCGTGGGGTTAATCTCTCGGCCATTGCTTATTCAGCTTATTGTCCCCGTAGGTGCGGGACTTTTCATCGGCACTGTTGCCCTGCTCATACTTGGCGCAGCACGAGAGGGGACTAGTTCAAGCCTAACGCTCACCTCTCCACTTAATTGGAAGGGGGTTTTTCGGCTTTCCGTGTTACTCAGCGCAATCTTTGCAGTCGCATCGCTTGCCAAGCTATGGTTTGGAGACAGCGGAATCTTTGTGCTGTCATTTGTAACTGGGATCTTTGAATTGCAAGGCATATCACTTGCCAATGCGATAATGCACAATCAAGGCACATTGAGTCTCTCGGCTGCGAGCATTGGTATTGTCTTGGCTGTTATCGCCAGCCTATCGGCCAAAATAATTTTTACCTGGATGCTTAACCGTGGTGTGTTTTCTCGAGCTTTAAGCTCTATCTTTGTAGCGATGGTGTTTGCAGTTGCAATTACAACGTGGTTCACTTTCGGGGAATAGGATAAGGAGTATTACGCCTAGATACCCATTCACTGCCAAAACAAAAGGAAGTAGCGGCGGGGCTTTTTAATGAATAAAGCAAGATTGGCGGCTTGAAGGAGAATTGGTGTATAAGCGTGGGGATGTCGAGCAAACAGCTATTTATTTTGGAGCAAGCGATGCGAAGGGTACTTTTACTGGCAATCTGTATCGTCACATTGGCAGCAAACGCAGCGGCGCAATATTCGGTTTTTGAAGAAGCCGTGACTGCCGACTTTTCCAAAGAAGAGATGGAGATGTTTAAGGGCACAATCACCGAAACGCTGAATTCCACTGAAACAAATACCACTAAAGAATGGAAAAGCTCAAAATCCGATGCCGGCGGGAGCGTGACCGTTTCTGAAGTGTTCACCAAGTCAGTCAAAGGCGAAGAGCTACCCTGCCGCAAGACAAAGATGATCAACCACGCGCGCGGTCAAACCGGGAAGCAGGTTCATACATTTTGTAAAATCAAAGACGGCAGCTGGAAAATATTCCCGTAGGATGATTAACACCTGCTTGGTGGGGGGGCTTTGGTGTAAGCAGTTGGGAAACCGAGTCGAGATAGCCGGAAAGGCAGCTCTTTTCCTAACCGGGACACTTCACCTGCCTGACAATCTTTAGCGGCGGTCTAGTAGGTTACCCGCTGATCTGGACGCCATCTTTCCGCGGTTCGGTGGTGAGCTGCATTGAGAGTTAGCTTGGTATGAATAATCATCCATTTTATGTGTCTAGGCGCACCTAGGAGGGGCTCACGATATACCGTTATCACTATCTAAGAGATAACTTAATACGAGGTATGTCATGCACCGCCATTTTAACTTAGTTCGATTAGCAGCAGTTTCGACCTTATTCCTACAACTACTGACAGTTCCCCCCGCACAGGCGGAATTGCGTCAATGTACATTTAATCACGAGTGCCCAGAATCCCTCGTCTGCGATGGTACTCGGTGTATTGCTGCATGTGCTACAGACCGGGATTGTGCAGCAGACGAACGATGTTTTTCCAGCAGTAACTTTCCTGTGCCATGGCTTCGTGAGCCGGTTTACAACGTATGCGTGTCACGAGATGTTCTTCCCCCTCAAGCCGTTCCAGTTACCGAACGTCCAATGAACGGAATAAGCCTTTCGGGGGGCGATTATAAAGCGGTGATAATGCGAAGTAACGACCCTGATCTCTGTTACCAAGTGTGCCTGAGAGACCAGCGCTGTGCCTCCTGGACCTTTGTCTACGCCGGGGTTCAAACAAGTGCTCCGGTGTGCTGGTTAAAGAGTAATGTCCCCCTTCCGAGGATGGACGGGAACTGCGTTTCGGGAATTAAGCAACTTCCGGTGGCAGTGCCGACAAGGTAAGGAAAGACCTACTGGCAGCAAACAGTGGAACTGCGAGCCCAAACACGCAGACCACTGTAGCTCCAGTCGGTAAATCGAAATAATACGAAATCGCTACTCCGAATACGCTACAAATCAATCCGACCAACCACCCCAGCACCAGCCTGGTCCGAAGCCTCTTGGAGACTAAAGCTCCACAGACCGCCGGCACTATCAAAAACGAAAATACCAGCAAGACTCCAGCAATCTCCACCGAGCTTGTTACAACAAAACCAAAAGTCGCGTAGAATAAAAAGTCCCACAGCCTAACCCGGAGCCCCTCCGTAAAAGCTCGCTCCGGATTTTGAGAGATTAGTAGGAATTGTTTGCGGAAGAGCAAGTGAATGGCACCCACTACGCTGTAGATTGTAAAGACCTTCACAATCTCAGACCAATCTACAAAGAGCAGATGCCCAACCATTAGCGCCTTAAGCTCCTCTCCCCCGCTGGCTGCTCGACTAAGAATTATAATCGATGCCGCTGCCGCAACCGCATACGAAATCCCGATAATCGCCTCCTGAGGAACAACCGGTTTTCGTAGCCTCGTTGCTGCGAACACCCCGGCGCCAATCAGGGTAAAAGTCAGCGAAATAAAATACCCCTCGCTCGAGTGCAGACCGTAACCAAACATAAACCCCACAGTACTTCCTAGAGCCGCAATTTGGGCGAGCGCAAGGTCGACAAAGATTACCTCGCGTTCGATTACATGGAATCCGAGATAGGCGTGAATTCCGGTGAGAATCATGCACGCGAGAAAGGGATTCAACATCAGCTGAAGAAACTGGGTCATGATTGAAACGCCTTTACTATCTGGTTCAAGTCATAATCAATCATGCTAACATAGTCCTTGCACTCCGGAAGCTCCCCCACGTTTTGACATAGCGATAACACCTTAATCCCCGTTTTGTCTTGAAGGTAATCCCCTGCTTCCGTTGGAAAGTAGGAAGCCTGAATCAGAACCCTCACCGACTTGGCCTTGATAAAGGACTCAAGCTCCGCCAAGTGTTGCGGTCCTGGCGGAATTCCGGGTTTAGGTTCTAGAAACTGCGTCATCGAGAGTCCGGCAAACGACATCAGGTAGGGCCACTCGTTATGATAGCCAATCACCTCTTTCCCCGCGTAAGGTTTCAAAGCTTCGGACCAACTATGCATCTTGGTAGTTAAGGCATTTAGAAAGACACCAAGGTTCTTCGAATACTCCGCAGCTCCGGCCGGGTCTATCTCACTCAGTTTGGCGGCAATATGCTTTGCAATTACTACTCCATTTCGCGGATCGGGCCAGTAATGAGGGTTGCCAAACATATGAATGTCGCCTTCAGCGCGACTAACCTGACCTGAGGGCACTTCCAAGAGTGAGATGCCTTCAGATAAATCCACCTGCCTTGCCCCGCCCTCACGAAATTCCGACTTGGCGACAGCATCCAAGAGCGGTCCGCGCCAAGCTTCCAAGTCTAGGCCACTATGTATAAACAAATCAGCGCGTTTGATTTTTAACACATCACTCGGACGAGCCTCGATAAAGTGGGGATTAAAGCGCGGAGGAGCGACAAAGCTCACCTCAATCCTGTCGCCCCCAATTGTCTTTGCGATGTCAGCATACGATGAGAGAGTTGTACAAACCTTTATCGGCAACTCTGCCAACGCCGCTCTAGCGTTAATAAACGTGCTTGCTAATACTGCCAGTGATGCAAAAATTATTCTCAGTTTCATGATGCTATCCTTTATTGAAGTGCGTGCTTGTGAGTGCCGATTGCGAAAGTGCCCTGCAGATAGAAAATATCGTCCGCCGAATCATCCTGCAGCCAGGCATGTTGGTACTGGAGCCTCCAACGGGCAAACTCGCTCTGAAAGAAAGTTAGATAAGCAGCCAAAGCCTGCTCATAATCCCGAGAGGCGTTCTCTTCGAGCTCAATCGGCTCCACCCAATCCCAGCGTGACCCAAGCCCAAAGCGCTCGTTAAGCCGGTAGTCTAACAGGGAGTAATATCCCCATGTTGAAGACTCGTGATTGATATAGGCTTCGTTTTGGAACTTGACCTTACTCGTTGGCGAAAGGTGATGAGATAAGGTTGCGTCAATTTCAACGGTATTGACGTTTCGTTCATCATCGTCTGTCGAGTTGCCGTTTAGATAAGTCGCTCCGATATCGGCATTAGTCACGTCCGAGAAATCAACGCTGTTTTTAACTCGGGCATATAGCGTAGGATATCGGCTATCTGTTCCAAAGAGTTGTCCATCTTCTCCGCCACCACCCGCTAGAAACCCTAAGGTGATCTGCTGAGTAAACGAGTCTGAGGCGAATGGAGTAAACGCCGTGAGGTCAAAGCCCGCCTTGTTCATTCCCTCAGCTCCAAGATATGTTTGGATTACTAAAGGCTCATCGACTGTATCTAAAGAGTCTCTGTGAACAGCCGCGGCGAGCCCTATTCTGGGTTTTAACAGACCAAACCGTAACTTGGAGTCCAGCGGTAGATCCCAAAACGACGCATAGGCCTCCTCGACGGCGGCCTCTTCAAAGTCAGAGAAGGAGATAGTCGCATCCAGTCGTGAATACGGGTCAATATCATGGCCGATTACAAGCTCCACAGCTCTGGCACTAAAGCGATCGTTTCCTTCAGCATCCTCGGAACTCTCGGAGAACTTCCCCACTAAATCCGCCACTAAACCAATCTCTGGTAGGTAGGTGCCTTTTTTTGGTGTCGCTCCTGCAGCTAATCCGGGGGAGCTCACTGTAGTCTGTGATGCCGAAGGAGTTACTGCTGATTGAGAGACCGCAAGCTCTCTGTTTTCCTTCTTTAGCCCTACGAGCTCTTCCTGCTGAGACTGCACAGTCTTTTGGAGTGCCTGAACCATCTGCTTAAGCTCGGCTACGCTCTTTTGTAGCTCATGTAAATTACCATCGTTCTCGCACCATGCAGATGATGGGACACCTAGCGCGCAGGCTAATGCCGCGCAAAAAATTATTTTTTTCATAAATAGATCCTGTACAATCGCAACGGGACACTCCCGTAAGCGCAAATTATCTAGATTAAATCGTTTAAGAGTTCTCTTTAGAGGAGAGCTGGGGGGGCGCGAGAGGATGAAGGAAGCCAGTGGCCGTTGCGGCTAATTATTTCAAGTGGTGGAAATACGAGAACTAACTCAGTGGTTAGTATCTCAATTAGGGATTGAGGTTGCAGTAAATTAGAGTCGGATGAACCACTCGCCCTAAAGACGCAGACAGGACAGAAGTGAGCCCCCTCACTAGCGCCTGCCTGGGCTGAAAATTCAGTTCGCCCGTCGTTCCCGTGATAGTGGGCTACGGAAATAAGAGAAATTAGCAAGAAAAATGCGCTAAAAAATGAGCGCATGATGCTGTTATAGGGTCGGTTCGATGCCATTTTAAGCAAGGATAAACATAAATGCTTTTTTATTGCAATTCACAAAACCGACCAGGTTCAAGTAACCGGGGATTTACTACCGATGTGTTTTCGCCTAGCAACATAGCCGCTGCAATACTTCCAAGCGTGGGACTAGTTAAAATCCCCACTCCACCTTGCCCAGCTAACCAGAAAAACCCACGTAGTTCAGGGTCCTCCCCAACCACCGGCCGTTTATCAGGGGCAAAAGTTCTAAGCCCAGCCCATTGGTTCGCGATGGATTTGAATTCAAATTTGGTAAAGCGCTGCAGTTTGTCGGCGATTTCTGCTACGCGCTCGATATCCGGCCGGGCATCCCCCGGCTGAACGGGGTCTTCGTCTCTGGGGCAGGCAAGAATGCTCGCACCTTCGGGCTTAAAGTAAAAGTTGTTACTCATGTCCACAACCAACGGAGTCTTTGCCGGTTTATACCATTCCGGCGCTCTGGGAATGATTACGGTTCGACGAAGTGGAACAATTCCCAAAGGGCTAACTCCGCAGAGCATTGCAAACTTGTCAGCCCACGGGCCGGAAGCATTTATTACCCAGGGTGTTTGAATAATGCCCTCTGTTGTGCGAACGGCCGTGACCCTTCCGTTGGTCGTCTCGACCCCGAGCGCCTGGGTATTGGTTAATACCGTTCCTCTGGATTTTTTTAAGCCCCTTACATATGCGCTTTGCAGTTCATGAATCCCCAACGAGCCCGCATTTAGAAAGTACACTGCCCCGCCAACAAACTCCTCTCGCAAAAGTGGAACTAGCTCACATGCCTCGGTTGAGTTAAGGAGCCTTGTTTCAATACCGGCCTGTTGTGTCGCAGCGAAATGGCTGCGGCATTTGTCCATTTCTTCAGGAGCATACACGTTAAGCTCCCCAGCCTTTTCAAAAATAGCCACGTCGGAGAACCCCTCCGGCGGCGAGACTAAAAAGCTGCGGCTAGAGTGCGCCAGCGTGCGGATAACCTCATCGTCATCCCATTCAATCGTCACTGCCGCACTCCGCCCGGAGCTGTGGTAAGCGAGAGTGTTCTCTTGCTCAAGCAAAACGATATCACTCTCGCCTGCCCGCGCCAGAAAGTATCCAAGCGAAGCTCCGGCAATTCCGCCGCCGACTATGACAAAATTCGCTGATTTCATGACGCATTTTATACGACATCCCAATAAAATGGGGTAGTTACATAAGAGGCTGGAACCTTAATGGAATGCTTAATGGAATGGAAAATATTCCGTGCGCGGGAGAGAATTCAAACCTGCGATTAAAAACCTAATTATTAATCACCCAAAAGGGTCCCCTTGAGGGAACTCGACAGGGAACCCGAGGGGCGGCAGTTGCGGATTGACCGCCGCCCCTCGGGATTCGGCCTCTAACGCGCGCTACTCGGGCTTCGGCCAGGGACCGACCTGGCGCGGGAGCTTTCCCAACGCGGACAAGAGGGTGTCCGGGTGCCTGCCAACGAGGCCCTTCACGAACGGGAGGAACCGCTCCATAGCCGCCGGGAGCAAGATAGCTTGAACTCCGATTAGTTCGGCTGCTGCCCCGAGAACCGCACTCTTGACAGACGGCTCCTCCGACGTCAGGAACCCGCCATGGTTGCGAATCCACTCGGCGGCGAAGTCCGCACTCTCGAGTGCGTCCAAGAAGGTGGCATCGACATACGGCCCGTAGCAGTACTGGGCCAGGCGATCTGAAAATAATCTTCAGTCTTTAATTACAATTTCGATTGAATACACTAAGACCAGAAAAAACCCCACTCCAGCGCAAGAAAGCACAGTATATCGAAGCTTCTGCGCCGTTTCCTCAAACTCGCGCATCGCTTGTTCATTCAGAGCTGTCAATTCGCCGATCTCTGAAAAAACCTTCTGGAATGAGTTAACAGTCGGCGTAGCCGGAGTTTTTAGAAAGGTTGCCCATTCCTCGGTGATTAATTTAAGTACTTGGTCTTCGTTGACCTCAGTGATATTTTCTTTCGCCAATGTCAGATTTTTATCAAATCGCTGCACTTCGGTAGGAGGAAATTCCTTCCCGTGAACGGCTTCGAGATACGCAGCAACCAGTGCCCCTTCCATCTGGGCCGCATATTGGATTGAGCGGTAGTTCCGAGTCATGAGACTCGGGGTAATTCCGCTTGCGTACCAAGCGGCCCAGATTAGGCTGACACTAAGAACGCTAAACAATAATATAACGCCAAGATATCTCGTCTTGAATTCGCCAGTCGCTTTCATTTCATGGGTTCCCTTGCTCAAGTGTGCACGTATTGACTTTAACGTATAACTGACTCTCTTATTTTTCAACCTGCAAGCGGTATCCAACGCCTGGCTCCGTGATGAAAAACTTAGGACGGGCCGGATCCTCTTCCAATTTATGCCGGAGCTGCTTCATGAATACCCGTAAGTAATGCGTTTCATTACTGTACGCCGGACCCCAGACGTCCATAAGGATTTGTCGGTGAGTCAAAACCTTTCCGGCATTTCTGATAAGCAAAGCCAGGAGCTTGTATTCAAGAGGAGTGAGGTGAACCTTATTCTCGCAAACAAAAACCTGCCTCAATCCGAAATCAACCTTTATCGGGCCGACACTAAACTCACCCGATTGTTCGCTGTCTATTCGCGATGCCGGCCGCAATGCAACACGAATTCGTGCGTGCAACTCTCCCATGGAAAACGGTTTAGTTAGATAGTCGTTGGCGCCGAAATCCAAAGCGGCAATTTTATCCTGCTCTTGTCCACGTGCGGAAATTACAATAATTGGAACATTCGACCATTCCCGAATACGTCGTGTTACTTCGAGTCCGTCAATATCGGGCAATCCTAGATCGAGGAGAACCACATCCGGATTATGGCTGGCAACTTGTCGCACCCCTTCTTCGCCGCTTTCGGCTTCGAGCAGCTGATAGCCGGAGTCCGACAATCCTGCTCGCAAGAAGCGGCGGATTGCAGCTTCGTCTTCTATTACCAAAATCTTAGCTAATTTATCCACGGGGTTATCCATTGGGCACCTCAGGAGAAACTCCGCCAATCGGCATTTCCACCAGAAAAATGGATCCGCCGCCTAACCGGTTCTCAGCCCACACTCGGCCTCCATGGGCGATAACGATCGCCCTGCAGATAGCAAGCCCCAGACCAAACCCCTGGGTTGCGCCCACTTGGGAGCGATAAAGTCGTTCAAATATTTTTTCCTCATCCCCCGGTGTCAGCCCGGGACCACGGTCGGCAACGGAGATTATGAATTGCTGATCATCTTGGCGATCAGCACGGCGAGCTTCGATATCTATCGGCGAATGCTCTGGTGTGTGTTTCGCCGCGTTCTCAATCAGATTCACTAGCAGCTGTTGCATCAACATGCCGTCGACTTTCACCAGCGGCAGGTCCGGTGCTACCGAAACCTTGACAGGACGATCCCCCAGGACTGCTTCAACCTGAGTTAGTGAAACCCCGATTATCTCTTCCAGTGAATTCCATTCAACTTGCAGTTGAACAGTGCCTCCTTCAAGACGAGTGACATCTAGAACGTTTCGTAGTATCCGCCCCAGACGATTAGCCTCATCGCTGATGGTGGTCGCCAATTCAAGACGCAGATCCTCACTCAATTTATTATTCGACATTAGTGCGCTCGCCGCTCCGCTGATCGATGCCAGTGGAGTGCGAAGGTCGTGCGATACAGAACTCAAAAGAACGTTCCGTAACCGTTCCTTTTCAGCTTCAATTTGGGCCTGAGTCGACTGCTCCTTAAAGCCAATCCGCTCCAAGGCAAGCGCCACTTGATCAGCAAGAGCTTGGCAGAGGTCCTGTTCATGGCGCCCGAATAGTTTCTGATCCAAACGTAAACCGAGCACTCCCACCCCTCCCTGCGTACCTAGGAGGGGCAGATATAACGCGCGGGCCCCGGACAATGTCGATGTTCCGGCTCCGGCCTTCTCACCCCGTTGAAAAGTCCAGCGAGCCACAGCCAGCTCATTCTGTTCGATTTCCAAACCCGAAGCTAATTCACCGACCGGCTCCAAGATTCCATCCTGAGGAAGAAATATCGTCGCCTGGCAATGCAATATATCTTCAATTTTGTCCTTCGCTACCTGGGCGGTCACGTGTCGTGTCTCCGCCTCAGCCAGTTTGCGGGTCAGGTCGTAAAGAGCAGCCGTTCTTCGTTCACGTTCGCTCACCAGTTCCGCCTGGATTCGCACGCGGCGAGTAAGTGAACTGATCATTAATCCGAACACCAGCATCACCAGGAACGTTATAATGAACTGTACATCTGAAACTGCAAAGGTGAGTTGAGGCGAGACGAAGAAGAAATCGAACGCCAAAACGCTTAGAATCGTGGTCCAGATAGCTTCCCCTCGGCTTGAGCGGTAGGCCGTCCAAGTAACGCCGAACAGATAAACCATGATGATATTGGAGATATCGAAATACGGAAAAATCAACCATCCGACCAATGTGGATAGAGCTGTCGTCACAAGGGCTCGCACTATGCCCCGCGAGGAAACATTCTCGACACGTGGAATGTGGCGTACGGGAGTGCGCTCGTCACCGCTGCCGGGAATGACGTGGACATTTACATCTCCACTGCGACGCACAAGTTCATCTACCACCGATCCGAAAAGATATTCGCGCCAGCGCGCTTGCAGCGGTTTTCCGACCACTATCGAGGTGACGTTTTCTTCCCGGGCTATCTCCAGGATGGTACCAACGATATCTTCGGCGCTGCGCACCAGGGTTCGTCCCCCAAGACTCTCCGCCACCCGCAAAGCCTCGGCCGCGTGGCGGCGCTGCTCGCTGGACAATCCCGCATAACGCGTGCTTTCAATAGAGACCGCGATGAACTCAGCGTGCAGGGTGGCTGCAAGACGCCCGGCTGCACGAACGACTCGTGACGAGAGCGCATTGGGAGCGACACAGACTAATATCCGTTCCGCGGCCGGCCAGATCTCCTGCACGCCGTGCAGATCCTTATAGCGGCGAAGCTGAGCATCAACTCTCTCCGCGGTATGGCGCAAGACCAACTCCCGCAGGGCAATTAAGTTCCCTTTTCGGAAAAAGCCACTTAGCGCCTGAGGAACCTTTTCCTGATGATAAATTTTTCCCTCTCGCAAACGCTGAAGCAGCTCATCAGGGGGGATATCAACCAGTTCGATTTCGTCGGCTTGGCTTAGCAGTGAATCGGGGACGGTTTCCTGGACCTCTACTCCGGTGATCCGGGTGATAACATCTTTGAGACTCTCCAGATGTTGGACATTAAGCGTTGTCCAAACGCTAATCCCTGCCTGGATGAGTTCTTGTACATCCTGAGACCGCTTTTCATGTCGAGAGCCGGGCACATTGGTATGGGCCAGTTCGTCAACAAGAACAATTTCGGGCTTGCGTGCTAGAGCGGCATCCAGATCAAACTCTTTAAGAGTGACGCCCCGATATCCCATCAGTCGCGAGGGAATATTTTCGAGCTCTCGGGCGAGGTCTTCGGTTTCCTTTCGCCCGTGAGGCTCGATGTATCCTGCGACTACGTCGACCCCGCGATTGCGCTCGCCGAGCGCATCGCTGAGCATGCTGTAAGTTTTTCCCACGCCAGCCGACATCCCCAAGTAAACCTTGAGCGCGCCTGTAGTGCGCTTTAACTCGGACTCTGTAACTGAGGCCAGCAGCGCGTCGGGATCGGGTCTTTTGTCATTCATTTGTGTGCCGGAAATAAGCTATCTCAGCACACTTCATTTCTTTCGATCAAGTTCCATATTAAGAGCCAGGACATTGACCCGCTTCTCCCCGAAGAGTCCGATAAACGGAGCCTGCGTGTTTTTCTGAATCAACTGCATTACCTCTTCAATCGGGAGTTTTCGCGCCTCAGCTACCCTGGTCGCCTGAAGCAGGGCATTTGCCGGGCTAATCTCCGGGTCTAGGCCGCTTCCTGAACGAGTCGCAGCATCAGCCGGAATTTTGATATCTTCTGGTACGCCGTTTTCTGCGCGGTACGCCTGCACAAGATCATTGACTCCCATGTAAGACTCGTCAACGTCCGTCGTGGCGGGATCGTCCTTTATACCAGCAATCAGCTTGGAGCTAATCGGGCCGAGATTTGTCCCGCTCGAGCCGGTCGGATCGTAGCCGCTTCCGGCGGCAGATGGTCGAGAATGAAAATACTTGGGAGCGGTAAAGTTTTGCCCGATTATCGCCGACCCCACCACACTTCCTTTATCATCCTTGATGAAGCTGCCGTTAGCCTGATGCGGAAATGCAACTTGCCCAATTCCGTAAATCACGAATGGGAAAATAATTCCCGTGAATACGGTCAAGAGAATCGTGACTATAATTGCCGGCTTTAACTCTTTCATTTTTATTCCTCGATTATCCCTCGATGCACAAAGTTCATCATGCCCAATGTAACGCTACGATAATCCGGTCAATCAGCCAGATCCCTGGAAACGGCACTATTACTCCACCTAAGCCGTAGATCATGAGATTCCGTGACAAGATTGACTCGGCATTCATCGGACGATACTTCACCCCCCGCAGTGCCAGCGGAACAAGCGCGATAATTATCAACGCATTGAATATCACCGCCGCGAGAACAGCCGACTGGGGGGTAGTCAGATTCATAAAATTCAACATTGAAAGTTCCGGATATGTTGCAATAAACATCGCCGGGATAATGGCAAAGTACTTGGCCACGTCGTTTGCAATACTAAACGTCGTCAGTGCTCCGCGGGTGATTAGCATCTGCTTTCCGATCTCAACAATCTCAATCAGCTTGGTCGGATTGGAATCCAGATCCACCATGTTTCCCGCTTCCTTGGCTGCCTGTGTACCGGTGTTCATCGCAACTCCGACGTCGGCCTGTGCCAGCGCCGGCGCGTCGTTGGTCCCGTCGCCTGTCATGGCGACGAGCTGGCCGTTTTGTTGCTCCTTGCGAATGTAGGCCAGCTTCATTTCCGGCGTGGCTTCAGCCAGAAAATCATCGACTCCCGCTTCGGCGGCAATTGCCGCCGCGGTCAGGGGATTGTCACCGGTAATCATCACGGTCTTAATTCCGATTTGGCGGAGCTGCTCGAAGCGGGCCTTGATTCCGCCTTTGACGATATCCTTCAGCTGGATGACGCCCAATACGCGAGCACCCTCCGCAACAACAAGCGGAGTGCTGCCGTCTCGAGCAACCGTCTCAACACGCTGCTGAACATCCTTAGGCATTGAACCGCCGTTTTCGCGAATCAATTTCTCGATCATATCGGCGGCGCCCTTTCTTATCATTTTGCCGTCGAGATTGACTCCGCTCATCCGGGTCTGCGCCGTGAACGGCACAAACTCGGCGTGGAGCGAAGTGATATCGCGCTCCCGAAGATTGTATTTTTCTTTGGCGAGTATAACGATGCTACGCCCCTCAGGGGTTTCGTCGGCTAACGAGGCCAATTGCGCCGCATTGGCGAGATCCGCCTCCGGCACGCCCGAGGCCGGGAAAAAGTTAGTGGCTTGCCGGTTACCAAGGGTGATTGTTCCGGTTTTGTCCAATAGCAGCGTATTGACGTCGCCAGCTGCTTCGACCGCTTTGCCGCTCATCGCGAGCACATTGTGCTGCATCACCCGGTCCATTCCGGCGATGCCAATAGCGCTTAGCAGTCCGCCGATCGTCGTTGGAATAAGGCATACCAATAGCGCCACCAGGATTGTGATGCTTGGAACAGATCCACCCGTAGTGCCGGCGCTGTAAATGGCATACGGTAACAATGTTACAGTCGCAAATAGAAAAATAATGGTCAGCCCGGACAGCAGAATACTTAGGGCTATCTCATTCGGCGTTTTCTGGCGCTCGGCACCTTCCACTAGCGCGATCATCCGATCGAGGAACGATTCGCCCGGATTGCTCGTAACTTTAACCACGATGCGGTCGGACAACACTTTAGTTCCGCCGGTGACAGCGCTCCGATCTCCGCCGCTCTCGCGGATCACCGGAGCCGATTCCCCGGTAATTGCCGATTCGTCGACGCTGGCAATGCCCTCAACAACATCTCCATCCGCGGGAATAACGTCCCCCGTTTCGCAAACAAACGTATCGCCCTTGCGCAAGGTCGTGGCCGGCGCTTCAGTAATCTTCCCGTTTTTCAGCAACCGAGCCACGGTTTCAGTTCTGGTCCGCCGCAGCGCATCGGCCTGGGCTTTGCCCCGGCCCTCGGCCATGGCTTCAGCGAAGTTCGCGAAGAGCACCGTAAACCACAACCACATCGATACCTGACCGACAAATCCGGTGTCAGGCGAGTGGGTCATCAACCCGCGAATGAAAAAGAAGGTCGTAACAATACTGCCAACCTCTACGACAAACATCACCGGGTTTTTTGCGACGAGGCGCGGGTTCAACTTAACAAACGCGTCGCGGATTGCTCGCAAAACGATCGGCCCCTGAAAAAGTCCGTGCTCCGATTTCTTCCGATTAACGGTATTCATCTGTTTTTCCTACTGAAGTTTAAGATCTTGCATCTGAAAATGCTCTACAATCGGTCCTAAGGAGAGCGCGGGGAAATACGTCAAAGCGCCCACAATCAACACCACGCATACCAAGAGAACACTAAAAGTCTTATTGTCCGTGGGGAACGTTCCGGTTGAATATGGCACGCGCTTTTTTGCAGCGAGACTCCCCGCCATCGCCAAGAGAGGCACAATCATCCAAAAGCGCCCGAGAAACATCGCCAGACCCTGGGTGAGATTGTAAAAAGGGGTATTAGCCGTGATGCCAGCAAAGGCCGAGCCATTATTCCCGGTCGCTGAGGCATAGGCATAAAGCGCTTCCGAAAATCCGTGCGCACCGCCGTTGTTAAAATTATTGGTCGTCGCACCGTAATAAGTCGAGGTGTTACCGACCCGGTTCCAGGCGCTGTCTTTCGGAAAATCCATGTTAACGGCAAATGCGGTGAAGAATAAAACGCAGGCTGCCAAAACCAGAGCTGACACCATCGCCGCCTGGACTTCGAAGCGTTCAATCTTCTTCCCGATATATTCCGGCGTTCTTCCCACCATCAGGCCGGCGATAAATACCGCCAACACGGCAAACATCAACATGCCGTAAAGTCCAGCCCCAACCCCGCCAAAGATTACTTCGCCCGTGAGCATGTTAAAAAGCGGAACCAGTCCCCCGAGAGGAGTGTAAGAGTCGTGCATCGAATTCACTGCTCCGCACGAGGCTCCGGTAGTTATTGTCGCAAAAAGTGTCGAGGAGGCGATTCCAAAACGGGTTTCTTTCCCCTCCATATTCCCACCCGGCTGAAGATCGGTACGATTGAGTTCGATTCCCGCCTTGGCCAGATGCGGCGTGCCTTTTTGCTCAGAGACATTGCAGATAAAGGCGCCAGCGAGAAACATTACACTCATCGCTGCAAACACCGCCCAACCCTGTTTGGTGTTTCCCACCATCTTCCCGAAGGTGTACGTCAGCCCGGCGGGTATCACGAAAATAAGTACCAACGTCAAAAAGTTTGAAAACGGACTCGGGTTCTCGTAGGGGTGGGCAGAGTTCGCGTTAAAAACTCCGCCGCCATTTGTGCCGAGTTGTTTTATTACCTCCTGTGAGGCGACAAATCCTTGCGGGATTGATTGCTTTGCGCCTTCGAGGGTCGTGATCTCCTGATACGGAGCCAAATTTTGTGGAACGCCTGTATAGATGTAGATTAACGCACCCACAAAACAGATTGGCAGCAGCACGTATAATGTGCAGCGGATTAAATCCACCCAGAAATTACCGATACCAGAGGCGCGCTCACGCGAGAAACCGCGAATGACTGCTATGGCAATTGCGATACCTGTCGCGGCCGACATCCAGTTGTGAATTGCAAGTGGGACCATGTTTGCAAAATAGGAAATAGTCGCTTCCGGAACATAGGCCTGCCAATTGGTATTAGTAGTAAAGGACGTCGCTGTGCCGAAGGCGAGATCCGGCGTCATTTCATTGGTGCCGAAGCCTTTGGTATTATACGGCAGGTACGCCTGCAGTCTTAGCATCGCATAACTGAGCAACAATCCAACCCCGCTGAAGAGCAGCATCGCAATAGAATATCGCGACCAAGACATATCATCGTTCTCATCGACCCCTACTAGCTTGTAGAATAGCCTTTCAAGTGGTCGAATGAGCGGGCGAAGAAATGTCTTACGCCCCTCGAAAACGTCGGCCATGTACGAGCCAACCGGCTTCGCCAAGGCCAGAATGATTAAAAAGTATACAACTATTTGCAAAGTTCCGACTGAATTCATAACTTTATCCTATCTTAAACCGTTAAAATTTTTCCGGTTTGAGGAGCGCATACATCAGGTAAACAAACACCAGGAGCGCAACGATGCTCGTCCAAAGATAATCACTCATGGCGTCCCCCCATTAGTTTGTCCAATCCGCGCACCAAAGCGATCGACAGTAAAAGCAAAACCACAACTATCCCGCAGTAAGCTAAATCAAGCATGTCTCACCTCTTTAAGCCTCATCAAGTCTCATCAAAAATGGAGCGAATGACTTTGTCCGTCATACGCCCAGATTACCAGACCTAGAAAATTACCCCTACTTCAAACATTGCCCGGGTCTGGGTGTCCTCGTTTAGATCTTTACCGAACGCAAAACCATCCGTTGTATCACCTGCCTTAACAAACGATCCCTCAAGGCGCGCGAAGAAAGTCTTATACTGGTACGTCGGTGTAACAGTTATCGACCAGGCGTTACTTCCGGGGCCATAAAGCAAGCTCGGCGACCCCTCATCTACACTCCCGTCTGAATCTATATACTCTGCGCGTGCAGCCATACTCCAGTTGGAGTCAATTGCATACTTTGCAATCACTGATGCACCGAGCGTGGAAGCTCCGTCTGCAATCCCGATATCGGTATTCTTCGGGACATCGGTATATTGCAGCGACGGAATTATCGTCCACGGAGCGGAATTGTAGGTGTAGATAATGTCATACATCGAACCGTTATTCTGGAAGAACGGAGTCGCTAAAGTTGAGCGCTTCGTTTCCCCGAGATTTCCACCGCCAATTAATGTCACACTGTTTTCACTGTTGATTGCATACGAAGCTGAACCCCAAAGCCAGTTGTAGCTCTCTGAGTAAAAGCCGTCGTTCACCGAAGCGGCAAGCGTCAATGGTCCGTGCGTGTAATTTGCCTGGACGCCACGGGTAATAGCATTCTCCTGATTCCACAACAGGCCCCGCTGGATGTTGGGATTTTCAATGGTAAAGGTGTATTCGGATCCCATCATCGTCGGTAATTTTCCCGCTATGACAGAGAAATTGTCGCTCGGGGCAAACTTCAAAAACGCCGTAGGTAGCGGTCCGTAAAAATCGTCGGTGGCGTCGCTAGCTTTAAAATAAGTAGCTCCGAGAGCCGGCAGAGAATAGGCGCCAGCCTGGAGATAAAATTGAAGCGGACCCTCAGTCGTCTGAAGAAAAATTTGTGCGTTAGAGATATCTGCGCGAGAGTCAAGGTCGCCCGGGAGAGCGTTGTCCTGATAATAACCGAGCCCGCTCACGACTCCGGTAACGAAGACTTGCCCCAAAGGCCCTGCATCGATAGTCATCGGATTAGGATTGGCCGTAAGGGGGCCGACCATTGAGGGCATCGACGGCAATGTCAAAGGAGCTGTCGGCGCAGAGTCCGGTTGCGGCTTCTCATCTTCAGCCCACGCCGGAAGCGAACCTATGCTCAACACACTTTGTAATAGGACTGCACTAAGTATAATTCGGCCTTTCACGGGATTCCTCCTGTTCGTAAACTTGACCGGTCAATCCGGTCCATTCAAACCTAGCTCAGGTGGTC
>CAYMWO010000043.1:0-18387 GCA_964393905.1 uncultured Bdellovibrionales bacterium | reverse complement strand
AGCTAGCTCCTAAGCTGCGCGGTCGGATGGTTAAGGAGTTTCTCATCCTGGACCCTAAACTTAAGGGTCTGAAGTCCGTTGCTCTTAAAGGCGCGCGCATCACGGATGTCTTCCGCATGGGGAAGAAGGTGGTGATTGCCTTTAAGCTTGCAACGGGTACCGAACGGTTTCTCGGAGTTCACTTGCGGATGACGGGGCGACTGATCTGGGTTGCGAAACAGACACGAGGCAAGGTTGATACCCGACATTTGAGGGCCCGGATTGTGTTTGATAAAGGAGAGCTCCGCTTTATCGACGCGCGACGGTTCGGCACGCTTGAGATTGTAAACAACCTTGAAGAGCTGAAGCCGCAGGGTATTGAACCGTTGTCTCGGGACTTTGACTCAATCACGCTCTCAGCAATGATGCTTAAGTCAAAACAGCCAATTAAGGTGTGGCTATTGCGGCAAGACCGCATCGTGGGGATTGGAAATATCTACGCCTCTGAAATTCTTTTTGACTCTAAGATTAGCCCATTAAGAAAAACCCATCGCACGAAACCCAACGAAGCAGAGAAGCTGGTAAAATCGACAATCAAGATTTTACAGAAAGCTATTGATTCGTGTGGTACAACGTTTTCGGATTTTCAAGATTCGCGGGGCGAAATTGGGAATTTTCAGTCGTTTCTTAAAGTCTACGACCGTGAAGGCCAACCGTGTAAGAGCTGTAAGAGTCCGATTAAGCGGCTTGTGCAGGCACAACGGAGCACTTATTACTGCTCGATTTGCCAGAAATAATGGCGGCCAGAGATAATGCTCCTCGGTAAGACGTCCCAGTTAAATCTTCCAGCGTTAGGGTGCGCAGGTTATTGAGGAAAATCCGACGCAGAACTTGTAGCCATACGGATGACCATCGCATTTAGTGCCGTCACCGGTAATGTATGTCTCCCAGACAGGCGGACCATCGGTAAAAGCTGTTGCGTGTGAACAACCTTTAAACTGACAGAATAGGTCAGCCGGAGGTTGGCCGCACTGCACAGCATAGAACATACAATGATCGACGGGTAATCCTCCTAGAGTCGGGTTATTAAATACCCCGCACGGTGGTAGCGTCGTTGTCGTTGTTGTCGGCGGTGGTGGCGCGGGTGGAGGAGGAGGCGGCGGAGGCGGAGGCGCGCATGCGGCCGATGCATAATCAGATTGTAGTCTAATGGTGTAGTGAGCAACGAGCGGAATGCGATATTCAATCTCTTTGTACTGCCCCGAGACGCGCCGCATTTTGTCGGTCTCTTTCGAGATATAATCCAGTGAGTGACCTGTATAGCCCTCGCCTAGCTTAAATCTCTCATAGACCCAGAAAAGCATACGATTTACTAATGGAATCACCAATTGATACTGATGCACAACTTGGACGGTCAGATAGGCTTTATCCGCTGTCTTTGGGTCATCGAAAGTTACGACTGTGCCGCAAGGAAGATTCTGGTTATTTAAGATTTTCACCGTGGTAATCGGCGTGTGAAAATATGTGTAATCAAACGGCTCCTGGTCGGTCGCGAGCGACGCAAGATAGTTTTCTGTCATGCCGCGCACCTGATCTGCTCGACCGTGACGGGGGAAGACCGCGAGGAGCGAGACGCGGGCGGCCTCTGTCATTTTTTCGAGGTCGCCTCCGTGGACACTGCCCGCCCGGGCTGCGTTATAAGCAGCATACTGCACCAAAGTTGCAGCGTTTAAGACCATCGCGAGCTGGATGACGCCAAGAATTACAAAAAGAAAGGTAATTGCAATTAGCGTAAACTCGACCATAGCTTGGCCGGACTCGTTACGCTTAACTAATGCAGCTCTGTAGAAGCTGTGACGAAAGAACATTTTACTTTCGCTTCATTCCCACTAGGGTTAAGTCCGAGAAAACGCTCTATTCTATGACACTCTGTTTATAAATGAGCCGAATTTGAATAACAAATTCACAGAGTTTTCTACAGCGCCCCCCGGGAACTTAACATTTCTACATTTAAATTAAAGTTCACTGTCAAAATGCCGACATTTTATCTAAGGCATGGATTGCCAACAGCAGTAACGGTTATGGAGGATCGGAATGAGCAGTATATCTCGACCCTTATCTAGTCTCGTCGACAAATCACCCGCAGACCAGTCACATTTTAGACCAAGAGCTAAGCGCCGGCGCCACGGTCATAAAACGCAACCGGATGCACCCAAGCCCGATGGGCTAAAACCCGATGGGCGAAAGCAGCCCGATGATGCGGCTGTATTAAAATCAAAAAATGATAGCGATACCTCCGAGGTCGAAACCGGAGGGAATAAGATGGTGACAGATTATGTCGCGTTCTTAAAAAGTCTCTCCGCTGAAAATGGCGGGGAGGGCCCAAACATTGATGACTTCATGGCCCAGGCTGAGCATGTAGCCGAAGTGGTAACCGGGAACAAAGATATCAGCCAAGATGACATCGCCTCCGTATCATTTAACTCGCAGGTCACCCATGCCGAAGCGGCTTATGTGAATTACTCGCAAGGGCCAAATGGCAGAAGTCTCCAGGCAGGGGCGGCGGTGAGTGATAGTGCCTCGGTAAGTGAGGAGATAGTTTTAAAGGATGGAACGCATATAACAGTTCAGGCCTCAGTTCAGGTGACAGCTTCAGTTTCTGTAACAATGGAACAGGCGGCGGAGCTCACGCAGAAGGGTGATCCATTGGCGTTGGACTTAAATGGAGACGGTGATATTTCGCTTACCGATTTTACAAACGGGGCGCTTTTTGACCTGAATGCTGATGGCGGAGCAGATCAAGCGGCGTTTGTGACCGGAGGTGATGTGTTCCTCGCACTCGATAAAAATCGAAACGGCGATATTGATAACGGCACCGAGCTTTTTGGCGACCAGAATGGCGCGGCTAACGGCTTTGAAGAGCTTGGCCGATACGACGATGATAAAAACGGCGAGATTAACGACAAGGATTCCATCTACGGCTCGCTACTTGGTTTGCGGCTAGATGCCAACGGCGTCGTACAGAAGTATTCGTTGGCGGCACTTGGCGTAAAGAGCATTGGGCTGAGCTATCAGAACACTGACCTTAAGGCCCAAGGCGGGAATGAAATTTCGCAACTTGGAACGTTTGAAAGGAGCGACGGTAGCCAGGGTTTGGCGGCAGATGTGCTCTTGAACTTTAGGAAGGCAGCTTAGTGCGAAGTCTGAACTTCGACGTAGCCCAGATTGCTAAACGGGATGACTTGATTTTTGCCGCTTGAGCTTAGCAGCAAGCTATCAAACATCGCGTTTAGAATCTCGCCCTTAAGTGGCTTTCCGCCGGAGCGGAGCCCGATGCTCACGGTTTTTCCAACTAGTTTTAGGCACTCGTGAAATATCTGATCTACGCTTCCCATCTTTTCCTTTCTTGTTATCCAATCGTGTAATTAATTTTACTTAAAAAGATCGTCTAGCTTTTTCAGGGCGTCGGCTTTCGGGTCAGCTTTTGCTCCTGAGCTGTCCCTCCCAATTGAGAAATAATCGCAAAAATTCCTTCGGTTTTTCTCGACTACCCGCTCCGCCTGTGGCTCGCGGCACTCGTTGTAACTACGCGGGTCGTAGTGTACACAGTTTAGACAGACCCTTAGGTCATTGCCGCACTTTGTGCAGGTCTCGCTGCGACCAATATTTGTGCCCCATTTAAACGAGAGCGACTCTTGGCAATTATGACAGACAGGAATTCGTTCCGCGGCGCCTTGTGGAGAATTCATACTAATCACCCCCAGTTAACTTAGCCTATTTGATCACCAAAGAGCGAGACAAGAGAGTAAATATATTCTATTTTATTCCGTCCGTTAGAATACACAGTATTATCGGGTAATGACACTTTAGATACCGAACATAAATTCCGACTGCAGTAGGCAATGACTAAACATAACCAGACCTTTCATATTCGGCATTTTCCTAACGGAATAACCTTGGTAGGCGAGGAGATGCCGCATGCAGCAAGCGCCGCCTTCTCGATGTTGCTTCCTCTAGGCGCGGCAACGGATCCCGTTTCAGAACAAGGGATGGCCTCGCTCTTGATGGAGATGTTGAATAAAGGGGCCGGGTCGTTCGACACTCAGGCTCTTTCTGATGCATTTGAAGATTTAGGAGTGCAGCGACATCATGTGGCGGGAATAGAACTTTCGGTTATCTCCGCGGCAATGCTCCCTGAGAATTTAGAGAAAACATTAGCGCTTTACAGTCAGGTGCTGCTTGAGCCGCGCTTCCCGGCGGAAGAGCTTGAGAATGTACGTCAACTCGCCTTACAGGAGTTGGACGCGCTGGAGGATGCGCCATCGAGTAAGGTGATGGTGGAGCTTGGTAAGAATTTTTATCCTGATCCATTTGGAAGATGTCAGATTGGCACAGTGGCGGGGGTTAACGCGGTCACGGCGGACTCTTTGAGGAAGCATTTTAAAACTCAGTTTGTTGCCGATGGAGTAATCATTGGAGTGGCGGGGAAGTTTAATTGGGAGAGTGTCTGTCGGATAATTGAGCGTGATTATTCTGCATGGACCGGTAAGAAGACGCCGCTCAAGCCGCCGGTTTTGGGAAAGGAGAGCAAGAATGTTCACCTAACTCAGAAGACCTCGCAGCTGCAGATTGCACTGGCCTACCCCAGCACTCCAGTTGAGCATCCAGATTATTATGTGGGGCGCGTTGCTGTCTCAGTGCTCTCTGGCGGGATGGCCGGGCGGCTTTTTATCGAGGTTCGGGAGAAACGCGGCCTTGTCTACAGTGTTTCCGCATCGCATAGCGCGGCACACTCGCGCGGCGCGGTCTATGCCTACGCAGGAACGACTCCGGAAAATGGGCAGAGCTGCCTGGAGGTGATGATTGCGGAATTAAAGAAGCTGGGCGAGGGGGTCAGCGTTGAGGAGCTTAAACGTGCCAAAGCTGATTTAAAATCCCGAGTAGTTATGCAGGGAGAAATTAGTTCGGCTCGAGCCTTGGCGATAGTCAATGATTGGTGGAACTTTGGGAGATTACGGCCACTGGAGGAAATTAAAGAGTCGATTGAAAAGGTCGCCGATGCTGACATCCGGCGGCACTTAATCGAATTCCCCGTTAGCCCAATAACTCTTGTAACCCTTGGACCTACAGGTCTGGACCTAAAAAGCGGATCCTAAAAAATTGGAGCTGAGAATTGAACTTTAAACAGACAAAACTTTCAAATGGCCTAACCGTTATCGGAGAGATGCGAGAGAGCGCGATGAGCGTGGGGCTCGGCTTTTTCGTTAAGACCGGTGCGCGGGACGAGTACGCGAAGATTGAAGGGGTCTCGCATTTTCTCGAGCATATGATGTTTAAAGGTACTCCCACCCGGAGCGGACTGGATATCACTTATCAGCTTGGAGCTATCGGCGCACAAGCCAACGCCTTTACTTCAGAGGAGAACACCGTTTATTACATGGGGATTTTGCCGGAGTATTTTCAGGATGGGCTGGAACTTCTAAGCGATATGATGCGGCCGTCGCTGGATCCGGTGGAGTTTGCCACCGAAAAGAAGGTGATCCTGGAGGAAATTGCACTCTATAAAGATCGCCCCACTTTTGTGCTATTTGAGCGCGCCCTCCGGGAGTATTTTAAGGACCATCCTGCCGGCACGCCTGTCTTGGGTTCCGTTGAGACGGTCTCTGCTCTTACTCCGGAGGAGATGCGCAGCTACTTTGATAGCCACTATACAGCTGCGAATACGGTGCTAGCTGCGTCGGGAAATTTTAAATGGGAGGAGCTTGTCGCGCTGGGAGAGAAATATTGCGGTCACTGGCTCGGAACCCCTGTCGAGCGACAATATCTCCCGCATAAACCTAAGAGCGCGGAGCACACACTAACAAAAGAGAATCTTCAACGGGCACACGCTGTTTTTGTCGGTCCGGGGCCTACGGCCACTGAAGAGGAGCGTTATGCGGCTCAGGTGTTGAGCTGTATTTTGGGAGATGGATCCGGTTCCCGAGCTTATTGGCAGCTTGTTGATAAGGGCTTAGCGGACTCAGCCTCAATTGATTCGGATGATATGGACGGATTGGGGATTGTTATGGGGTATGTAAGCTCTGACCCCGAGCGTATCGATGATGTGAGTGAGGTCATGCTCAATATCATGAAGACTCCGAGGGAGTTCTCCGATGGAGATCTGGAACGAGCGAAAACCAAAATCCGTAGTCGAATTGTGTTGCAGGGCGAGAGTTCAATGCGAAGACTGATGGCGATCGGATTGGACTGGCAGTACCGAAATGCCTATCACACCCTGGAAGATGAGTTAGTAAGGGTGCAGCAGGTCTCAAAGGGTGAGATTCATAAGATGCTAGAGAGGTATTCCTTCACACCGTTGGTTAAAGTGAAAATGATCCCTGCCTAGGGCAGAGTAAGCTCCCGGGATTACTTCCCTTTTCAGGCTGGCTGAGCAACTCAAGGGTCGGGCTCAATAAAATCCTGAAATTCTTCGATATTTAGGGGATGAGGAACCTCGTAAGTGAACTCACCGGCGGGCGAGAGGCCCAGGCTAATCCGTCGCAAAAAAAGGCGCTCGTGGTTCTGTTGCGTTGGATTTTGGTTATTGCCAGTTCCTACCTAATTCTTTTTAGCGAAAGCGCTAAGGCGAACCTAACGACGGCCCATTTAATTGTACTTGTCCTTATCGGCAGTAACCTCATTGTATCGTTTCTTCCGCAACGGTTTTTTACCTCTAAGTTTTTCGATCACGCTCTTGTATTGACGGATATAATCTTAATTTCCGGCAGTGTCTGGATCACAGGTCAAGTCACTAGTGATTTTTATCTGCTATATTTCCTTGTGATCATGATTGCCGCTGTTAGCGACACAATCGAATCGTTATTATCCAGCGCAACGGTGATCGCCGTAGTTTATTTGGCGATGACGGCAATGTTGGGCGGCATCGAGGATATCTTTAAAGTCGAGGTGCTGATTCGGGTGCCATTTTTATTTGTAGTGGCGATTTTTTACGGTCATCTGGTGCAGGCTGTGCGCTCTGAGCGGAAAGAAAAAGCGGTATATAAGGAAAAATTAAGTGTAGCGGGGAAGCTTCGTGAATTGAGCGGTACGCTTGCAATGTCTCTTGACCGCAAAAAAATCTTAGAGTCCCTTGTTCAAAGTGTGCAGGAGTTTACCGGCGCAGAGTATTGCGGGGTGATATCCCGGGTTACGAGAGAAGTGGGAATTGAAGCGGGCACAGGGAATCGCAGACTGACAGAACAAGAGATTGAGATGTTTCTGGCAAATGTTACACGCAGGGTTAACCAGCGGGTAAAGACCCTAATGTCCGCGTCTGGGAGCGTAGACGAGCGCAACCGTTCTGGGGCAGGACTTCACCAGGGAAACGTCTCGATGACGATGTTTAGAGTCGAGGGCTTTACCTTTTTGCCAATTACCGGGCACTCCGACTCGGATCTTTTTCTTTGCATTCGCGGCAATGTCGATGCTGATACGCTTGACTACTGTCGGCTGTTTCTGACCAGTGCGGCACTGGCCTTAAAGAACGCTGGACAGTATCAGGCGCTGTTACATGAGGTTGAAAATCGACAACAGCTCGTGCGCCAGCTTGGGCAGGCCTTGAAGTTTAAATCCCAAGTGGTGGCGAATGTCTCACACGAACTTAGAACTCCGTTACACAGTATGATTGGCTTTGGCGAGCTGTTGGAACAGGGCGGTTACGGTGAGATGGAGGTGGAGCAGACCCATGTCGTGCATCGAATGATTGAAAATGCGCGTGAGCTATTGGGGCTCATTAACAATATCCTGGACCTCTCCAAACTTGAAGCCGAGGAGGTCCGACAGCAGGCGACTCCGGGTCATTTGAAGGATTTTGTCGATGACATCGCTGAAACCTGCTCTCCACTTTTACGCGATAAGCCAGTGGCTATGCGGGTGGATGTGCCGAAGGGATTACCGATTGTCGTGACCGATTGGGGATTGATGCGGCATATTGCGCTGAACCTGGTGTCGAACGCGATAAAATTTACCTCTCAGGGAGAGGTGCTGATTGCTGCAGAGTTTGACGCCCAGCTGGGGCAACTTACGCTTAGGGTAAAAGATAGCGGAATTGGAATTGAGCCCGCCAAGTATACGGAGATTTTCGAGCCCTTTAGGCAGCTAGATAGCTCTTATAGCCGCAAATATGCAGGCACCGGACTCGGGCTTGCGATAACCAAACGCCAGGTGGAGATCTTAGGCGGTAAGATTACCGTTTCTAGTGTGCCTAAGCAGGGAGCCGAGTTTATAGTCGTAATTCCGGTCGCTACAATTCAGCCCGGCAGCGCCCCAGCTCAATCACTGCCAGCGCACTAAATCAGCCAAGCCCCGATTAAAAAGAATGTGGAACCTTTTCGGCGGGCGGGGGTGGAGAGGGAAATTGGGTTTCAAATCAGGGGGTTAGAAAATAACATGGTCTCTGAGACTTTGTTGTGGAGGGTTGCTTCACACCACTTGTAGTATGCTACTATTTTGCTGCGTGAATATGGGGGTGGTGTTAGCTTTGAGGTCCGTTCGACGGGTTGGTTGTTTCGGACGGGGTTAGGAAACAGGTAGCAGGACAAGATGGCAAATAATCCCAAACTCAAGCTAGTTGAGGACAAGACAGTTCCGCAAATCGGGGACGCCTCCGGGTATAAACGGCTGGTGGGCGAGCTTTGGACCGCCCAGCAGCGGCAGATGCACTCACTGCACTATGTGGTGAGCTACCGGGCGAGCTTTAAGCCCGAACTTCCGGATTTCTGTATCAGGCGCTACTCGAAAAAAGGTGATGTCGTGCTCGATCCATTTTGTGGACGGGGCACCACTGCACTTCAAGCTAATCTTTTAGGGCGAGTGGCGTGGACCAGTGATGTTAACCCACTTGCGGTAAAAATCGGCCGCTCAAAGTTAATGCCTGTTGGTCTAGATGAAGTCGTACTCCGCCTCAACGAAATTGATTTTCGTCGTCCCGTAGATTTAGCGGGGTATATGGAGAACTTTGCCCCCTTTTATCACCCTGACACATTTCGTGAGCTGATAAACCTTAAGGCAGCAATTAAGAAAAAGCCGGACTATGTAAATAACTTTATCGAACTGCTCGCAATGTCACGCCTTCACGGACACTCCCCTGGGTTCTTCTCAGTTTATTCGTTCCCGCAGATCTCGATTCCGCCGGAGAGCCAGGCATTAATTAACCGCAAACGTCGCCAGGAGCCGGAATATCGAGCGGTTGCCCCGCGTATTATTAAAAAAGCAGCGCAGTCATTACGTGATGGCTTTAACTCGGAGTTCTTTGCCGTCGCACAGCATAGCCGCGCCGAGGTTTCGGACGCCCGTAATTTAAAGTGGATTCCCGCGAATTCCGTGGATTTAGTTGTTACCTCGCCGCCATTTTTGGATAAGGTCGATTATCTAATGGATAACTGGCTTGAGTTTTGGTTTGCCGGGATCAAGCTTGATGGCTTCCAAAAGAATCTCGTTATGTGTCGTTCGCTTGAGGATTGGAGTGCGTTTACCTCGGATTTTCTCCGCGAGATGCTCCGCGTAGTTAAGCCTAAAGGCTATGCGGTAGTTGAAGTTGGAGAAGTTGAGACTTCAGCCGGGATGGTGTTTCTAGATGAAGTAGTAGCTGATGCGGCACTAGCACTCGGCGACTCCCGTAAGCGATTTGTTGTGGAAGAGGTGTTGGTGAATAAGCAGAATTTTACCAAGCTCGCCAACTGCTTCAATGTGGATAACAACAAGAAAGGCACAAACACTAACCGCTTAGTTGTGCTGCGCTGTGTAGGAAACACTAAACGCTAGATTAGTGCCAGGGACTTGAGTGCAACCCAGGTCTCTGGAGCCAATTGTTGCAAATTGTCGTATGCGATGAGTCGCTCTAAGTCTTCCCAGGTATCGATATCGAAGTGCTGGGGGGCAAATCTTAGTTCAGTCCCGGTTTTGAGGATTAGCTCAGCTAGTCGCTCGAACTCCATCTCAGGTTCGGCAAAAGCCTCCGAGAAATCAAAATCGTAATACAGGGCTACGGCAGGAATGCCCAATAGATAGAACCCGCCGCGCGGTGCGGGACCCAGGACAAACCGCCCGGCATTTATTTCTACTAACGAGTTCGCAATTATCTCCTCCGGAATAGTTGGGGAGTCGGAGCCAAGCAATAGGACCGCCGAATGCGATTCATCAAAAACCTCTGCGACTGCCTGATTGACACGTACCGCAAAGGTGGCGCCCCGTTGAGAGATGATTTTTAGCTCATCACTGACCGGGAAACTTAACTTATTGGAAAGTTGTGCAAGATCTAACACTGGTTCCGCCGCTAAGTAAGCAGCAGCATCCTTCGCGTTTAACACTTTTTTAATTGTATCCCCAAGAAATGCCGTGCTCAGCTTACACACCTCGTCGGCGGAAAGCTTGCCGGAGGCTAGGAGCCTAGTTTTGGCTGGAACTAATCCGGGGATTTTACTGAAAACAAGAATGCTCGGCGTGTCTTCCAAGCCCACAAGATTAGAGCAGGATGGTAAGCAGCATAGTCGCTGAAGTAATATAGACGAGAGCTGCTAGAATTAGCGCCCCAAAGCCTAGTCCGAAAACCATGAATCCGCGGGAGAGTGTTGCGACTTGATTCTTCATTTAAAACCCTCTTTAACTTTTGCCCCAGATGTAGTGAGACTAACCAATACCGAGTAAATGCAAAAACTATTTCTTAAAGGAAGCGAAAGGACTCTTGCTTATTGGTTGCATGAATCATGTAATCCTGTAACCCCTTGGCCCGTCTAGTGTAGAGGTTCAGATGCTTAATATCGGAATCCCGATACCGACAAAATACGATATAGTCCTGGCCAGCTACCTCAGGGAGCACCCCACAGAACCGATAGCCGTTTAATTCCAACATACGTGAGCATCTGGGGCAGCTTGGACTATCCATTGCGACCTGAATCACGAGCCTTAAATCTTGCCGATGAACGGAGAGATCTAGATCGCCCACGAAACTTAAGAACTCCTCCCAATCTTCAATCTCACCAGGGTCGATAATCACCCGAGCGATGCCCAGGCTCTGTTCATAAGAAAGGCTTATGCCGTTATTGGGACGCGGACTATCCGAGGTATTCATAGCTGAGTACTGCAGTTCTGGGTTTACGGAGAGAAATCGTCGATTAAACGAGAATGGGCGATAGAGATCGATAATTTTTTCAATATGTTCAGCGGGAGGATAAAGTGTCTTCTCGGCTGAAATCCTTGCTAGCGGGGTGTTGTACATCGCCAGTAAACTCTTCTTCGGGCAGAGTGAGCGCACGGCGGCAAATTTCTCATCGACCGGTGCAAACCCGGGAATGAGCGCGGTTTCTTTCAGAAATAAAAACTTAGTCGCCAATATCTGCGCCAACGGCTGACAGATATAGTTATAACCAAAAACGATTCTCCAGTTTTGCCTCTGCGCCTGCTCTTGAAGGCAGCGGCCAAAGAGTCTGCTAATTGAGAATAGTCTGTGCCGATAATCGGGGTGAATTGAAGGGTGCAGAATCTCAACGATCCCATCGGCTAGTGGCTGTAAGGCTAGATGCGCCACAACACGGCGCCCATCAAGGGCCACGATACTTGTAAATGGATTAAGGCTTTCAATTTTATCTAAATCGAGGTCGTCTCTTTCCTGGCGCCAGTAGGTGGTCTGATAGACTTCAGTAAATGGGTAGCTGTCGCCGTACTGATTACGGAAGAGCTCGACCAGCTCTTCTGCGTCTCGTTGATTGTCCTGATTGATGGCACGAATAACAAGCCCGCTACGCACGTTGTCAGAATCAACAACTGAAAAATCTAGGCCACGAAACACAAGAGAGGAAACGGTGTCACTGCTGACAGACATATTAAGAGAGCTTTATTTTTAATGGACCGCCGCACCCTGTCGCTCGGCCGTGTTTAAGTATATTGTGGGAAATTCTAGCGGCCAGGTGCTGGATATTCAAGAAGCCGGGGCATAATAGTTTCGCCGAGTTAGGCTCCAAGAAAACGAGCGGTGTTTACAGGGAGTTACCCTTAACATGGGCCGCGTATTTTACGAGGTTTGCGAGTTAAATTCTGATGAAAAATGTCTATGGAGAGACCAAGAGCTTAAAGGCCAGCGAGCGCGATGCACTGGAGAGGCTCGTTGAAAAGCGCACGGGTCCCAGCGAATTCATTGATGCTGAGCTGCTGAAAAAAGCGGCCAAGCTCGGATTACAGCTCGGCGTGCAGCTCGGACTTCTTATCGGCCGCGATGGGCGTGTGACACATGTTGTTGTCGGCTCGAAGAACCGCATCTACCTTCCGGACCTCGGACGATTTCGTTTAGACAGCGCACGTTTGAGACAGCTGCGGCTCGTTGTTTTGCTTCCAGATGGTGAAAAAAAACTTGAGCGCTTTCCTCGTGGGGACTCGCTCTTCTCCATGGGTGGGAGAAAACAGAAGGCGAGTAAGTCCGGCGGTCATGTAATGAGCCCGGTGATTGCCGGGGATTTAATCACCGACTTGGAAAAGTTGCGCTTGGATTCGGTTCTGGTGGTGTCGGTTTTAAATGACGGCACTCCGGGGCCGATTTCCCTGGCCTATCTAAATCCCACAACCGGCGCTCGCGGGTTAGGCTCTAGCAAGAAAGGGGCCCGGGAAGGGGATGATATAGAGCGGGCTGTGGGAATATTCCGCGGACGTGATATCCATGAGGTTGATTTTAGTTTCGCTGATTTTATCGAGGAGCTAGAGCGCGGGTTCTCTCGCACGGTGGAGAGGGGATTTAAAACCGGTGGCGAAGGGGCGGTGTTGGTGGGAGCGTATACCGGAAGCGGTGTAGATGCCGAAGCCTCGATGGAAGAGCTTAAAGAGTTGGCGCGAACGGCCGGGATAAATGTCGTAGACGTTGTGACTCAGCGGCGAAAGTCCCTCGACCCGCGGACGGTGCTCGGTAAGGGTAAGGTTGAGGAGCTGGTGCTTCACTGTTTAGATCTCGGTGTGGATCTGCTGATTTTTGACCGCGAACTTGCTCCCGGCCAGCTGCGCTCAATCACGAACCTGACAGAGCTCAGAGTGATTGACCGCAGTATGTTAATCCTCGATGTCTTCGCACAGCGCGCAAAATCCAGTGAAGGACGGCTACAGGTCGAGTTGGCGCAGCTTAAATACTCACTCCCGCGGCTTACAGAGTCCGATACTGGACTTAGCCGTTTAACGGGCGGAATCGGTGGGCGTGGTCCCGGGGAAACCAAACTCGAAATCGGCCGGCGTCGAGCGCGCGACAGGATTACACTTTTAGAGCGGAAGATTGACCAGGTCTCGCTACAGCGCGGAGTGCGGCGTGAGCGGAGACAGGTGCGGGGCGTGCCTGCGGTGGCAATTGTTGGTTACACGAACGCCGGTAAGTCAACGTTATTAAATGCGCTAACTAAAGGTGATGTCTTTGTAGAAAACAAACTCTTTGCGACTCTCGACCCGTCTAGCCGTAGGATGCGGTTTCCAAATGACCGCGAGGTAATTTTTGTTGATACCGTTGGATTTATTCGGGAGTTGCCAAAGGAGTTAGTGGCTGCCTTTCGTGCCACGTTGGAGGAGGTTGATGAGGCAGACTTGGTGATTCACCTAGTTGATGCCTCTAACCCAGAGTTGCTTGGGCAGATTGAAGTTGTTGAGAAAACATTAGATGACTTAGGCTTTCGCGAAAAACCCAAACTCTTGGTGCTGAACAAAATCGATAGACTTTCAGCAGTACAGGTTAATGCGCTCACCAACAGCCTAAACGCACTTGCTGTCTCAGCCCTTACAAGAATCGGACTGCAGGAGTTAATTCTGCGGGTGCAGGAGGAGTTGAGTTTGTCATTTAAGGGGCAAGATCCCGGTGGCTTTATCGAGCTGCCGTCTGAGAGTCCACCACTAGAATAGAAAAGGGTCCCGGCCGGAGAAGGAGGGGATAAAAACCGTATCTGCAGGGCAGGGCGGCCAAGGGTCGGAGTTACACTCCCGACACCGAGGCCGCCCCACCACATCAGACCGCGTGAGCGGTCCTAGTCGAACTTCGCGCAGGCTTCGGGCTCACGCCCCGGCGCCGCTCCACCCCTCGCCGGCTGCGTAGCCGACTGGAGAAAGTCGAGGGCCGCCCGGAGCGTCGGGTCCGCTGCCAGGATCTCCTCTCTCGACTTGCCCTCCGACAGGAGGTCTGTCACCTTCTTGAGCTGCGCCTTCGGGGGCGCGTTGGTCGCCATCGGTCACTCCTTCTTCGGGGCCTTTTTGCATCAGCTCCGAAAGACGATTGAGAACTCCATCAGTGCCTACCGGAATGCGCACGAGCCTGTTGAGCGCCCGCGCAGCTCGCACTGCATGCGAGCGGTATCTCCCGCCCTCTTTCAAGGGCAAGAGAATCTGGTTGTGCAGTCTGAACGAACTTGATGTTTCCTCTGAGAGTGCTACCTCCGTTTCGGTGAGTGAATTTTCATTTACACCGATATGCCCGACCACCGTCGTGGCAATCGAATGCTCCAAGTTTGCAAACTCGACGGAGGGATGCGGCAGGGCAACTTGCATTACCTTCCAGGCCTGTGCGAGCTCCCGGACTGCGGTCAGCATGATCCAGTACGGAATAGTCGCAATTCGCCACCGGATACTCGGCCGTTCAGCAAGATAGCGCCGGAACTCCGTCGGGCGCGCGGGCCCGAGTTCGCTCAGGTCCTCGAGTTCGAGCTTCCACTTGCCGGAAAGAAATGCCCTGCAGGCGCCGAGGCGCGTGGACTGGGCAAGTTTGTCATCCTCGATCCGCATAAGCTTGAACAGCTCTTCGCAAAACGGATTTTCAGCGACGGCCTTCGCCGCGTTGGTCAGTCCCCGGCCGCCTGTCCGGACCGCGCGGATGTACTGCATCATCGCTCGGCGAGCGTCTTGCAGACGCTTTATCTGGTCGTGGAACCAGTCCGAGAGATTGCGATACTCCGCCTGAAACGTGACTCCTGGCTGAACCCCGCTTAGGAGCTTCAGCTTCTCGTGAGCACTCTCGACCTCGGCCGTATCTGGAAGAACGCAGACGGCGCTCAAGTTCGGGTCGAGCAACACCCAGTTTCCATCCCGCATCTTCAAGGCCAGCGCGATGTGAATCCAGGGGGGAAGGCGCATGTGCTCGAAGCAACTGTCGACCCACCCATGAAGCTCCCTCCAGAAGGAGTCGTTCGGCAGGTCCCCCTCCATTTCAAATCCGGGGGGTAGCAGTTTAGGAATGCGAGCGAGGGACTGCTGCATTATCTGCAATACCGCTCGACCGGAGAAGATTCGGTAGAACGTGACGTTAGTGGCAATTGGCATCACCGCCATCGCCTCGGCCCCGGCAAGGTGCGCAAAGGCGGCTAGCAGCTGGGACTTTCCGACACAGTTGGGAGTGATGGCCTTCCTTCTCTTGCGGAGCGAGAAGTATCTGGGGAGGAACACCTCGTTGCGAGGGTCATGAAACGTGGCCAGCAACGACCTGGTGCCGGGGGTATTCAGTATCTCTGAGAGCTGATGAGCAATCTTCAACTGCCCCAATGCATCCGCAGATTGCCAGCCCTTTGCCAGAGCGCGAATCTCCCGCGGGAGCTTCTTCTCGGCGCGCCGGATGAGCGCCTCGCCGAGGAAGCGCAACTTTGCTCGCAGCTCCGGGTCGTGCCTCGCAATCACAGGACCGTCTTTTACCCGGGCCTTGGCCCTGGCTCCTGCATCAAGGATCTCCTTTCCGGATTCTGCCAGGTACATCGAGAGTCGAATCACCCCAATCCGCAGTGCGTTCCGCAGAGACGGGTCCTGGGGCGGATCGTTAAGCAGCTTTTTCTCCGCAGCTAGAAGCTCCTGATAGCGCGGAATACGGGGGAGAGAAACGTAGGGAATGCCACAGCCGTCGAAGGCGGTGGCTAGAACCTTGTCTAACACCTTAACCTCCTTCTACCGGTAATTCGGGATATGTCGAGAAAGAACAAATTGAATCGGCGGAAGTGTATAGAAACCGCTTTATACGGTCAATTTTTACAGCAACACTCCACTTAAGAAAAAGTGAGCTACGCTGAAATAGATTACAAGGCCGGTGACGTCCACGAGGGTGGCTACAAAGGGGGCAGAAGCGGTGGCGGGATCGGCGCCGGCTTTTTTCAGTATTAGTGGGAGCATTGAACCCGCGAGAGTTCCCCAAAGGACAACCGCTACGAGCGAGGTGCTGACCGCAATGGCGATGGATAGCCAGTGTTCGCCGTAGGGCTGTCCGAACTGCGCCCAGACGGTGATGCGGAAGAAACCGATTACGCCCAAAATCGCACCGAGCGATATGCCCGCGATAAGTTCGCGGCGCATTACCCGCATCCAGTCCCTAATCGTAATCTCCCCCAGCGCCAAGGCACGAATCACCAGTGTCGTCGCCTGAGAGCCGGAGTTACCGCCGCTGGAGATAATCAACGGAATGAAAAGTGCGAGGACGACGGCCTTTTGTATCTCATCTTGAAAGAACCCCATCGCACTTGCCGTAAAGAGTTCGCCCAAGAACAGAATCACCAACCACAATGCCCGTTTCCGAATCAGTCGCGGAAGCGCCGTCTCCATATAGGCGTTTTCCAACGCCTCAACGGCTCCGATCTTTTGAATATCTTCCGTGGCTTCTTCCTCGGCGATGTCCAGCACGTCGTCAACTGTGACAATTCCGAGCATATGCCCCTCGGAGTCCACGACGGGTAGGGCGTTCCGGTCGTATTTACGAAAGGTATGGACCGCCGTTTCCTGGTCGTCCGTCGCCTTAAGCGCGACGACACTCTCCTTGTATAACTCACGCACTAACGTGCCGGGCGAGGCGAGAATGACCTCGCGGATGCGCAGGTCGTTAATCAATGTGCCTTTTGCGTCGACTACGTAAATTACGTTCATCGTGTCGCTATCCCGACCGTGGGTGCGGAGATGATTAAGCACTTGGTCGATTGTCCAGTCTTCGCCGACTTCAATATAGTCCGGGTTCATCAACCGGCCGACACTATCCTCGGGGTAGCCCAGCAGAGTGAGTGCAATAAGTCGCTCCTCTTTGGAGAGCAGGGAAACAAGCTGCCGCGAAGCCGCTGCCGGGAACTCCTCCAAGAGCGCGGTTCTATCATCCGCGGCCATCTCATTGAGAATAACGGCAAACCGCTCCTGACCGAGTGTGGAGAGGAGACCCTGCTGAATCTCAACTGCCAGATACTCAAAGGTGTCGGTCGCAAGGTCTCTTGGGAGAATACGGAAGACTATGGCCTGGTTGTCCCCGGGGAGCTCCTTAATAATATCAGCGATATCAACCGGGGAGAGATCGGTAAGATGATCGCGAATTCGACGCAGGTCACGCGCTTCAATCCCATCCGCGATAAGTTGTTGAATAGCTGGGTCAGTCATGGCCCTAGCTCTATAGATCTAAAACGGGATTCAGACTAGCCCTGAGAGGGCTTATCCCACCTCAAATCGAAGGGCTACGAAGATTCGAATCTCCTCATCGGCGTATTGGTTTACCGCTGAGCCGCCTAGCTGACGGTTATTGCGAAGTATAGCTCCTAAGGGCTCCTCGGTGACGGTAGCAGACAGCAGTTTTCCGAGCTTTACCCCAAGGGAGCTGGCGATAGCCTCAGCCTGGTGTCTGGCATTTGCCGTTGCCTCATTTACGGCGCGGAGTTTTAGCTCCTCGTTTTTGCGCACTACAAAATCTATATCTGGAACAGAGGTCGCTCCTGCCGCCAGGGCGGTATCTACAAGCTTAGCAGCCAAGGAAAGCTCCGAGCTTTCAAGCCCGACAAAACCCCGGGCGGTAACCTGTGTATTTGGGGATACCCCCGGCGCCTTGGCGCCCGCGACCGAAAACGTGGTCCCGCGAGAGGAGACGGTAACCTTCCCTGGGGCTGCGGCGGTTAGCTGTGCGATAAGTTTGGAGATAGTGCTGTCTAAGTTTTTTTGTGCGTCAGTCGTTGTCGCTCCTAGAGTTTCGACTAGCGCAGTGATGCGAAGGGTGTCAGGGGCGGAGAACAAGGTCGCCTCACCCTGAACGGAGATGTCCCGCGGGAACTCAGAAGCTGTACCGACTTGCGGGCTAGTAGAAGAGCTATTTCCGGGATTTCCCAGGGCCGGCATCCCCTCCGGTTCGGCCGAGGCGGAAGTCGCTAGGGTCAAGCCCACCAAGGAAACTAAAACGAGGAAGTTAAAGCGTTTCGCAAGCTGTATCATTGTGCGGCTCTATTTTCTTAGGGATCCGGGGTTCTTAGGGAACAGGGGTTTTACATTATCCGTTTGCAGCAGCTCCTCCACCGCACTTCTCTCACAGGGCATTGAATAGGACAATATCACGCAGCCGTAGGCTGTAATCAACACATCCACCTCAATCCGGACTCCAATGCCACGAAAGCTCTTGGCCACAGACTCGTCTTTGGAGTCTAT
>CAYMWO010000042.1:0-18407 GCA_964393905.1 uncultured Bdellovibrionales bacterium | reverse complement strand
TTGAAAGGACCATCATCTCGTTCGTTCTTTTTTATTTTTTAAATTAAAAAAACGAACGAAAAGTATTTTATCCCAAAAGCTCAGCACTAACTCTCTTATATATCTCGGCGCCTGCTTCCAGCTCAGAAACAAGCACGAACTCATCTGCTGTATGCGAGCGCTCTGGTTTCCCAGGTCCCATTACAACGGACGGCGCAGTGGTAAACGCCATGTCGCAAGTCCCCTGGAAGGCATAGAGCTCCGCCTTAGGGTTTGCCGCTTTGATACCTTTAATTAGAGGCGAGTTCGGGTCGCACTGGGTCGGGCGACGTCTGTTAAAGACCACCTCAAATTCCAATCCTGAATTTTGAAGAAGCTCTAACACCCGCGAGTTATCTATTTCCGGGGTCGTGCGCACATCCAGCATCGTCTCCACCAAGTCCGGCAACTGGTTCTCCGAACTACCTCCGGCGATAGTTGTCGGCTGCACTGTGGCCGACCCCCAAGGGGAGCTGTCTTTTAGCGGCAGTGAGCGGAGCTTCTCCAAATCTCTAAGTAGGTTAAAAACGGCGTTCTCTCCCGTATTCGGTCGCGAAGCATGCGCGGCTTTGCCTCTCGTAAACATCTTAAGCTTCATATACCCGCGCATGGCGTAGCCGATTTTCATCTCTGTTGGCTCGCCAAAAATTGCAAAGTCATAGCGCGGCAGTTTTGGCTCAATCGTAAAAAATCCGGCGCTGCCTTTTTCTTCTTCGCAAACAAAAGCCATCAGCAGACCGCCCTTAAGCTTTTGCCCCTTTTCGATTGCGCGCTTTGCCCCTTCAATCATCGCCACAAGCGCCCCGTGCGCATCGTTACTACCTAATCCAAAAATCTGCTCACCTACAGTTTCTGATTTGAAGGGGTTCTTCGTCCAGTTTGCTGCCGGAAAAACGGTGTCGATGTGTGAACAGAGCAGCAGAGTAGGGGATTTGCCCTCGCCCTTTAGGTGAACGATGACATTTCGATCGATACGATAGACGGCTCCGGGGAAATGCTTCTCAAGCCGCTCGCAAAGAAACTGCGCCTTCTTCTCCTCGTTCCCAGAGACCGACTCAATTTCTAAAAGCGCCTTGAGTAGTTCAACCATAGAGCTACTTCTTTCCAAGCCCGTAATAGATCTTCTGCTCAAAGGCGTTTAACTTACAGGCCCCTTCAGCATCCCGGCCGTCGTAAAACTCAGAGACCTCGCCGTATGTGGCACCCTTTGCCGCCAGTAGATTAAACGGCGAGTCACAGGTGACGGCTTTTATCTGTCCCGCTGTTAAGTAAACCTTAGCAGTCCCGGTAACCCGTTTCTGCGAGTTAGTAAGATATGCCGCCAGGTCTTCTATGTAAGGGTCAAAAAATTTCGCTTCATGCACAAGCCGCCCGAACTCCTGTGCCACTGAAACCTTCCCCGAAACTTGCGCTTGGGTAAGCGTAATTTTCTCCAGTGTATGGTGCCCAGCATAGATAATATCCGCGGCCGGCGACTCATAGGCGAGCCGCCCTTTCTTTCCCGGCACTGAAGTTCCGATATGATAATGCCGACCGATTCCGAACCGGTTTCCAATCTCTGTCGCGAGCTTAATAATCTCAACTGGAGTTTTCGCAGCGCCCCAAGGCGACTTTAACCCAACTGGCTCCCCCGCCTTAAATTCAAGCTCCAACTCGCCATCTTTCACTCCCGCCTCCGGATGCGAGTGCCAGACCTCTTCAGGAATAAGCTCCAACGAGCTGTGGGTCTCTTTCCCGCCGATAGAGACTCCCCAAAGCCCTACGTTATAACTGTAATTTGTGTTCTTCGCCGGAACATCAATGCCCCGCTCTTTAAGGTAATTTGTTGAATACTCCCGGCTAAAGCCAAACTCTCGCACAGGAGCAATTGTCTTTAACCCGGGGCGCCCCAAGACATGCGCCACTAAATCAAACCTATATTGGTCGTTACCAGCTCCAGTCGAGCCGTGTAGAAAAAACTCGGCGTTAAATTTATCGCAGACTTTAAGCGCTTCTTTAGCCTGAATCAGCCGCTCCGCCCCGACACACATCGGATACCCATCGCGGGTAACATTCCCAAACACCATGTACTTGATGATGCTCGAATAAAACTCCTCTTCGGCTTCAATATACAGATGCTCATCCGCCCCAACTTCTTTGGCGCGCCGCTCAATCCGCTCCTTATCTTCTTTTCCGAACCCGCCGGTATTAACCGTGCAGGTCACAACCCGGTCTAGCCCATACTTCTCCCGAGAAAACGGCACCAAAAACGAGGTATCAAGCCCTCCTGAAAACGCCACCACTCCGGTTCTATTTGCCATCCTACATCCTCTCTATGCCCTTCATCCCCAACAACTCAATCGACTTCCTCAGCACCAGCCCCGTAGCCTCAAACAGCGCTAACCTCGCCCCAGCAATCTCCGCCCCCTGTGTCTCTCCCAAAACCGGAAGCTCGTTATAAGCTTTAGAAAATGCGTGCGCGAGATCCAGCGCAAAGCTCGCCAAGCCATGTGGCTCGTTCTCCAACACCACTCGCTCAAGTACTTCCGGGAACTCATCAATAATTGCGGCGAGATTAAACGCGCTCTCTTCCGGAAAATATTCCGGCTTTAGCTCTTTAATCGCCGAAATCCCCGCCGTTAGAGCCTTCTCCTTAATGCCGTTGATTCGTGCGCAGGCATAAAGCAGATACGGTCCGCTGTCTCCCTGAAACTCAAGTGCGCTGTCCCAGCTAAACTGCACATCCTTAAGCCGTCCGCGACTTAGGGTTGAAAATATAATTGCGGCAAAGGCTACAGCCTCGGCGACTTCGAATTCATCGAGTCCTTCCGGACGTTTCGAAACCTGTTCATGATACGCCTTTAGCGCACGCTCAACAGCTTCATCAAAGAAATCATTTAGCTCAATAAACTCCCCGGCTCCGCGCGTCTTAATCCCCAAAACGTGCCCGAAGGCCACATGTTCTAACTTCTCGGCGTAATCCAGGCCGAGGAGTTTTAAAATGGCGAACAGCTGCTTGAAATGCAGCATCTGCGGGGCACCAACTACGTAAATCAGTTTATCGAATTGAAAATTCTCCGCCCGATAAATCGCTGTTGCCAGATCCCTGGTCAGATAAAGTGAGCGCCCGTCAGGTGTATAGATGCGGGCAAAACCCAACTCGTCCCCTAGCTGAACTCCAAACGCGCCTTTAGACTCTTCTAAGATTCCAGCTCGCTCTAACTCCTGGCGCACCCCATCGAGCTTATCGGAGTAAAAAGATTCCCCCGTATAGTGGTCGAACGAAATTCCCAGTCGCTGGTAGGTCTCTTTAAAATATTTAAGTGAGATATCTAAACACCACTGCCAAAACTCTTTGGCGTAGGGTTTATCTGACTCGAGGTCCACGAAATAAGCACGCGCCATCTCGTTGATATCAGGAAGGTCCTTTTCACTCTCAGGGACAGAGTCCTTTTCCTGGTTTTCTTTGAGCGAGGTCGCGCGGCGGTAGATATCGACTAGGTCCCGTACGGTGGCCTCTGCGGGCCTCCCCCAAAGGTTACATCCAGCCCAAACAAAACCGAACTGTGTCCCCCAATCCCCTAGGTGATTCACAGTTATGACCTTGTAGCCGAGGTGCCTATATATACGGTCAAGACTTGACCCGATGAGAGTCGCCCTTAGATGGCCAACATGGAACGGTTTGGCGATGTTAGGGCTGCTATATTCCAAGATTACGGTTTCACTTCTGGTTCCTACAGGAGCTGAGCTAGTGATTTTGCCGTTAACCGCAGTATCTACCACGGTTTTGGTAAAACTAGCGCGATCGAACCGGAAATTCAGAAACGGCCCGGTGGGAATTACCTCTGAAAATCCAGCAGGGAGTTTTATCTCTTTTGCCAGCTTTTCAGCGCAGGCATTTGGTGGGAGCTTCCAAGACTTTCCTAGTGGAAAGCACGGAAACGCCAGGTCGCCGAAATCAAGATTTTTAGGTTTCTCAATTAGGCGAGAGACAGCGGCTAGTTCCAAAGCCGTGGCTTTTGAAATTGCAGCAGCAAGAGCAGCTTTTAGTTCTTCTTTCATAATACTGAGTCAGTAGATATCAGCGTGAGCAGCGCCGGTAAAGCAGGGGCCAGAAGCTCGTTAGACAATATGAAGCTCCGGTCATTGCTGTGAATAAGTATAGCTAAAAAGGAGAGTCTGGTTTCCGGATGACAAGTGGCGGTGCTTACGTTATAGGTCTCCAGAGCTGAACGCTATCAACATGTTATAGCTCTGTGTATTCACCTGCGCTAACGAGAAATTCGTTGACGCTGGTTTTAGGTATTCAAATTACTCTGAGTGGGGAATGAAGAAGGCTTATTCTGTCATCTTAGGCGCAATCGGCTGCGTTGTTTTAGTGGCCCTGACTCAGTTCGCGCTTATTAGCTCATCCAAAGATCTTGCGGCGCAGCCTGCAAATGAAAGCGCAGCTCCTGCCGCTGTCACAGATCCTGGCGCACAGGGAGCAGTCGAGCCATTGCCAGATTACAAAGCCGGCCTGTGGCGAGAGGGGCAAGCGGTTCCGACAGATGTCGCGCCATTGGATCTCTTTTTAAAATACGCTCGTGGATATCGGCCGGAGCAGCCGGTGAACTACAGTCATGTGATTCACGTTGAAAAAAATAATATCGAGTGCACCTACTGTCACTCGGGTGTGACCAAATCGAGTTATGCGACAGTGCCCTCGCTAGAGAGTTGCATGGGGTGTCACAAACTTGTGAGAACGGATAAGCCGGAAATTAAAAAGCTTAAAGAGGCCTGGGATAAAGGCAAGCCGATTGAGTGGGAGCCTGTGAATCGTCTGCCAGAGCACGCCTATTTCACCCACGAGCGGCATATTAAAGCCGGAGTTGGTTGTCAAAAGTGCCACGGACAGGTGCAGAAGATGCCACGGGTGGAGAAAGTTTCATCACTTAAGATGGGTTGGTGCGTAAGCTGTCACCGAGAGCGTGGTGCGAGCACTGACTGCGCAACCTGTCACCAGTAATTAGTTTTAAAGAGCGAGTAGATGGCTACGAAAAACGGTTATAATCGACGCGACTTCCTAAAGATTGTCGGGGTATCCACCGGGATGGCGGCTGCTGGTTGTTCGGGGGAGCTTCCTGAGAAAATTATCCCATACGTGATTCCGCCAGATGACGTAGTGCCAGGTGTTGCGACTTGGTATGCGGCATCTTGTGGAGAGTGCGGTGGTGGTTGTGGAGTTCTGGTTCGGACCCGTGAGGGCCGGGCTGTGAAAGTTGAGGGCAATCCTAGTCACCCAATTAATCAGGGCGGGCTTTGTGCTCATGGGCAATCTTCGATTCAGGCGCATTACGATCCGGATAGAATACGTGAGCCACTTTCGCGGGACGCCAATCAACCGTTTAAGCCGCTCTCATGGGGCGACGCGCTGGATAAGCTTGTTGCCGCTGTAAAAGATCTGCCAGCAGGAAAAGAGGCAGTCTTACTTACCGGCTCTCTGTCGGGGAGCAATAAGGCGCTCGTTTCTGATCTTCAAGCCCAGCTTCCTGCGCTTAAGCATGTGGAATATGAGCTCTTCGGTCGGGATGTGCTGAATGTCGCCGCTGAGCGCAGTTTCGGTACGGGCGCCCGAATGCACTTTGATTTCTCAGAGGCTCACACTATCGTCAGCTTTGGAGCGGATTTCCTTGAGACCTGGATATCTCCGGTGGAGTTTGCACGCCAATGGGCCGAAACCCGAAACGGCGCAAAGCGGAATGGTAAGGGCGGGTTTATCAGTAACTTCTTCCAAATTGAGCCGCGTATGTCGCTCACGGCGGCCAACGCTGACCGCTGGATCATGAACCTGCCAGGCTCAGAGCTCCGGATTTTGCGCGCGCTGCTCTCGCTACTTCTCAAAAAGGGAGGCGGAAAGGTTTCTCGAAGTGGGCTTGGCGCTCTCGCAGGCGAGTTCTCGGAGTTAAACCTCACGGCGGAGCTTCACGGAACTGGGGTGAAAGAGGGGGACTTAACAACGATTGTTGAGAGTCTGCTCAGTTCGACTTCCTCCTTAGTGATTTCTGGTGGCGCGGCCGCCGGAGGTGAAACCGCGGTGCAGTGTGCGGTGATTGCAAATCTCATTAACGCAACCTTGGGAAATATCGGGAAGACGGTGCTTGTTACCCGTATGACGGGAGCGGCTCCAGCGACTTTAGCATCCGACCGCATACGCGAGCTTGCAGATAAAATTAACGGCAAAGAGAATCCGGTGTCACTCTTAATCGTTGCCGGTCCAAACCCAGCTTATACCCTGCCGGACTCCGTTGGATTCTCGGCGGCTGTTTCTAAGGTGCCGTTTGTGGTTTCAATCTCTTCGCACCTTGATGAGACCACCTCACTGGCTCAGCTTGTGTTGCCAAAGAGTACCGGGTTTGAGAGTTGGGGGGACAGCGAGCCTGCTCCTGGTGTTTACAACATCAATCAACCTTCGATGCAGCCGATGTATAAGACCCAGTCGTTTGGGGATACTTTGGTGTCGCTGGCACTTAAACTTCAGTTAAACCTCGGTGGAGCGCAGAGCTTCCTTGATTACATTAAAACGCAGTGGAAAAAGCGGGTTGGCGAGTCTGGTTTTGAGAGTCGTTGGCTAGAGCTAGTTGAAAAGGGCGGTGAATATGAAAAGCTTGCCTGGTCTCGTAACCCCGTAGAGTTGGCGCTAGCACCTGGGGCGGTAAAGACTATTGAGAAGAAAGAAGCCCCTGAGTTATCGCTACTTGTGTTCCCAACAGTCAACAGTCAGGACGGAAGCGCGGCAAATCGGCCCTGGATGCAAGAGCTGCCAAACCCAATGACAACCGCTGTCTGGGGTTCTTGGATTGAGATTCATCCGGAATTAGCTGCCAAGCACGGCATCTCGCGCGGGGATGTCGTCCAAGTTCGGACCGAGCAGGGCATAGTCGAGTCACCAGCGTTTATCACAAAATATGTCCACCCAAATCTTGTCGCGATTCCACTTGGTCAGGGGCATGAGGCCTATGGTCGGTATGCGACTGGGGTGGGGGCAAACGCTCTTAAGGTCCTGCCAGCCGCCGCTAAGGAATCAGCCCCAAGTTTCGTTACGACCGTTACGGCCATTAACAAAACCCATGCTCAGGATAAGTTAGTCACGACTCAGGGTCACGATAGCCAGGAGAAGCGCGCCTTGCTCCGGTCTGTCGCAGCCGCGACTGTTCTGGCGGACTCCAACGACGCACATGGTCATGGAGCAAACGGGCATGGCGAGCACGGCGGCAAGAAGCATCACGACCCTGAGGCGCTCGGGCCACAGCCAGAGCCACTGCAAATGTATAAGCAGATGGAGCATCCACAGTATCGCTGGGGGATGTCGATTGATCTGGCAAGCTGCACAGGGTGCTCTTCTTGTGTTGTCGCCTGTTATGCGGAGAACAATATTCCGGTAGTTGGTAAAGATATTTGCGCTCAGGGGCGGGAGATGTCCTGGCTGAGAATCGACCGCTACTTCGACGGCTCCGAAGAGCAGCCGGTGGACGGGTTTATGCCGATGCTCTGTCAGCACTGCGGCAATGCTCCGTGCGAGCCGGTCTGCCCGGTTTATGCGACCTATCACAACGAAGAGGGGCTAAACACAATGGTTTATAACCGTTGTGTCGGCACCCGCTACTGTTCGAATAACTGTAGCTATAAAGTGCGGCGCTTTAACTGGTTCCGTTACAACTGGACAGAGCCGTTAACCTGGCAACTCAATCCGGATGTGACAGTGCGAGAAGTTGGTATCATGGAGAAGTGCACCTTCTGCGTGCAGCGAATCCGTGAAGGGGAAAACAAAGCTAAGAATCTCGGGCGCCCTGTGCAGGATGGCGATATCCAGCCGGCCTGCGCATCCTCTTGCCCAACAAAAGCGATTACCTTTGGCAATCTGCTCGACCATGAGAGCGAGGTCTACAAGAAGTCACAGAGTCCGCGTGCTTATAAAGTTTTAGACCAGGCAATTAACACCCAGCCGGCGATAAGCTATCTGGCACGCGTTAAGAATGAAACTGCGAAGGTGAGTTAGCAATGGATGTAGCCCACACTAAATATGATTACGATACCGTCGACAGGGACATCCTTAAGTCTCTAGAGCCGCCGACGCTCAGTTGGTATCTGGCTTTTGCCACAGCGTTTTCGGTGATGCTTGTCGGGGCCTATTCATGGCGGCATCAGGTGCTAGAAGGAATCGGAATGTCCGGAAAGAACATTCCGATCGGCTGGAGCTGTTATATCACCGACTTCGTATTCTGGGTTGGTATTGCGCACTCCGGGACTTTAATCTCGGCGGTGTTGTTCCTGTTCCGTGCTAAGTGGCGGGTGCCTATCTACCGTATCGCGGAAGCGATGACAGTGTTTGCTGTAGCGACAGCCGGACTGTTCCCGATTGTCCACTTAGGGCGTCCGTGGAACTTCTACTGGCTGCTGCCGTATCCCAACCAGCGTTATCTCTGGGTAAACTTCCGTTCGCCGCTCCTTTGGGACGTGTTTGCGGTTAGTACTTACTTAACCGTAAGTGTGTTGTTCTTTATTATCGGCCTAGTCCCGGATATCGCTTCCGCTCGGGACCGTGCGCAGACTCCGTTTCGGAAGGTGCTCTACACACTTACATCTTTGGGATGGCGGGGGAGCGATAGGCAGTGGCGGCATTACATGGCGGCCTATGGGTTTTTTGCCGCGTTTGCCACTCCGCTCGTGCTCTCGGTGCACTCTGTGGTCTCCTGGGACTTCGCTATGTCGCTTGTTCCAGGTTGGCATACGACAATCTTCCCGCCGTATTTCGTGGCCGGTGCGATTTTCTCAGGACTAGCGATGGTAATTACCATCTCAGTCCCGCTTCGAAAGGCGTTCTCGTTAGAGAAGTATCTGACAATTTGGCACTACGAGAAGATGGCGCAGCTGATTATGTTCACCTCGGGGATTGTGACCTATGCCTACGCGATTGAGTTTTTCATGGCCTGGTATAGCAATAACGTCTTCGAGCGCTATCAGTTCTGGTTTAGGCCTTTCGGAGAGCTAAAGTATTTCTTCTGGGGGATGGTGATCTGTAACTGCGTGTTGCCGCTCACCTTGTGGTTTAAGAAGTGCCGCACCAGCATTGCTTGGCTCTGGGTTCTCTCCTTTTTCATCAACATCGGTATGTGGCTTGAGCGCTTTAACATTATCGTGCAGTCGCTTTCGCGGGACTTTTTGCCGAGCGCCTGGGATGACTACCATTTTAGCTGGACAGAGCTTGGGATTACGGTTGGGTCATTTGGTTGGTTTTTTACCCTGCTGTTGGTCTTTATCAAGTTCTTCCCGTCAATGTCGCTAACTGAAGTTAAAGAGACGATGGAGGTGCCTGAAAGACATCCTTCGCACTAGCGGGGGGAGGGTGTTCGCAAAACGGCGCAAAAGTTATGTCTACCGATTATTTAGTAATAGGCCATTTTAAGTTTGTCGATGACACGATGTCAGCGATTAAGCGGCTTCAGGAAAGGGGGCTGGAGAAGATAGAGCTCTTCTCCCCGGTGCCCAACCATGAGTTGGAAGATCAGCTGTATATAAAGCGGCGTCGGAGTCCGGTGAGGATTTTCACACTCGTGGGCGCACTGACCGGATGTCTCGGCGCGTTTCTGATGACTATCTGGATGTCGGTCGACTGGCCGATGCGAACCAGTGCCAAGACGGTTATCTCTATTCCTGCCTTTGTCGTGATCGGGTTTGAGTGCACGATTTTGATTGGGGCGATCGTGACGCTGATAGGAATGCTGCACAACAGCCGAATTCCTAACCTTTTCCCGACACCAGGGTTTAGGCCAAACTTTACCCAGGGCACCTTTGGGCTGACTGTCCGTGTTTCGAAAGAGCAAGCGGATGCTATTAAAGATGAATTCAAGAAGATTGGGGCGGCGGAAGTGGAGGTGCAGTATGTGCGCTAAGGCTCTGACCCGTTTGTTGCTGTTGCTAAGTTTAGTGCCATCAATTGCGCTGGCGCTGCCTTGGGATACAGATCTTAACTCGCAGCAGTCATTTAAGCCGAGCGAGTTTGCACGAGCTCCAGTAATCGGAACGGTCCCGCTAGGGTCTAAGCCGTTTACCATGACCTTAGAGGAGGCCGAAGCCAAGCTACAGAATCCTGTGGCTTTTACACTAAACTCAGTTTGGCGTGGCCAGAGACTTTGGAATTCCAACTGCCTTACCTGTCATGGGAAGTTGGGAAATGGTGCAGGCCCTGTCGGTCCGCAGATGGCGGTTCCGGACCTGCTGACGGACTTCTATCGTGGAAAGTCCGATGGCCGGGTGTTCGGGATTCTGCATTATGGCGGGACGAATATGCCGCGTTACGGTTACAAGTTTAGCGAGGCTGAGAAATGGGATGTTATTAACTATCTCCGTTTTCTTCAGGGTCGCAACTTGAGTGGAGTGGATGCGGAGAAATTTAAGCGCCCAGAATAGAAGCGGAAGTGGGCTATAGAGTTTAATAAGCAGAGTAGGGAACTATGTCACACGCATTATCGCCAGTAACGATACAAGATGTCCCGGCGATTGTAGAGGCTAAGCCGTTTGAAATCTCCGCACTCTCGCGTGCAGTGCTCTGGGTATTGTTACTGGTTGGAGTAGCTGCCTTTGTCATGGGCGTCATGGGCTCCGATCCTATGCGCTACTGGACGGTCTTTCATATTAACTTCACCTATTGGTTCATCCTCTCAGCTGCGGCCTCGTGCTTTACCGCCGTGTTCCATATCTGTAACGCACAGTGGGCGCGCCCGATTCGGCGATTGTTTGAGTCGGCTAGTGTTTTCTTTACCTTCTCGGTTATCCCCTTGGCGGTGCTGTATTTTGGTCGGCACTATCTCTTTGAGTGGGCGAATGAGCCAATTCCCGGAAAGGAACTTTGGCTTAGCGCAAACTTTCTTTTTGCTCGGGACCTTGTTGCGGTGTTGGTTCTAATCCTGGTTGCGCGGCGGGCAGTGTTTCTTTCCGTTAGCCGAGATATCGGTGCAATTCGTGGTGGGTTAACTGGCGTTAAGGGAGACAAGCTAAGCCGCTGGGCGGATAAAAGCTACGACACCTTTGTCGCAGGCTGGGGTCCGGATGCGCGGATGGGGATCCGTGAGACTAAAAATAAGCTCGGTCGGCTCTCCCCGGTAATTGTAATGATCTACGCACTCTCCGTTTCTCTAATTGGTTTTGACCAGGTGATGTCTGTTGACCCGCACTGGTACTCGACTCTCTTTGGCGCCTTTATTTTTATGAGCGGTGTCTATCTGGCGATGGCCTGGACCTCAATGGGCGTTGGGTATGCCCGCGTTATTCACCCGCTTTATTTGGCAAAGATTCATAAGCGCACCCTTTGGGATTTGGGCAAGTTACTTTTCGGCTTTGGCATCTTTTGGGCCTATCTATTCTGGAGTCATTATCTGACAATCTGGTATGCGAACCTGCCGGAGGAGACAGGTTGGCTAATTACGAGACTTAGGCTTGAGCCCTGGCACAGGTTTGCTTGGGTCATCTTGGGTTGCTGTTTTATTTTGCCGTTCCTTCTGGGACTCTCCCGCGATGTTAAGCAGGTTCCACGATTACTGTTTGCTACCGGTGTGATTGTCGCTGTCGGACTTTGGCTGCAGTCAATGATTCTATTTGCGCCGACCCTTTACCCGACCCAGATTAATCTGGGATTACCGGAGTTATTTGTGACCCTTGGTTTCCTCGGGGCGTATCTGCTATGCGCGGTGTCGTTCCTAAAAAAGGTGCCGCTCATTCCGTTCGGGGACTTCTACGAGTAGCTATCCGAGTAATTAGTGGAGTTTTAGCTCTTTAAGCTTTGCCCAGCGAGGGTCGACGGGCTTTTCTTCTGCCTCTTCTTTGCAGTCGCAAATCCCAAGATTGAGATTGGTCCCGCATTTAGGGCAGAGCCCACGGCAGTCTGTTTTGCAGATGACTGTGTAGGGTAGGCTTAGGATTAGCGCCTCTTCAATAATCGGCGCGAGGTTTATCTCTTTACCGTCATAGAAACTTAGTTGCAGGTCTTCGACCTCTTCTCCCGCGCGAGAGCGTTCGGAGGCGGGTTTGATAATTAGATCAATCGGAGTCTCAAGTGCCTTTTCCGTGGGCTCGATACAGCGGGCGCAGGGGGTTTGGTAAGTAGAGCTCGCCTGACCTTTGACCTGCACGGTCGTTCCTTCAAGACTTAGCGCTAGCTGGGCTCGCGGCGCGTCTATAAATTTATACTCTGGAGCTTCCAGCCGGGTCTCGTGAGCTAGGGCTGTGCGGGCGTTTAAGGCCTGGCAATCCAGTGTGAACTCAAGCTCTCGCCCCTCGGGGGGGATGTCTGTGATGCGGATTATCATGGGGGATTTTGTAGAGGGAAACGAGGAAAAGCTCAAGCCCTGCTGGGAGTTAATGGGGGTGGAAGTTGAGGCTTAATGGAGTTTTTGGGGTAAAAGCTTTATAAATCATCACTTGTTTCAAAATTCTAACAACTTCCTAGTTGTACAGACATAAGGTCTCGCGGCTCTTTTTCAATCTGCTCTTTTTCAGACTGTATTGGGTAGTAGAAACTATCTTCGTCTCTCCTGGGTTTTTAGCCTGATTTGGCTTTGCCGAGGAGGAGACTGAAGATTGGAGTTTATTGGGTTTTTTATAGTGAGCTTAAAGTCGAGAGCGTCGGTCTTGAGGGATTTGTTTTTAGAGTCCTTTAAGACCGATGCTCTCGGTCTCTGCTTCGTGCCTGCCGCGTGGCGGTTGGGTAATGAGGTGGAGAAAGTTCACACGTTTTCCTTTCCCTGGTTGGCGCCCTCTGTGAGGGGGTGCCTGGAGGAGATTCCATGATCCAGCTCTTGAACCCGTGCCCCGATGCGGTGCGGGTGTGGTCATACCCCGAGGCCGCCCTGTGGGGCGGTCTCTTGCTCATCCCCTGCGGCCCGAAGGCGGTGTCGGGGACCGAGTTCGTGGGAGAGCGTCTCGATCGGCCGACGCTCGTGATCGACCTCCCGGAGGACCCGGTCGGGGTCGGGCCCGCGCACCTCTCGGTCGGGAAGGGGATCCGGCGGGTGACCGCCGTGTTCGCGCCCCCTGAGAGCGGGCTCGTCATCCTGCGGGAGGCGCTCTGCCTCCACGCCGGTACGACGGTCCGCCGGCTCACGCCGGCGGCGCTCTCCAACCCCGGCAGGAACACGCTCCGTGTCCCCAAGAAGGGGAGCCGGGACGTGATCGAGATCGAGGCCGCCGAAGGCGACCTCAAGGATCTCCCCGTCGCCCCGAAGGCGACGGCGGACCGCATCGCCCGGTCGCTCCTGGGGCGCTGGGCTCGCGGCAGTCGCGGTCTCGAGCAGCTCCTCAGCGACGTCCCCAGTGATGTCGCCCTGGTGCTCCGCCTCCTGGTGCCGAACGACCGGGAGCTCGCGGAGATGCTCGAGCAGGCGTCGGCACCCGCCCGCGTCTAGCCCGCGGCGGCTTGCGCCCCGGTCGGGTGTGGTGTCTTCCTCACGGAAGATGCCCACCCGGCCGGGGCGGAGCGAAAAGGTTTTTCACAAACTCCTTTCTTCGTCTCCGAAATATTTTTGGAAAATGCAGTTATTCCGGCGACAAAATCCCCCTTCATAACGACAATACCTTATTGGCCTATGGGCATGACTTTGGGGGCGAGATCTCCTATAGTCAGGGTCGTTTGAGGGCCTGTTGATAAGTTTTTATGCTGCAATTGGTTCTAACTGTTTAAAATTTAAGGAGTTTCGTATGGGAGTAAATAAAGCCTTTCTTCTAGGTAATCTTGGAGCGGACCCTGAGCTCCGTTACACCCCGTCTAAGAACGCAGTCTGCACACTTCGGCTAGCCACAGGAGAGCGCCGTAAAACTCCAGAGGGGGAGTGGGTTGATCACACTGAGTGGCACCAGGTTGTTGTCTGGGGAAAGACTGCGGAGAACTGCGCACAGTTTCTAAAAAAAGGACGACAGATTTTTGTCGAAGGCCGAATTCAAACCCGTAAATGGGAAGACAAAGAGGGCCAGGCTCGGTACTCGACTGAAATCATTGCGACCAACGTGCAGTTTGTCGGCGGTGGTAAAGGCGAAGGGGCGGGGTCTTCGATTGAGAAGAGTTACAGCTCCGGTAAAGGCGGCGCAGGGGATATGCCAACGGCGCCGGCGGATTTTGGGGCAGGCGGATCAGTATCTTTTGACGACGACGACATCCCGTTTTAACGGCTGATTTTGGCAAATCTCGGCGAAACAAGAAATGCTCAGTCGGGGGCAGTAGTGAACTACAGCACCCCTCCTTCCGCTTTCTCGTTTCGCCGACCTTTGCTCAAACTCAGCCATTAAAATTCCTCACCTAGTATCAACTAGCATCCGGCCTTTCAAATTCCAGCGCCTCAACCTCGCACAAAATCGCCCGTTAAAATTCAGGCCCCCGCTTTCTATTAACTAAGGCCATTAACGGCTGAACTCCTAGAATTAAACATACCGGATCGACCAGTGGGATGCGAAAGCGGGTCACTGTTTGAAACGGTATGTGCGCAATCCAGGATATTCCTAGAAACAGGACGCAACTCCAAAATAGCCGACGGTTATGGTGTCGAAGCCATGTGAGTCCGATTAGCCCTAGCATCAGCGTGGGAACGAAAATCAATGCACTTAGAATTACTTTGGGCGCCGGGTAAATGGTGGGATTGAGCCAGGGTCGCCAAAAGATCAGAGCTTTCTGGATTAGGAATTTGAAATAGCCTCTCGGGTCTTGGGTTACAATTTCGAATCCTAATTCCCTCCATTTAGCGCTCCGTTTTCCCGGGCTTGCATTGTTGGCGGCGACTTCAGCGGCGACAGTCGGTGAGGTGATTGATTCGAAGTGTTGTTGTTTGTCGGTGAACTCATCCAGGGTCCTGGCCTGATAAATCGCTCGCATCTCTGGGTGAGCGCCGCGCCAAAAGTTATAACCCGCAGCGTCATTAACGAGGATTAGTTCATTATAGACAAAAGCATTTCGCGCTACCCATGGTGCGACGGTCAGAAGGAATCCGCAGAGAATTAAAAGTGTACCCCCTAGGCGATTTTTTGCTGATGGAATTAGTAACGCATTGATACAAAAAAGCGGAAGAAAGACCAAGCCTATTGGTCGTGTAAGTGCTGCCAAACCCAGCAGTGCGCCTGAGACCAGCTGCCTCCAGCGACTGTTGCTGCTGTCTAACAGGAAAAATATTGATCCGAGCATGAGCGCCATAAAGAGTGGCTCGGATTGAATATCTGTGACCTGGGCGATAAACGGTGGATAAAAAGCGGCGAGGGTGGCGGCAGGTATTGCTAGCGACTTATCTCGCCACACACGTGCGGCAATTAGCGCTATCATCAGAACCGAAAAACAATCCGCAACTATCAGTGCCAGCTTATCGATGAAGACAAGCTGGGGATTGCAACCCGTAATGAACGACAGAAAAAACGGTAACCCTGGGGCTCGGAAAAATGGGAGGGAGCTTTCTTGGGGATAGCTACTTGACTGGCAAAGCTGAATCGCCGCTTGTAAATTGTCAGGGCCATCGCCGAAATTTATCATCTGAGCCCCGAGATACAGGACGGAACTCACGCGAACGACTACTGCGACTAAGATTATTAACGTCAGTGCCTGGTTTCTCGTCAAAACTGGAATTCGAATGTTCTGGGTCCGCATTCCAACATTCCTGGAACCATTAACTTAGTAGCGACTAAGCCGCCTCCTGATCGGTATCAAAAGTAATCTTTATCCCGGCGGCTTTTAGGATCTGATTCAAAGTCGAAAGCCGTGGATTCCCGCGTTTGGAAAGAGCGTGATAGACCGCTTGCCTGGATAAACCAGACTTTTTTGAGAAGTTAGTGATATTCTCGCTGCGAGCTTCAAGCACGTTTTTAACAGCTATTAAGAAAGCCTCTTGGGACTCGCTTTCTAGAACATCTGCTAAATATCCGGCGGCATACTCGGGATCTTTCAATCGCTTAAGCAGCCCGACCTTAAAATCTTTACTTTTCATCTGTCCAAGTCCTCCAAAGTTCTTTGGCCTTATCGATGTCGCGCTTTTGTGAGCCCTTATTGCCCCCACCAATTAAAACCACTAATTCTGCGCCTCTCAACCCGTAATAAATCCGCAGCCCTGGGCCCTTGGGAATGCGGAGTTCAAATACCCCAGCCCCGACAGACTTGTGATCACCAAAATTGCCAACAGCCAGCCGGGTGAGTCGAGCATCAATCGCTCGTTGCATTAATCGATCAAGGTTATCGTACCAGCTCTCGAACGGAATCTTTCCATTCCGAAGTTGAAGCATGATAATGCGCCGTTCCTTGAGCTGCATTCTTGGAGTGTAATATATATTTGACAGGTTCGCAAGGAGTTAATGTCAGGAGTTTGGTGCCAAACCCGCAATTGGAATGCTATAGGTTAATAGCGCGACACTCTTAAAGCAACTCTTTGAGTTATTCGAACACAGCGGAGTAAGGTTAGTGCGTGACAGAGCGTTGGATCTCTTTCGGGGACTGACAATTGTGCAGATGTTTCTTTATTCTCTGGTCACAATCCTGAGCCGGGATTTGCCGCTGGTGTTACGGCATAATTGGTTTGGGCGAAATTACTGGGGCGATTTTGTGTTGCCGTTTTTTCTCTTTGCTAGCGGCATGTCGGTTGTGCATTTCCAGAGAAAATTGTCCGTCATGGGGGCCAGGAGCTGGCTGTTGTCAGCGGGGCATAAGATTCTGTACCTGCTTTTTGCCTCGGCATTTATCACTCCGTTTTCCGCTCAGCGACTCTTTGATATGGATGAGTTTATGTTGGCCGCCACACTGCTAGTGCCGGCTTTGGCGCTGTCGTTTGTTCCACTTGCATTTTGGGGGGCGACAGTTGCGGCCATCACCGGCTGGTACTTGCTAGCACGGGAGCTGGGGCGCTTACCGAACTTTACCGAGCATTATCTCGGGGGATACCCTGCGGCACCGTTTTTCTTTATCGTGGTAATAATTGGAATGTATTTCGGCCGGTTCCCGGAGCGCATCACGGTGCGGTCCGCCGCCGCACTCTATGCGATGACACTGCTACTGATGTATTTTGTAGCCCCTTGGAAGATGAGCGCCAGTCCGTCGTTTATGTTTTTAGCGGCCGCAACATCACTCTTGGTGTTTCTGATGGTCAAGAGCTCTGGCGCCAGTGTGCCGTTTCTCGAGTATTTAGGCAGCCACCCAGCTCGGTTTTGGATCATGATGTTTTACTTCTATATTCCGCTAAAATCTTATCTGGTAACTGTGCACCATGCAGGGGTGTTTGGTATGCACTGGAGCTTTGGGGTCCTCGGCTCCATGGCCTGCCTGGGCCTGGCGGTGGTGGTCTCCCGTGGAGCGGATTTGGCGGAACGGGCGCTCTCACCGATGAAGCCCAGACCGACCTAGCCACCCTCTGACTTTGCCCCCTCCGTTTTCTGAACTCTAAGTAAATTCCTTTTTGTAACTTCCTCCGCGTAACTCCGTGGTAAAAAAGGTCATATTTGCCATGGAATTTCATGGAGTTACGCGGAAGAGGTAAAGTTCTGAGCTGACTTGTCATTGCCTGGAAATTCCCGTATAAACCACCAGTTCTATTTAGATTTTCGGTTGAATTTAGCTTTTTGAGAGAATTTTAGTCATGCAGGCCCCGAAGAGAAAGACCTCTAAATCAGTTCGTAATCAGCGCCGGGCGCACGATGCGCTGTTTCCACGACGCGCTAACAGTTGCCCTAAATGCGGCGCTATGGTGCTTCAGCACCATGTTTGTTTGTCCTGCGGATACTATCGCGGCAAGCAGTTTGTGGATGTTGCTGCTGAGTAGAATTCAGCGCTCTTCCCTCTACTTAGAAAGTAATTCTTGATTCCTGATTCGATTGAGTTTGTGAGAACTTGATATGGCGGAAAACGGTCAGTTGCCTACAGCTTACGAACCGCAACCCGTCGCTGTCGATACCATGGGAGGAGACCACGGGCTCGGAGTTCAGGTCGAAGGCGCGGTCGCCGCTTTTAAAGAATTTAACGCCCACCCTCTGCTTGTTGGACCTCAGGAAGAGATCCTCGCAAAGCTTTCCGCACTTGGCGCATCGAATTTAGGCATCGAAGTTTTTCACGCCTCTCAGGTAATCGACGGCGGCGAATCGCCTACACGCGCTGTGCGACGAAAACCTGATTCATCTTTATGCGTGGCTTACGGCCTGGTTCAGTCCGGCAAGGCCTGCTCGGTAATCTCTGCAGGAAATTCCGGCGCGATGATGGCCGCCGGAGCGCTTATCTCCGGACTACTTCCAGGAATTGAACGCCCAGCAATTGCCACCCTTATCCCACGTGCCGGAGATGGGAACCCAAATGTTATTTTGGATTCCGGAGCTAATGTTGAGTGTCACGCCCAACACTTAGTGCAGTTTGCAATCATGGGGGCTAT
>CAYMWO010000041.1:0-18582 GCA_964393905.1 uncultured Bdellovibrionales bacterium | reverse complement strand
TTTTTCCTGCTACTTCGCCAGCTACTTTTAAGTAATCGATTTTAGTACGGTCCACGACCTCGGCCGACTTACTGCCCGGCTCTCGCGCCATCGCATAACAGTAATGCACGTCCGGATTGTCACGGTCGACTAAATGGTAAAACTCATTAATTGGCGGCTCGGCCTGGAGCGGATAGGCCCCGGTATCCAAAATGCGATCGATTTCCTCCCCAGCAAGCTCAATTCTCTGGTACCCCGGCTCATAACCCAATTCTGGGGCACAAACGGACATCAGCTCCTGGGCATCGACCCCGTAAACACTGCGTGCCAGCACTCTAAGAATGCGATCTTGGGTAATAAGAATTACTCCGCCCTCTCCTCCCTCGTCACTATCGAGATTCCCTTGTGAGCGTTGAGCGTCTTCAACTTCGATAGTCGTTGCAAGAATTTCATGGTCGGCAACATTAGCCTTAAGACCCCAAGCTACAACCTTCTCTGTTGTCGGTCGTGGGGCAATGCGCAGCATGCCGCCTTTTTCTGTGTCGACTCCCTGAAGCAGAGAGCCTTGGGCTGAGTAGCGCTCTAACTGGCGGGCGGCTTCAAGAGCGATGCGAGAGCGATCTCCACCGTCGTGCTTTAGCCTGTCCAATTCATCAAGCACAACCCTAGGCACAACAATTTCATTATCCCCCAAAACCCCAGCAAAGCCTGGAACGTTTCGATCACGAAACGTGGTCACATCCTGGACCAATGACATTATCGCTGAAGTATCGAGAACAAAAATTTTGCGTCCCATCCGTCCTCTTCTCCCCTCGGTCTTAACCCGGTTATAAAAATATCAGCTGCTAATTTAGGGGGTTAAAAAGCCCCTCTAACTGTTCGCTTATCTTAAAGCCCTCAACCGCACCGCCCAACACAAGCAAATTACCACTGATTCTCAACCGACGCTCGATTAAACTGGCAATATCTTGAGCTCCAATCGAATTCAACGTGGTGATAATCTCGCCGCTTCCTATGTAGCGACCAAAAGTTAGTTCAGTCTCCAGGGCTCGCCATAGACGACTATCAATTAAATCATTCTCCATCTCGAGTTGAGCGGTCAGCATCCTCACCGCACGCGATATCTCGCTCTGGCTTGGCGGCTGAAGTCGAAGCCGCTCAAGCTCACTCGCGATTAAGCTTAAGGTAATCTCCAGGTTACGCCTCTCTACAGCAGAGGTTATAATTAACAAGCCACTATCCGTATGAGACTCGGACTGTGCCCGAATATCATATGCTAGCCCCTTGTCCTCCCGAAGAAGTTGAAAGAGCCGGGATGACATTCCATCACCAAAGATAGTGGTTAGAACTACTCCGGCTAAATAATCCGCATCCAACAAACTAGTCCATGCCTGGCCCAGCGCTACATAACACTGTCCAACCGGTCGCACGACGAGTTCAAGTCCGACGCCCGAGGTAGGAGCTGCAAACGTGGGTCGCTCTCCCGGTTCAAGGTGTGAGAATTTTGCCGAGACCATTGGTAGCACTTCATCAAGAGTGACAGGTCCAGCAACTCCAATCATTACTCGCTTTCCTTTGAGTAGCTCCTGCAACCGCTCACGAACAGCGGCCATATCAAAGCCCTCAAGGCTCTCCAAGAAGCCAAAGACAGGAAGTCCCAACTGCGAGTGAGGCCAAAATCCCTGATAAAAGGTCTGCAACACGGCCTCTATCGGACTATCCTCCGCTTCCAGAATCTCCTGCCGAATTACCTCTTTTTCTAATGCAAGGTCCTCTTCCGTGAAGGCATTTTCAAAAAGCAGTTCGGAAAAAAAATCCACTAGCTGCCCCAGGCGAGCAACCGGGACGGCTCCGTATAAGCACATCCACTCGGTGTCAGTCAGGGCATTAATGCTTCCGCCTAGCTCATCCATTAGTTCAGCAATTTGCCTGGTAGAGCGCGAGTTAGTGCGCTTAAAGAGGAGGTGTTCTAGGAGATGCGTCAGTCCGATATTGTCTCGGGTCTCGTCACGCGAGCCACCAAGTAAGGAAACAGCAAAGGCGACCGTCCGAGCGTGCGGGATTGAGTCAACTAGGACAGTGACCCCGTTCTCCAACACCCTCTTATGAACTTGGGTATTTACCTGGGTGGATTCTAAAATTGGTATTTCGGTAGAGACTTTGGTGTCTTTCAAAGGTTATTTGCAGTTTGCCCTGTGAGCGTAATCCTTAGGGTTTCGTATATCAACAACGTCCCTCTAGAGCAATCTGGAATCAGAACGAATTGAGTCAAGAATTTCACGGATTCGCTTTAACGCCTCACCTGCGTCTTTAAGCTCAGCGGCTGATATTTCATAGCCTTCTATCAAATCTGAGACCACCCCCATAGCAACACCCAGCGGAGTGCGAAGCTCATGTGAGAGTTGCTCCATGGCAGTTTCAATAGACGTAGTTTCAGCTTTCCGCATAAAGTTATCTCCTCGCTATGAGTTCGCGGGCGCGACGATATTTCTCAGCCAGCTCGGTAAAGCCCTCACCTATTACACTATCCACAACTCCCATATCAGGATGCAACTCTTTGGCCCGTAAACGATACTCGCGGGAGAGATCTGTCTCTTCCGAAGTAGCGGCTAAACCAAAATATTGCAAAAGCTCCCGCAACTCCGATCGCTCACTTGGGCTTACTCCCGATAAGGCCGGACTGTTACGACCTATAAGCCGACGCAATCCAAACACGAGAGCTACCAGAACAAGGCCAAACCCCAAATAAGTTCGAGGCGTAATATGGTAGCCGTGGTTTAGATCAGTATCGTTTAGCGACTCCAGGGCCTTCGCAATACGGCTGTCATTCTTAGCAAATACCCTTAGAGCCTCGTCATTTTCGCCGAGTGCTTTCGCCTGAAGAGCTAAATCCAGCCGAGGCAATTCTTCTGCTAAAGCACGCGCGACTAGCCCGTGAAGGTCCGGAGTTCGGGCCTCTTGAAGTCGGTGCTGAGAGATGATGGAAAGTAGCTCTATGCCCGCTATCGGGCTGGCTTTGTCTCGTTTTATAACCGAAGTGATCATCTCCCGCTGAAAAGCCCTGCGCTCCTCTTCCGCCAAAGCATCTAGTGCCGACTGATCGCAGGGTCCTGGGGAATCGAGGAGGCAGCTCTCAAAGACCGAACTTAGCGCACGAATCGGTTCGAGCCAGCTATGCGAAGCAGGAGTTGAAGATGCAACTTGGGCATCCGCCAACTCCACTACTTCAAGAAGAAGCTCGCGGTCCTTAGAGATGTCAACTGCGGTTAACGCGCCGATAATGTCGCTAGCGCTGACATTCGGAGCATAAAGAAAAATCGCAGATTTGAGTTTTGTGTCGTTTATCCTCGGGAGACTCTGCGTGAGAACTTCTCGCAAGAAATCCCTATCTACTTCACCGCTCACTATCAGTTGATAAAGCGCTTCGCTGACTACCCCTGGAATGGAGTAATCTTCCTTTAAAAACCGAGACCGCCCTTCTGGAGTGGCAAGTAGAAGTAAAATTGCAGCCTTGATTGAGCTAGCATCAGAACCGTTACTATCGGAGATGAACTCCCATAACTCATTTGCGGTTGGAAGTTCCGGCGGAATTTTCAAGCGCGAAAGCTCCGCTAAGAGCTTCTCTGGAACAACTTCACACTTGAGTAGGAGCGGCTCTCCCTCGGCCGTAATCTGGCAAAGCCCATCGGCCAACACCTGACAATTCGGGCAGCGAAAACTTAAACCCGAGACCTTTATAATTCCAGAATCGTCCGCGAGCGCCAATGAACTGGAAAATAACGGAGCTGCGGCCCAACTTATGGCTAAGGCTAAGGCGAAGAACTGCTTGTGAATCTCACCCGTTAGAGCTCTGAACTGCATGAGCCTTGGATACAACTTTTGGGCCTATACGGTGTGGGTCTCAACTGCCAACGAGGAAGCGGAGCCCCAAATTTGCATTCCGATGTAATTTAGAGTATGAATTTTCACGGCGTTTACGTCAAGCGGGAGACCGCTCGGTTCTGACAAATAAGCTTTCGGTGTTGTATGCGTGTAGCTTGTGTTGATCGAACTGCGGCGCTTCGCGTCGTGCTTCAGAAGTATTTCGAACAGTCGTATGAGCGCTGCCGACATTCTATCGGTAACGTCAATCTAGCCCAAACAATCCCCTGTAAAAAAGAAGAGCTGTTGGTTAATGCTCCGCCGGATGTTGTTGCAGTTGGTCCGGGATTTGGCGTCGAGGAGGCCTATGCGCTCTGCCGCGAAATATCTCGAACCTTTCCAGGATTACCGATTCTTGTGTTTTTGGCAGCTGATGCCTATTCACTTCGCTCCCTACGAAGGTTTCAAAAAGTCTGTTCAGATGTCTTTTCGATGGATGATCCTCCCACAAGGTTAATCTATAAACTTTCATCGTTTGAAGAGAACCAGGGCCGAAGCGCTCAGGGAAAGCTCATTACAGTTATCGGGGTCAAGGGCGGAGTGGGAACTACTAGCGTAGTTTCTGGTCTCGCACACGCGGCCGAAGCTGTAGGAAAAACGGCGGTGGTCGTTGACCTCTCGGCGAGTGGTGCGTTTACTCAATACATGTCCGCTCAGCGGTGGCAGTCGCCAGACTTTACCGCTCTGCTCACTGAGGGTTTGGTTCCTGATAGAGCAGCAGTCGAACGCTGTCTCACTACCGCCCCTAATGGAATAAACATCCTCCTTCCTCCATCTGGCAGCACAGATATTCGCGAACTTTGGGTTAGAGATTCGTCCCGGTTTGAAATCACGCTCGCCGCCATCGAGGTTCTTAAGGAGATTTTTGATGTCGTTATCGTAGATACCGCGGCTGTTGAAGGGGTGCTGCCATTTGCTCTCAATTCCAGAGCTCATGCCCGACTACTTATAACCTCAAATGACCCTGCTTCGGTTCACCTTTTAACCAGCAAGCTAGCGGAGTTGATGGAAATTCCAGGTGATGCTCAGACGCAAGTGCTGGTGAATATTCTTTGGGAAGGTGGATTAAATAAAGAGGATATTGTCGACTTTCTTTATGGGAATGAAAACTTCAACGAACTAATGGCGGTGCTGGACCCTATCCCATTTGATTCACGCGGACGGCACTGGATTGGCACAGGCAATACCTTCTATACGGAATCAGCCACCGCCGTTCAGGAACTTTTCGAGACCGCGCTTTCAACATTACTTCTCTCAGCTGACGAGGTGCATATCCGGCAAGAGAAGAAACGGACTATCTTCGGTGGATTAAGAGAACTTGCTGAAAGGGCCACCCGTAGGAAAAGTCGGGTCGAGGGTGTCATTAGAGCTCTTCCAGCTCCCACTGCATCAAAGCAGGCTCCTCGATTAACACGACTGAAACCTCTTAGCGCTGCTTCAGACTCCGCAAGTGAGGGTCCGAGTTTGGCAAAGATTATCTATGCGACTGAGCCAGAACCAACAAATGGCACCCATCAATCACCAGGCGGCCGAATAGTGGTGGGAAAGGCAGGCATTACCGAAGCCGAAAGCTCTGTAGAACCGGAACAGCCGGAAGTGCAAGCGTCGACTGTTAACGGAGCCACATTTCCTCAACCGTTATATGTGTCCCCTACACCGATTCCAGAAACCGTGACCCGAACCGCAAGTTGAGGGTTAGAAGAGAGAAGTTCAATGGCAGTAACGACTTCAATTCTTAAACGGACTTCAGCACCCCTCTCAGCAGACGAGCGCGGAAGTCTAGCCCTGGAACATGGTTTACTTATCGCCGCAGCTTTAATCACTGCAGTTTTCGCAATCCCAGTATTTTTAGACGAGCTCTCTGATTATTTAACCGGGTTTAATGAACCCTCAATAACAACTAAGGAGTAGGAGATGAAGATAATAATTAATGAAAAGGGAAGTTTGGCACTTGAGCAAGTACTCTTTATTGGAGCAATCGTGCTCATGTCGGTTGGCTTATATGCTTTCTACGACGAGATAGGTGACTACTTTAGCAATGTCAGCCTCTCTGATGCGCCGACCAATATCGGAAGCTCTACTGGCAATACCGGAACAGGAACTGGAAGTGGGACCGGAAACTAATGCCACCGAAATCTCGAAAACGACCTAGAAGATTAAGAAGTGCTGCAGCACCATTAATTGCCTTAGTGGTAATTGCCGTTGCAGGAATTGGGGTCGCAGTCTCACTTGTGGTCGGGCCAGCTGTCTCGAAATCTGCCGAGGCTCGTAACCCAGAGATTCAGGTCGTTGCCGAGAGCGACATTTTACTTGTTCCGATACCGACACGCGCAGTGGCTCGCGGCGAAAAGCTTTCTCAAGTAGACTTCACTCAGGTGAAGTGGCCAAAGGATAGGCTAGTTGGAGACTATGTCCTGGACTTAGCTACAATTAAGAGCGCCGTAGCCCGAACCTCAATTCCGAAGTTACTCCCCGTCCCAGTATCAGCGATAAGTTCAGAGCCGCTGGACGCAAACGCTGTGGTGGAAGGAATCCCTGAGGGGATGCGCGCTATCACAGTCCGGGTAGATGCCGAATCGGCCGTGGAGGGCTGGGCGCGATCTGGCAACTATGTTGATGTAATTGTAATTCGCGCAGCAGCTGACTCTGCCCTGGGGCTCGAGGCCAAAGTCATCGCAGAAAAGGTGCGGATTCTCTCGGCCGAACGATCGGCTACCCCGATAGATGCCTCTGCAACCGCCCCCAAGGCCCCCACCACCGTCACCCTGCTGGTTTCACAAGAGGATGCTCTTAAAGTTAAGACGGCGGCCAATATTGGCAAATTGACTTTCGCGCTAAGAGGGGCGGCGGATCAGTCTCCCACCACAGCGGTAGCCATGAACCAGAAGCAACTGTTAAGCGGGTCGACAACTATTCAGCCGGTCAGAGATCAGTTTAAAGGCTCTGCTCGTGGCCCCGACGGCAAGCTCTATGTTTTAGGAGATAACTCTCGCTGGATTCGTGCAGCCGATATTCCAACAGCCCTACCAGAGGCCAAACCTGTCACGGAGGAAACCAGAGCAATGCTTAACTCCCCAGTCAATAAAAGCAGCAAGAAATAACCCATGTCCTACTCTCGCCAACAGCCAGTGACTAAGGGGCTCTCGCTGGACGAGATTCGGGGGAAATTCTTTGGCGCTCAGGGTTCTAGCTCACGCAATTTAACCGACGGTTTCGAGACAACAGGCCCAAAGAGTTTCAGCGATGAGCTTTCCCCTTCAGCAAAATATGTCGTGCGTGAAGCGAAGAAGCGAATCGGTCAGCAATCGGCGTTTAAAGACCAAAAACTTGCGGGCCAAATACCTGGAGAGGAAGACCTTTTTCGCTTGATTAGATTAGTGGAGGATGCGGAAGGTGAGGAGCTGTCAGATAAGGAACGCACCTCAGCCGTTGCTGCTCTCTCTTCGTCCCTAGAGCACTACGATATCCTCACTCCTTTGTTGGAGAACCCCAAAGTTAACGACATTATCGTGCGCTCCTATAAGGACATCAGCATCCAGAGCGGTAGGCAAAATATTCAGACGGATCTACGGTTTGTCGACCATGAGGCCTACAAGTCGTTCATCGAGAACCTTCTAAAGCGTGCCGGCAAATCATGTACGGTCGCAACTCCGGTAGTCGATGCGGCGATCGACCCGCATGTACGAGCCTGCGTAACGCACGAATCATTCTCCCCGCCGGGATCGGGTCCGATGCTCACACTACGAGTAGCTCGGCACAGTAATATCTCCATCGAGGGATTAGTTCAGAGTGAGTTGGCTCCAAGAGCCATTCTGGATTATCTCTCCGCTCTGATTAAGGATGGCGAGAAAACGATTCTTATCGGCGGCGAGGTTGGAACCGGCAAAACCACCCTTGTTCGGGCGCTGGCTGCAAAAATGAGTGAATACGAAGCGATTCTCGTTATCGAAGACACACACGAGATAGTTCTTGATAGGCGATTTGTCCGCACCCTACTAACCCGCGAGCCAAATACCGAGGGCGCTGGGAAAATTGCCCCGGCGCAGGCCATCCGAACTGGAATGCGCATGGCGATGAACCGTGTAATCTTAGGGGAGATGCGTGACGCAGAGGCCGCAGAGGCATTCATTGATGTCTGTGCCTCTGGCCACGCCGGGATGAGTACAATTCATGCTCGAAGCGCACGCGATGCTATCTCACGTTTGGAGCTTTTTTTGGCACGCGCGCAGGAGGGAGTTGGAATCGAGAATCTTCGACGGCAAATTGCAAACGCCCTTTCAGTTGTGGTTTTCCTAGGGTTTGACCACAACACTAAAAAGCGACGAATTATTGAAGTCCTAGAAGTTGGTGCCTCCTCGGATGGCGCAGTTCAACTCTCGCCAATCTTTAGCTATGCCCCAAGTGGCATGTTACCGGAATGGAAACGTGAGGCAGGACTAACTCTATTTCCAGACTCTCTTAAAAGCTACGGAATAACGTTACCGGCCCCCGGCGAGCGCCTCTCTTTTGATCCCGAAGAGCTCTATCGGCGCTACCAAGAACAATCGTCCACAGCTTAAAATAGAGCGCCCATATGATACTAGCCGAGAGACAGCTTGCTCTAAAACGAACGGAAGCGCTGCTTTGTCTTCCTTCAACACGCAAACCCTCACTCCCACCCGAGAGAATGGCGAGAAGTTCGCTTGAATTAAAGACGGAAAATGCTCTACGACGGTTGCTAATTCAAAGCGGACTCTCTCTTCCTGTCTGGGTCCTGCCCGCCCTATCTTTGCTTACAGGAATCGCCGCTGCTTTACTTTTTTCCCGGTATCTCAACGGGTACTTCCTCCCACTTTTTTTTGTCGCAGGGGCGCTCTTCCCCTTTGCCTGGGCCGATTCTCGGGCAGAGGCGAGAGCTGCTGAGTTCTCCTCGGATTATCCGACGATTCTCCTGGCTTGCGCCTCGAGCATTAAGGTAGGGATGACTCCCTACATGGCTCTAGAGCGCTCAATCAGACTTCTGACAAAAGGAAGTCTGGTGAGAAAGGAGGTCGAGCGGCTGCTGGATAATCTTCAACGAGGAGTTCCAAAAGAAGATGCCTTAGCAACATTTGGAGCAAATATAAGACAGAGCGATCTTCAGCTCTTTCGTTCGGCTTTCCTGCTAGTCCTGGATAATGGAGGACGCTTTGCGCCAACCCTCGAGCGGCTGGCGATGGTTAGCAAAGAGCGGTCAAATCTGATTTCCAGCGCAATTGTAAGCACAGCTACTATGCGCATGACCGCTAATATCCTATTGGCTGTTACCCCAGTTATTCTCCTAATAATCGCGGCGCGCACTGATGATTTCTGGGAGCTCTTTATCAACCATCCCACCGCCAATCTCATCGCCTCAACCGGAGTGGTGATGATTGCTGTGAGTTACGCAATGTTAAGAAGAATGAGCAGTTTTAGGCCGTGATGTTTGTAGTAACGATTATAGCGGGGTTACTCGCAATGGGGCTAATGTTGGCGATTTTAGCGCTGAGAAGGCCCCGTACTCTAGATTACAACCGGCTTTTCGCACTAGCTGAGCAAAACGAAATCAATTCGCGAAGGGGTCAGATACGAGAGATTGACTGGGGAGAGGTTAGCGCGCCGCTTTCACGGCTAGAAGACAGAATTGGACAGGCTGGTTTTATTTCACCGGAGGATAGAAGGGTTGCAGCGCTAATTCGCGCGACAATCCTCGCGATATCTGCTCTGGTTTTGGCCACCATCGGATTCAGCAAATCGGGGCCCGTGGGACTCACTATTGGCTTCAGTATTGGAACTTACCTGGGTTACCTCGGGTGGCTCTATTTTATTCGTTACCGACGAAACGACTTTCACCGTGAGGTGCGGTTTCAACTCCCGCTCACCTTAGAGTCTATTATTCTTCTTGTGGAGTCAGGATTGGGAGTTCTGCCTGCAATTGAGCGGGTGGTTAAAGCCGGGGACAATCTCAACACCAAGAATCCAGTCCTCCGGCTGTTAGGGTTGGTTTATGACCTGGCCGCACATGGCATACCATTGGGCCGGGCACTGGAGATGGTGGCTGATGCCTGCGATATTAAAGTCGTACGCCATGTGTTGCTGCACCTTGACCTAAGCGCTAGCGAGGGCGGGGAGCTGATTCCTTCACTTAGAAGTCTGAGTCATCATGCTCATACAGAATGGAAGCTATCAGTAGAGAGTAGGGTTAAACGCCTCGAGAATCTCGTCGTATTCCCGGTATTCGTTTCGGTTATCGGCCTGATGTTTGTTACCGCCGCTGTGCCAATGGTACCAGTTCTTAAACTACGAGAGACGATGAAGGCCAAAAACGGGGTCGCTACCATTGGTGCGGCCGCGCAGGAAGAGGTAGCGCGATGAAAACAGCGGCTGCATCTACCGAGCAGGGGCATATCGCTCTATATGCGGCACTCATAACCCCCATTATCGTCTCTCTCGGTGTCCTGGCCTGCGACATCTCCGGGTGGAACGCGCTCCGACAGACTCTGCAGAAGGAGGCGGATAGAATAGCCTTTCAGGTCGTGCATGTTCTTCCAGATAGGGTGGCCGCGCAGTTAATGGTGAATAAACTCACCTCCTCCCTCCCCATCCCCGGGGTGCGCGGACAGGCTTATTTTGGCGACGACAAGAATCCAGGGGGGTTGGCCTTAAGTGTTCAACTTGAGGCCAATTACCGTTCGGCCTTTGATTTTTTTATTAGGCCGTTAACCGGAGAGCAGTTCTTCAGTGTAGCCCGGGAGGGGGTCGTGCAAATTGCTCCAACCGACTCAGTGCTCATATTGGCGGATGGCCATACACTAAGGCCCGAGCTGGGAGCTGACTTAGTGGACCCGGGTAAGTTTACCCCCAACACACCTTGGGGAGATGCGGCCGACTGGCCAGCCTCGGGGTATTTCGCTTGCGCACTTGAGCCAAAAATTTCTGGTAACACTGGGGGTGCTAAGCGAGGAGTCCGGTGGTGGGAAGCTTGGAAGAGCAGCTATCCTCGTTGGGCAACTCAGGCGTGCTTTAATCCAGTGCTGTCACCATATAAGGCTGCGGCGATTACAATTGCTGATTCGCTGACTGCATTTAGCGGGAATCGCTTGGGATTGATCTTTACTCCAGGGCTACCCTCAGCAGCAGGTTTTGCGGTTGGCCGCTTCTTACAGGGCGAGGTTAATTCCCAAGGGGATACTCACTTTGCTGGTCGTATCGGTGGCTACTTCGACGGCGTTTCTGCCGAGGCCAACTGGCTCAATTATTACGAACCGGAAACAGGACTCGGTGATGAGGCCTGCATCCTATTTAGCGACCCCGCTACCTCACTCAATTATCGCTACACAATCCCCGGAGCAGCTGTGCCCCTTCCGTCAATTGGCGCAGAGGCTAGCTGTAGCGAGCCGTTACCAGAAGCTGTTTGCGGGGTTCGCCATACATCCACTTCCCACGTCTTAAATAGTTGTTACAGAGATTCAGCGTTGAGACTGAGGGAGGCAATTTACTGGCATGCCGCTCGTCTGGCCGAACCGGGATTTAATGCCGAACCAGACCTCCTGGCAGCTATTAAGGAAGCACTAAGCGATATTGCCGCGGTATCAGGGAATGTCCGCTTGAATAACGATGTCAGCCACCGAGGCAATTTAGCTTACCTTCCAACTCGACAGATTATTGCCCTTACAGACTCACTCTCAACCTCACTCGAGTCTGAACTTGACGACATTGCGGAGATACTCCTTGGAACCAACACTAGTCTAGTTGTAGTAGGCTTCTCGCATGTAGGACTCGACTCCGCCCGGAAATTGAACTTAAAAGGCGCTCTCTTGACGCTTGCCAATCGGGCCGAACGACTCTCCACGACAGATAGTCCCTCTCCCTTAAAGGTCTACTCGCTTGACTCTCCCGAGGCACTTTTAGAGCTCGTGCCAAGGATCCTACTTGCCACTCGCAAGGTGACGGTGCGCTCATGAATAGAATTCCACATTCACTGAACAGTGATAATGAGCGCGGAACTTCTATGATGGAGATGCTACTCTTTACCCCAGTAGCCTTAGTCTTTCTATTTGTCGCAATAGACGGTGGATTGGCACTTACCGAACGGGCGGCCATCAAGGATGCTCTCAGGGCAGGATTAAATACAGAGAGTCGTCTTGCGGATGCACCGCTTACTATTGATAGCATGGGTGAGCTAACTCCGGAGAGTGAACTCATCGGACGACTTGCTGAAGAGATTGGAACGGCGATATCGGCTAATATTTTAGAGATAAAAGGGGGTGGTGCGGCAGCTACCCGAACCTATCGAGTTATTGTTCAGCCGTATCTGCTAAACATAGAGGAGAGCTCGGGCGCATTATTAGAGGTTACGCCTATTGGTGCTGAGTCCGTTCAACCGTTGGGGCCAAGTTCGTTTAGTATCCAAGCGGAGGTGCCGGATTTCAATTACGTATCTCAAGGAGAATACATCGCGTCATTAAAGGAGCTCAGCCAAAGTGCAGCTCCGTCGCAGTTTGCCATTCCCACCTCACCTTCCAGATCAGCCTCTGTTAAACGATTTTTGCCCTCGGCAATTGCCATCTATACGGAGGTGACCGGGCTTACCAGGGGCATTAATCCCCTCTTTGTGCGCTCAGTCCTGGGGAATTTTTATGCCCTCGAAGAACAGGAGTTTTTGTCACTCCGAAATCAGCTCAGATAGGAGAAAGAGTTTATGCTGCAGTCACTCTCACGATTTTACAGAGCACTCTCGGAACCAGTCTCTCTAGAAGAGGCACTGCGATTGAGCGCTCCACGGCGGGTAGTCGACGCATGTCTCGCACAGGATGGGAGTTTTCGCTTGATTGACAGCCTCGCACTTGCAACATGCACGGACAAAAACGAACTCTGCGCCGCTGCTGCCAAAAAATTGCGGATGATCCCGGCCTGGAATTTAGAGCTTCCTACCCCAGCCCTGATTGAGCTTACCGGACATTCTCCGGAGACATTGGCCGAGGTCTTTGCTCTTCCACAGTCCCGGATAGCTAGCGTTCCTGGCTATGCGATGGTAGTGGCAGATCCAGCGGCAATCGATCGTGATGCCTATGATTCACTAGGGGTGCGTCTATTTATTGCACCCGCGTCGCAAATTGAAGATGTATGGAACCGCTACCGGCTTTTTCAGAATAGAGATGCAAGTGCTCTTCCGTTAATTGATATTCAGTCCGTTCTACTACAGCTCGCAAAGGATGCGACAAAGTGTGGAGCCTCAGAAGTCTTCCTCGGCCATCCAGAACCGCAGTCCTATGAATTTCTGGCTCGCGGTCAGAAATTTCGCGGTCAGCTGCATCCAGCGGTCATGAGTGGGCTTACTCAACTGACAGCAGGTAACGGTGTATATAGCTTCACTTCTGACTCTTCTTTATTCCCTAGAGTCTCAGCTGGTCTGACAAAAAATTTTAGCGGTCCGGTAATCTGCCTCACCTGGGGAGAAATGCTGTCTCCGCAGGAGACTAAATCATTAGAGACTCCCTCTCAGACAGAGCCAATTCTTGAAGAGACAGAGAACGAATTTGAGTCTAAGGAGAGTGCGCCTGAAACACGAGAGGCAGGAATTCCCCCTAGTGAAATCGCTGTTCCTGAACCGACGTTAACTGTTGGTTCACTTAAGGTAGGTCAACACAGCCTAGTGTTAATTGATGATGATGACAGATTCTCTCAGCTGCTAAAGGTAATCCTTCAAGGTAAGGGGTGGGAGGTTACACGATTCGCTGATGGCCGAGCTGGATTGGATTATTTACGTGAAAATCCTCTCTTTCCGCAGTTGATTATCTGCGACGTGCATATGCCGAACATGGACGGAGTCAGCTTTTTAAAGAGCTTTCGGGACGCGGGGTTCGCTACTCCAGTGCTAATGCTCACCTCCGACCAGGACAGCCTTTTGGAGGCCGAACTTGCCTGCTTGGGTGCAGATGCCTATATTCGCAAACAGGAAGACCCGCGGGTTCTTCTCGCCTGGTGCAATAACCTAGTTTCCAGGCGCGGGGCGTATTTGAACAACATCAAGAACACAGTAGTAAGTAGCGGTATTCTGACTCAACATGCCTGAAACAATTATTGCAACAGTTATTGGCTTCGCCTTCATGCTAATTGCCCTAGCATTTGGACAACGCTACTCGCGCATCAAGACCGATCTAACTGCCTTACGGCTCTCCATCCGTGCGCTTACCAGGCGTGAACCCATTCCTTCTCGGATGGTGTTTAAAAGTTCCGAAGTGACCGAACTCTGGAATTCTGTCCTTGCTCTTTCCAACTCCAGTAAAATTACAGAAAGTGACAAACCGGCATATGATGCAGTCCTCTCGCTCGGCTCGCGGATAGTTGAGGCAGCACATGAACTATCGACTACAGCCGAAGAGGTTGTAAATGTAGTGCTTGAGCAAACGGCTCCAGATGTTACCGCCGTCGCCTTGGTCCTGCGCAACCCCGAGAATCGCCAGTTGAGCGTTGAATACATCCACGGCCTTCCAGGACTCCGAATCCAGGAGTCACTACTAATGTTGTTTGATTGCTTACTCGACGAAGCTAATGAACCATCTAGCTGGGGCTATCAGCTCCCTGGTCTTGTAACTAATAGTTCGGAGAGCGCTGGAGTAAATAATTCAGCTAACGATTTCTCCTCCTTTGGGGTTGGGTTAACGCTTTGCGTTCCACTTAAGGATGAAAACGGACTGTTTGGCGGTTTGTGGTTAGGATTCAAACAGGGATCGGGAACGCTTACGACGCAGCGCAAGAGCTTTGTGCAGGCTGTGGCTGAACACGCTGCGGCGTCGCTTAGTACTGCCTACAAAGTGCGCGCTCAATCAGAGAAGACCGACAAAGAGCGGGATTTTCTTATCGGCGTCTCTCATGATTTACGTGCTCCCGGCAACAGCGCACTATTTGCCGTACGCGATTTGATGTCCGGCGCTTTAGGTCCACTATCCGAAGAGCAGAACTCACGGCTCGAACTTGTTGAGCGCTCATTAGAGGACCAGCTTTCTGTTATTGGTGATGTATTAGATTATTCCAAACATCAGAAGGGGTTTCTTGAGGCCAGAAAGGAGCGCTCCAAACTATCCTTGGGAATTAGTGACACTCTGGATACGTGGAAACTTGCAGCAGAGAGCCGGGGGCTTAAGTTCGAGTCCGAGTCAATTCCAGAGACATTTATTAACGTCGACTCTAGACAGTTTAGAAGAATTCTAAGCAATATTCTCTCAAACGCTATTAAGTACACCGAAAAAGGGTCTATCAGCGTTAGCTTCAAGGTAAGTGGTGGTTTCATGGAGCTAAGCGTCGCCGATACCGGTATCGGGGTCCCGGAAGCTGAACGCTCCAAGCTATTTCAGGAGTTCTCCAGGTTAGGGAACACTGGCTCCATACAGGGCGTAGGTTTGGGGCTTGCGCTGGCTCGCGTACTTGCGACGCTTAACGACGGATATGTATTTTATGAACCGAATCCCGCTGGAGGTTCAATATTCGGTGTTGGGGTAGAATTGGCGTCACAAATTGAGCAGCAAGTTCCAGATGCTGCTCAAAAACTCGGCACCGTGGTAGTTGCAGATGACGATCGGGCGGCTTGCCGATTAAACATTCGCTACCTCAAAGATGTGGCCGACTCCTTAGTCCCGGCATCGAGTTTGACTGAAACATTGGAATTAATCCGCGACTTAAAGCCAGATCTTCTAGTGACAGACTTGAATCTAGGCGATGGCTCTGCGCTAACGATTCTAAACGAGTTCAAGGCCAAGGAGTTGAAAATTCCTGTGTTGATAATTACAGGAAGCGGCAACTCAAAAGAACTCGAAAAAGATTTTGGTTCGCTACGTGTCTCCGTTATTGAAAAGCCAGTCGATCGCCAAACGCTGACAAATGCAGTTGGAGCTTTGCTTGAGCCATCAAAGGCCGGAGAAGCTGTTATTGCAACCAATTTGGAGCACTCCAAATTGGTTGCCAATGCTAACTAACCCTCCTCTTTCAATCATTTAATTCCCGTTGTTTTTCTGAGTCAATATCTAGGTAATGGCTTGAGGATTTTTGTTTTAGCTAGTTCCCATTGCCGCCGACATACCCTGTGGGTGCTGCAGCTGTGAATCAGATTAAGAACCGCTTTTTCTAGGAAGGTTATGACATCAACACAGGTTACCAAAGTCCTCTTCTTTGATAATGACGAAACCTCATTCCAATTCCGCCAGTGCATGGCACGAGTATTAAATCAGATTCCCCCAGTCGAACTTCTTCACGCTAAGGATGCAACCGAAGCTTTAAAAGTACTGGACGCCAGCGAAATTGATGTTGTGGTTATTGATGCCGATATTAAAGACGAGTTGGAATTCTTTCTAGAGAATCTTAAACTCGGCCATCCACCCATCGTTTTAAGAACCGATACTAAGCCCAATCCAGCGGACTACTCTGTGCAGGGGATTACGTTCATTAAGAAAAATGAGTCGCTAGCGGGAGTGCATCAGACACTGCTAATTGCGGCCACAGTTGCCGCAAAGAGCGCGCAGCCCGAGGCCGGGTATAGCTACCACTAATTAAGCCTTCGACGGGGGTTCCACCAGCTCGTTAAACTCGGCACTAATCTCCTTAAGTTGAGACTTAGTCTCGCGGAGAACCTCCTTGCAGAGCTTTATCGACTGCAACGCTTCCTTCATCCGAGGGACAAGTTCGTCAATCGACACCTGACTCCCTTGCAACTCCTCGGCTAAGCGTTCCAGACGCTTAAAGTTTGTCTCAAAACCGTTATCGTTCTTCTCTTTTACCGCTGTCATAGCTCCCCTCTCAAATGACTTACTTAACTATTGCCCCAAGCTTTCCATCTTTAAATTCAAGTTCTAACTCGATTCCGTGCTCAACTCCCTGACTAGAAGTGATTATCTTGCCCGATTGCGACCTTACAACCGAGAAACCACGCTTAAGTTGAACCTCCGGCCCAGAATCCACTAGGACTCGCTCCAACATCTCTAGCCCTTTCTCCCTTACCTCAAGTAAATGCTCTGTTCGTGACTGATTGTCCCTACAGACTTGAATCAGGCGCTCGCTAACGCGCTCTATTCTAAAAGTCGCTCCAGTATGAACCCGTTGAACCAGCGCGTGAAACATATTATGTGAAATCGTAACTGCCTTTTGTGCTAAGGCGCCAACTTGCGGAGCAAGTCCGGCAAACCTCTTCGCGCTCTGGCTGGCGAGCCCTTCTGCCATAAGCGGAAATACGGTTTGCAACCGAGTGAGCTCCTTCTCGGAGAGCCCCACCAATTGACTCATTCCGCCTCTAAGAAAGCTCGTGAGTCGACTCAGGTGGCTTTCGAGAGACTCGGTTCTGTCCTGCGCTTGTCTAAAAATACGTTCAACGAAAAGTCCAAAGTCATCACGAAAGCGGATGATAATCTCGGCAAAGTAACGGCCGATATCTCTCGGTACACCAAATGCCAGAAAACTCACATCTTGCGCCGAGGACTGATCCTCTTGATGCCCGATAGCTGAAATCACGGGGGTTTTTGCTAAGCATATCGACTTTGCCAGTTCGTAGTCGCTGAAAACCGAGAGCTCCGCCGGGCTGCCTCCCCCACGAAATAGCAAGATGGCATCAAGCTTCATTGTATCGAGCCGCCGAATCCCTGCTACTATTTCATCCCGCGCATTTTGCCCCTGGACGGTTACGTCCAACCAGAGCAGCTCAAAGCCAAATTTGGCGGTCTCTAACGCCTCGCGAAAGTCATGGATAACAGTCCCAGTCGAACTTGTGAGAATTCCTAGTCGCCGGGGAACAAAGGGAAGCGCTAACTCGCGATTTTTCGAAAACAGCCCCTCATCCTTGAGCCGCTTATTGGTTACTTCACGCAGACCAGCTACCTTTCCAACCGTGTATTCAGCAATCACGCCCTCAACGCGGAGCGATAAGCGACCACCTTTTTTAGAAACATCAACACGGACTGTGAACATCACATCCAGGTCTTGTTCAAGCGTAAACCCGGCATCGGTAAGCGGTTTGAGCAGTCGCTCCTCATTTTGCCAAATTATACAGTCAAGCCGATCAGCGGGAGAATTTTTGTCGATAAGCTCAATAAAGACCCGACCCTCTCGTCGTTTACAACTAGAAACCACCCCTCGAACATGTATCTGTCCAGGAAAGGCTTGGCTTAGGGCCAATCGAATTTTATTGAAAAGTTCAGCGACCGTCAGACTCGCTGGTAAACCCGGAATTGAGGGTTCTTTGCCTAATAAAATATTAGCGGGGCTTTGGGAGGTCAGTCCTTTGGCATCCTCGGGGACCGACCCAACGAAAGAGGCCACTTCTCGAGAAGTTTCCTCGACCGTAATATTTGGAAAAAGTGCCTCTAGGTCAGTTACCGTCAGTGTGAACGGTTTAACCTCCCATGACTTTTCCTGGGCGTTCCAGCGAGCTGGGCCGAGACCTTTGATACTATCTTTGGCTGCAAACGTGCCGGGGCCAGAAAATTTCGCCCGTTTCTCTGACCAATCAATCTTTACTAATAGTTGAGACACCGAAACAGGCTAGCACACTAGAAACCCCGTTTCCAAGCCTGGCGACACCGGGGTCAACCCAAAATGAGTAGCTTGTCTCCGCTTTTGATTCCAAGTCTCTCTATCGTGCCGGACGGAACCTCAACAGCAACGCTTGCGCCTCTATAGTGCTTCGACACCGACCAGGGC
>CAYMWO010000040.1:0-18607 GCA_964393905.1 uncultured Bdellovibrionales bacterium | reverse complement strand
GAAATGGCTAAAATTCGTTGGATAGTGCGCTGCCTGGAGTTTGATAGGGAATGCTTGGGTTATCTCCGAGATAACGATCGTTCCAGCTTTTCGTCTCAGATCGACCCCATACACTATCGTCTTCCATTTGACGCCTTAGAGCATCAATTTCTCGCTGCTGTGGATCGTTTTGGATATCAAAAGATGCTTTTCTGATAGTCGGCTTTTCCTCTTCAAGAGAAGCCTGCTGGTTTTCGTAGATTAGAGCCCCGGCAATGAGACCGAGCGCGGCCCCGGCCCCTCCGAGGACTGCCATGGACGATGCACTAAGTTCATAAGTCTCATCGATTATACTTCCCGCCGCTACTCCGGCTCCAGCGCCAACTAGTCCAGCAATAATCCCAGGACCGGTCGCAGCGCTTGAAGCTGAGCAAGCGCTAACTGAAAGAAGACCCACTGATAGAATTACATTCAAGGTCTGCTTGAATAAGCTATTGGATTTCATATGACTCCAGAGAGAGTTGGCTGAGCATTTAGTTTGGAACCGGGTAAGACGGTCCCCCCAGATCTGTTATGTGGCGTATAGGGCAGGGCGTATCCTTAAGGATTAGAACTACTTCCCAGCGGATTTCTGCTGCAACCTTCCGACCGAAGAGGATAACTACTCGAAAACAATATGTAATGTTGTGTCGAGAAAATATCGTGCTGAGGATGAAAGGTTTCGCATCCTAACTTGAAACCGTATAGTATCTCACCGCTTGGGTATCCAACGGTGTATTATAGTTAGCTAAATTTGGGTTTTTATTCACGAGGTAGACTTCAGTGACTCTGGCGCAAAAACATATTTTAGTAATCGATGATGACGTAACCTCCCTCGATATCGTCTCCTTTCTCTTTGAGGAGCGAGGCTATGACGTTGAGCGCTGTTCTGATGGATTTGCTGCAATCGAATATGTGAAGCGAGTTAAGCCGGATCTGCTACTAGTTGACTTGATGATGCCCGGAATAAATGGAGCTGAAACGGTTCGGCAAATTCGGGAATTAGGACTGAGCGCGGTTCCTATTATCGCCTTTACCGCGATTGATGACCCGGAGCTTCATCGCGGAGCACTTGATGCAGGGTGTAACGAAGTCCTTACGAAACCTTGCCCAGCAGAGAAGCTAATTAGAAATATTAAGAAGTATCTTAAGTAGGGGACTCTGGTCACTTGGCTTATGATACAGAGCCTTTAATTCACAGCATCACCCAGCAATGCTCGAGCGATTAATATGCGCTGGATTTGATTTGTGCCTTCTACTATTTGCAGCATCTTCGCGTCACGCATAAGTCGTTCAACTTCGTATTCCTGGAGATATCCGGCGCCTCCAAATAACTGGACAGCATCCGTGGTGATCTCCATTGCGCGATCAGTAGCAAAGCATTTGGCTACTGAAGCGTAAAAGTTATCAGAGACACCTCGGTCAAGATTCTGTGCCGCGTCACGCGTGACAAGAATTGAAGCTCTATACTTCATCGCCATGTCCGCTAGCATAAACTGCAGACCTTGAAACTTAGCCAGCAATTCGCCAAACTGTCGCCTTTCTTTGAGATGCTGACTGGCAAGTTCAATTGCCCTTGAAGCTAGTCCGCATGAAGCTGCCGCGATATTTATCCGCCCCCCATTCAGTCCCGAGAGAGCGATTTTGTAGCCCTCTCCCTCTTTTCCAAGAAGAGCCGAACTCGGTAATCGACATCCTTCAAAGATGACATTTGATAGCCTGTCCCCCCGGCAGCCCATTTTCTTCTCTGGCGATCCAAAAGAGAGGCCAGCAGTATTCTTGGGCACAAGGAAGGCAGATATTCCCTTCGAACGATGCTCTCCCGTGCGTGCAAATACAAGATATAAATCAGCGACTCCTCCGCTTGATATGTAAATTTTCTCTCCTGTCAGAATATAATGGTCACCATCTTTTTCGGCTCGGGTTCTAAGGGCTGCAGCATCTGAGCCAGCCTCTGATTCTGTTAAGCAAAAGGCTCCCAAAGCGCCAGCACTTGCAAGCTCCTCCTGTAGAGTTCCAGTCACAGCTGCCTCGGAAAAATTCCGCACTAGGCGCGAAACCATCAGATGAACTCCGAGATAAATTGCAGGACCAAGCTGCATTCGCGCTGTTTCAAAGATAACGGAGGCAATCGCAAGATAGCTCATGTCTGTTCCACCGAATTGCTCTTCGATGGTCATTCCGCATAAGCCAAGCTCTGCCATTTTGGTAAAATGAACGCGGTCAAACTCCAACGCCTCTTCATCCTTGGAGAACAGCTCCAAAGAAGAGAATTTACGCACCGTCTGTACTAGCTGTCGGAGCTCGATATCATCCGCTGCATTTACAAAATCCAACATCATGGCGAAGGATCTCCAGAAATTGACCGATAATAAAATTCCTACAAAATCAATCAGATGAAAATCATATTCAACTTAAGTGTGCCTATATGTTTAATCCTCTAATATACAGAAGGCAAAGTAACTAAAGCCTGAATATTATTACTTGCAAGGAGCAAATTTAGTTACTAGTTTGGGCCACACATTGAATTGCCGGGGGTTTTCTTGGCAAATTAGTGTGGTTTCGCATCTTTTTATGGGTGCGCTTTAGGTGGAATGATCATTATAGTGACTGGTGTATTAGTCCAAAACGGTTTTAGATTTCTTTAGTTGTTTTTGATACTAGCTTTGCTTGATTGGGATGGCCCCATGTAGTATTCGCAGAGCTCTTTTTGGTAGTTAAGGTATTGGTTGTTGAATACGGAAGCCAGAAAAGAAAACGAGAAAATGGTTTTTCGTAATAGCAAACTGTTCAGTTTATTAGGAGGCATGAAGGAGTGATGCGTAAATTAAGTCTAATTGCAGCTGTAACTTTAGTTGCAGCTCCGTTGGCAGCGCAGGCAATGCCGCTAAACGAGCTTCTCGCAGACAAGGGTCTTGTTGCTGCGGATGCGGGATCTAGCGGAAAAACCTGGTATGACCACGGAACAAAGTTGGAGTACGGGAATTTTGACCTTCAGTTTAATCTGATGGTTCAGTCTCTGTACACTTACCACGACTATGATAGCGAAGGCACATCGTCTTACGGGATCGAGTCACAGGAAGATACGAGCAGCTTTGAGATGCGGAATGTCCGGATGGAGTTCAAGGGCAATCTGTTGAACAAGCAGTTCAGTTACATGGTGTCGAACGACTTCGGTAACGGTTCTACTGGTAGTGATCTGAAGGATGCTTATTTGCAGTGGAATGTCTGCGATAATCAGCACCTTCGTATGGGTCAGTACAAGGCTCCATATTCCCGTCAGAACGGCACTAACGATGCGATGTTGCAGTTGGTCGATAGAAGCTTTTTGAACAGCTTCTTTGTCGGCGATGCAGACTTCCGCTCTACCAGCAATGACGACGGTCGTGATCAGGGTTTGACCTTCTTAGGTGAAGACGAAAACTTTGGTTATGCGATCGGCGTATTTAATGGTCAGTCGGATGGAGAAGGACGCAACAGCACAGGTCTTGATAACAAGGTCCGTGGGGTTGGTAGCGTGTTCTTTAACGTAGGTGACTATGGTTCACGTGAAATGGAAGGCGATTGGGCAGGTACCAATGGCATGGCATTCACGATGGGCGCTAGTGCAGCTTATGGCCAGGGAACTTCAAGCTTAGGCGATTTCGATAAGTACGACTTAAACGTCGACCTCGGAATGCGCGCTAGTGGGTTCTCGGCTCAGGCAGAGTACTATTATACTAACTTGGATATTGACGGCACTGAGCAGACAATTGATCCAAGTGGTGGATACGTGCAGCTCGGATACTTCTTCGTGCCGCAGGAATGGGAAGTTGCAGCTCGTGCAGCTGGTATTTTCCCTGATTCAGATGCAGCTATTGATAACAGCTACGAGTACTCTGGTGCTCTTGGCTACTATATCGATGGTCACTATCTGAAAGTTCAGGCGGGCGTTACCTGGCTGTCAGTAAACGTTCAGGGTGAAGGCAACCAGGACATCGACGATGTTCGGTATGACCTACTCCTTGCTGGCTATTTCTAAGACTTAAGCCAGAAGATGTTGTAATAGAACGGGGCCAGGGTAAAACCTGGCCCCGTTTTTTTTTATTTTCAGCTCTGTGTAAGCCTATCTATGACCAGGGATTTTTCAAAATTGGGGGGCAAGGAATTTGACCTCTTGGTGGTTGGGGGAGGTATCGCTGGCGCTGGAGTCGCATGGGATGCCGCTCTTAGAGGGCTAAGTGTTTTGCTAGTTGAAAAGGGAGATTTCGGAGCAGCTACAAGTTCTGGTTGTTATAAAATTGTCCATGGGGGCCTTCGTTACCTCCAGCACCTGGATTTTAAGCGTTCGTTGGAATCAATTAGGGAACAACGAGCATTAAGATTTATTGCCCCGCATCTCGTTCATCCGCTTCCATTTCTTGTCCCCTGTTATCAAGGGATCAAGCGCGGGAAGGAGATACTCTCCCTCGGTATGAATCTCTATGAGCTTCTCGGGGCGGGACGGAATAGAGATATTGATGACTATCATCACCTTCCACGCCATCATTTCATTTCCAAACACCAGGCTCTACAAATAGCGCCTGGATTAAATACATCCAAGCTGACAAGCGGGCTAATATACTTTGATTGTCAGATGTCTAGTTGTGAGCGGCTAACTTTCTCGGTAATTAGTGCAGCCGCAGATGCTGGTGCTTGTGTTTTTAACTACGCTGAAGTTGAGGGCGCCAGCTCTGTTCATGTGGGGGAAAAGAAGCTGAGCGAAGTGGCCGTTCGCGATAACGTCTCAGGTAATTTGCATAAAGTTCGGGCTCGGATTGTCGTAAATGCAGCAGGTCCCTGGGTTGATTTAGTTCTTAGGGGCTTTGGCGCTTCTCGAGCAAGTAAGAGTTTTTCTCGAAATATTTTCTCTAAGGGTTTTCAGGTTGTGCTCCCACAGTTCATTAAGGGGTATGCCGTGGCGGTAGAGAGTTCATATGAAGACCAAACAAGCTTAGTTTCTCGAGGCGGAAGAAGTTTTTTCCTAACTCCATGGCGAGGCCATACAATGCTTGGAACTGCGGACTCTTTATTTAATGGCGAGCCGGATACGTTTAATCTTAATTCAGAGGAGGTCGATAAATTCGTACTAGATGCTGCATTGGCATATTCACATAAAGCACTGAACCCCAAAAATATTCGTTTTGTATATGGAGGGCTGCGGCCTATTGATGAGGATTATGTAGATCAAGCCGAGGAAGCGCCATTAATGGCAGCGACGCATGTATCAAAAAAAGACGAGATAACCGATCACGAATTCATCGGGGGGCCGGAAAATCTGATCTCTATGGTTCCGGTTAAATATACTACCTTTCGTGCGATCTCTGAGGGGGTGGTGAATCTAGTTCAGAAGAAGCTTGGTCAGCGTCAATCAAATTCAAGAACAGCTCAGTCACGAGTTAAAGGCGGTGATATCCCGGATTATTCGTCATTCCTTGCTCAAAAATATAATCAGTATTCAGATCTTCTTCCCCGGGAGACTATTTGTCACCTTGCTTGCCACTATGGGACGCAGATGGGTTCGGTAATTAACCTTACTAAGAGTAGCTCACAACTTGGCCTGTCCCTAAGCCCGCAGACTCAAATCCTTAAGGCTGAAGTAATTCATGCGGTGCATGAGGAGATGTCCATTCATCTTTCTGATGTTGCTCTACGCCGAACAGGTTTGGGAACTCTGGGAAATCCCGGGGCCGAGGCACTTGCGGAAGCTGCAAATCTTATGCAGGGGGAACTCGGATGGAGTGAGGCTGAAAAGTTACTGCAAATAGAACGGACTGTTTTTACATTGAAATCGGGACTGTCGGGAGACGGCGATCAGAGTTTGGTTAGCGAGAATGCTGCTACACGGTGAATTTCTCCCTTTTTCTTGTTCGCTATTCCAAGCGGTGAGATGTGCCAGAGCCAGCTCCTAACTGATACGATCTCCCTCTGGTGTTCTGCAGCCAAGCTTCGGATGTATTCTTCGCTGTCTGCAACATAAAGTGCACTGACTGATTCAAAAGATAACCTCGAGGAGCGATCCTCCCTCACGTCAATCCAGCTATCTTTAAGATTGGGTTCTCTGAAGAAAGCGACGGGCTCCTGCTGATAGATAAATCTATTGAACGTCGAAATTCCCGAATAGTAGAGATAGTCAAGATCGGTAATAAGCAAAATGTTCTTTGAGGGCGAGAGCATTAAATCTCGTAAATGTTGGTGCACAAGCTTTTGCGCTCCAACTAAATAAGCATCTAACCATTCTCTCTCGTTTTTAATAACGAACCGCGTGCCGAAGCGGCTGATGAGCCATCTCTCGAGAGCCTCCTGCCAAAGAAGCGGAATCTGGCTTAATATATTCAGGGAGATTATGGCGGAAGCTTGAATCCCAGCAAACTGACTTGAAGGAAGTCCGCCGACTTTGGGTATTTCAGAGGCGGCGACAATTTGACTAGTATCGCGCAGTGCCCCTATCCAATCTAAGTTCCGAGGAGTTGAATTTAGGTGTTCGATCCAAGATTGAATAACACCAGAGATCTCAGAGGTGTGGAAGGATATCCTGTCATCGAGGCTGAGAAGTTGAATTTTCTTAACAGCTTGTTGTTGCGCCGATAGATCGCCATCATAGAGAGTAATAGTTTGAAAATTCTCAGTGAGAGATAATACATCAAGATCTAATAAGTGTCCTGACCCTAGAATAAGCAGTGATTCGTGTGCGCCGCTTTGTGGATATGTGTCTAACCATTCATTTATGGAGCTTCTAGTTTCTTTAAAGTGCTTTTCCCAGTATGGCTTAGAGAGCCGATAGCTGCGCTCAATTCCACGCCCACCGTGTTCCAAAAGTTTTTCAACACTTCCTCCAGAACCCCATCCAAGAAGGGAAGATTTGACTGTCTTTAGCATATAGGAGGCCATTACAAGGGCAGCTCTGGAAGAAATATAAGTAATTACAACTTATTAGGCCGAAACTTGGACAGTCTCAAAATTCTCTAGTAAACTGGCGTCAGAAAAGCCAAGCCGAGCCCTTAAATCAATACCACAGACTAACTTGGGACACCTGAAAATGAACATTAGTGCTCTTAGAAAAGCCTCCGGTTTTCTAATTCAAATCATATCCTCATTCTTACTTTTTTCGGCGGTAGCTGTAGCTGAAAGCCCAGCGCTTTCAAAGCTTCCGAGTTATGTCCCACAGGTTCTACCAGAGAGCAGCCTTACCTCAGTCGGCTCTGATACAATGGAGGGTCTGGTTCAGCTCTGGGTGGACGCCTATAAAGCGGTGCAACCGGGAGTGACTGTGCAGGTAAGTAGTCGCGGCTCGGCTACAGCTCCAGCTGCCTTGATTGAGGGAACCGCTAATATTGGACCGATGGCGCGCCCAATGAAGTCAAACGAAGTAGAGGATTTTAAAGAAAAGTTTGGATTTGAACCGACCCAAATTCGCACTTCGGTATCTGCAACGGGAATTTATGTTTCGGTAAATAATCCAATTAAGAGCATTTCGTTAGATCAGTTAGATGCGATTTATTCAGCTGACCGAAAGAGAGGTTTGCCGTCCAGCATTACTAAATGGAGTGATTTAAAGATCTCCGGGGAGCTTTCTGAAAAGCCTATAATGGTAATTGGCGCAGTTCCCACCTCCTACTCTCACGCGTTTTTCCGTCAGCGAGTATTAATGCAGGGTAATTTTTTGGAGACAGTAACTTCGGCCGCAGACCGAAAGTCCATCGGCGAGATTATTCGTAGTAATCCGAATGCCATAGCATATGGTTCGCTTAGCGATTACGATTTAAATGGCGAGATGTCAGGAGTTAAGTTTATTCCTGTCCAGGAAACAGCTACTTCTCGAGCATATCCTCCGACTCCAGCGGCCATCGAATCGGAAACCTATCCACTTGCTCGGTTTCTTAATGTCTGCATTGTCAGACATCCGGGTAAGCCACTAGACCCCGTAACATCCGATTTCTTGCATTTTGTTCTTAGTAGGGAAGGTCAAGAGGTAGTGGCCAAACAGGGTTTAAGTCCGCTTCCTTTATCGGTGTTAAGTGCAGAGCTTGCTAAACTGAAATAGGACAACGGTTTCGTTTAAGCACTATATGCTACAGTCGCCTGCCAGGTGCTTTGCTGGAACCTGCAATTTTTCGTCTCGGAGCATTAGTTGCAAGTTCTATTAGGAAATTCTGAACCTCTTGGATCTTATTGGGATGGTGAGGGGGTTAATTTCGCACTATTTTCTGCCGGTGCAACTGCGGTCGAACTTTGCCTAATCAATCCAGAAACTGATGGCTATTCGGAACTTAGAGTTCCCATTACGGGTAAGACCGGAGAAATCTGGCACGTTTATCTTCCAGAGATAAAACCTGGCCAGCTTTATGGCTATCGTGTTCATGGACCTTATCGACCCGAAGTCGGAGAGAGATTTAATCCGCACAAATTGCTACTTGACCCATATGCAAGAGCTATTGGAAGGGGTGTTAGATATCACTCATCGCTTTTTGGTTTCGATCGCACCGATCCCGCACTGGATCTCTCATTTTGCAAACAGGATAGTTTAAACTATGCCCCACTTGCAGTGGTCGTTGACAGTCGAAAGAATCAACCGCTTGGACCAAATCTTCTGACCCCATGGTCTGATACAGTAATTTACGAAGCGCACGTAAAGAACCTGTCACTTCACCCAGATATTCCGCAGAGACTAAGAGGAACACTCGCTGGTCTTGCCTCTCCCGCGATAATCGAGCACTTAAAAGGCCTTGGAATTACTGCGTTACAGCTGCTCCCAATTCACTTGCACATAGATGAATATGCACTTTTCGAGCGGGGGCTAACAAATTATTGGGGATATAATACGCTTTCATACTTCGCATTAGACCCACGCTTTTTATCGACAAATGATCCGTTGCTTCATAAATTTGAATTCCAACACGTAGTGCGCACGTTACATGAAAACGGGATCGAGCTGATTTTAGACGTAGTGTTTAACCACACGGCAGAGGGTAGCCACCTAGGTCCTACATTGTCGTTCAGAGGGATAGATAATAGAAGTTACTATCAGCTTCGGGAGGGGCAAGAGAGCAGGTACTGTGATTATAGTGGTTGTGGTAATGCGCCGAACATTCTTCATCCGGCTGTTTTAAGAATGGTGTTAGATAGTTTGCGATATTGGATTACGGAGATGGGAGTTGACGGATTTCGCTTTGACCTGGCGGTCGCGCTCACTCGCGAGAAAGGTGAGATTGCGGAGGCTAGCCAATTTCTAGATGCTTTACGCAATGACCCCATTATTTCTCAAACTAAACTTATCGCAGAGCCGTGGGATCTAGGTGATGGTGGCTATCGGGTGGGGAAGTTTCCGGCCCCATGGAGAGAACTAAATGGCAAATATCGAGATGCCGTTCGTAGTTTCTGGGGTGGGTTCTCCGGATATGCTGGCGAATTAGCTACCCGGATTAGTGGGAGCAGTGATCTATACGACGCTCCGAATCGCGGTCCACATGCTAGCATTAATTTTATTACATGCCATGACGGATTTACTCTTGCCGATTTAGTGAGTTATAGCGAGAAGCATAATGAGATTAACGGAGAGGGAAATCGAGATGGCTCCGATGACAATCGGAGCTTTAACTGTGGGATCGAGGGTCATACAGATGACCTAAGCATTTGTCGGCAACGTCGTCGGCAGATGCGCAATATGTTTGCCACACTGATGCTGTCTTCGGGGGTGCCGCTTTTATCAGGAGGCGATGAGCTTTCTCGTACTCAGTACGGCAATAATAACGCCTATTGTCAGGATAATCAGCTGTCATGGTACGATTGGGAGCTAACATCTGAAAAGAGACAATTTCTTGAATTTGCCGCTCGAATGATAAGGGTCAGGAAAGCATGTGCGGTTTATCGCCGGACTAAATTTTTTACCGGGAAATATCAGGATGGAATTACAGACCTTGTATGGTTACATCCAGAGGGCAGGGAGTTATCCGATGCGGATTGGAGCTTTCTGGAACTCAAAACTTTTGGTGCCTTAATCGCTGACACGAACGGAGATGCTACGCAGCCTCATGAATTGCTTCTTATGTTTAACGCTTTGCCTGATTTAGTGGAGTTCATTTTGCCTCAATCTGCAGTTCCTCAATGTGAGTGGAAGGTTGTTATTAATACAGCGTTGGAGCTGGGTTGCCCGCAGCAGGAATCTATAATCCGTGCAAATAGTATACCCCTAGAAGGAAGCAGTGTTATCTTACTTAGGCGAGCGATGTTAAATTGATGAAAAACACTACAATTCTCACTGATTTCGACTTATTTCTTTTCGGGGAAGGAAATCATTTAAAGCTATATGAACGTTTAGGAGCGCATCCGTATACTTTGGATGGGCAGGGTGGAACACACTTTGCTGTTTGGGCACCGAACGCAAACAGTGTTTCAGTCGTTGGAGATTTCAATAATTGGAATAAAAATCAGAATTACCTCAGTCCCTGTGGAAGTAGTGGAATTTGGTCTGGATTTATTGGTGGAGTGGCCGCAGGCGCAATTTACAAATATGAAATCATCTCCAATATAGGGAGCTATGCCGTCCAGAAGGCCGATCCTGTCGGATTTTATTCCGAGGTTCCGCCTCGAACCGCCTCGGTGGTTTTTGATTTGGAGGGCTATTCGTGGGGTGATGCAGAGTGGTGCGCTTCTCGAGCGCAGAATCGAATGCATCACGAACAACAGCTTTTAATTTACGAATTGCATCTTGGTTCATGGATGAGGGTTCCCGAGGAGGGAAACCGTAGCTTAACATATAGGGAACTTGCTGGTCGGCTTGTGCCGTATGTGAAAGAGTTAGGCTTTACGCACGTAGAATTTCTTCCAGTGATGGAGCATCCATTTGAAGGTTCTTGGGGATATCAACCGAGTGGTTTTTTTGCCCCGACTAGTCGGTTCGGTAACCCCCACGATTTTATGTATTTAATTGATACCCTTCACCAAAACGGAATCGGGGTCATTTTGGATTGGGTGCCCGCACACTTTCCTACCGATAATCATGGACTTTCCTTTTTTGATGGGACTCATCTCTATGAGCACGAAGATCCGCGCAAAGGAATGCATCCCGATTGGGGCACGCTAATCTTTAATTATGGTCGGCGCGAAGTTAGTAATTTCTTGCGGGCGAATGCGCTTTTTTGGTTGGATAAGTACCATATCGACGGCTTGCGTGTAGATGCAGTGGCTTCAATGATATACCTCGATTATTCTCGTGAGGAAGGTGGATGGATACCCAATTCATTTGGAGGAAGAGAAAATCTCGAGGCCATAGAATTTCTAAAGCAGCTTAATACCGAGGTCTATCAGGGGCCACCGGGCACGATGACAATTGCAGAGGAGTCCACTGCCTGGCCTCTGGTTTCCCGTCCAATATATCTAGGAGGGCTTGGTTTTGGTTTTAAGTGGAATATGGGGTGGATGAACGATATCCTTTACTACATAACAAAGGACCCGATTCATCGAGCATTTCATCACAATAACCTTACTTTTGGCCTTCTATACGCCTTTCAGGAAAACTTCGTTCTGCCTTTTTCGCACGACGAGGTTGTGCACGGAAAGCGATCGATGTTGGCTAAGATGCCAGGAGATGATTGGCAAAAGTTTGCTAATCTGCGCTCACTCTATGGCTATATGTACGGCCACCCCGGTAAAAAATTATTATTTATGGGATGTGAATTCGGCCAATGGAATGAATGGGATCACCAAAAGAGTCTTGATTGGCATCTGCTTGAATTTCCGTTGCATAGCGGGCTCAGAAGATGGATTAAAGATCTGAATTGTTTACTTCGTCGTGAACCTGCACTGTTTGAAAAGGATGGTGAGGAGTCTGGTTTCCGCTGGATCGATTGCGGCGATGCCGCGCAAAGTGTTGTGAGCTTTATTCGAAGTGGCTTTGGTTCCTCTGCTCCAATGTTATGTGTCTGTAATTTTACCCCTGTTGCTCGAGATCATTATCGATTAGGCATTCCGATGAGCGGATACTGGGAAGAAATTCTAAATAGCGATTCTGAGGTATATGGTGGGAGTGGCATTGGAAATCTTGGAGGTCTCTCAACTGAAGAAGTGCCTAGCCATGGCGAGACTCAATCATTAGCGCTCAGGCTTCCACCGTTGTCAGCACTCTTTTTTCGTCCCGCGGCCTGATGGAATATAGATAGTCTAGGTGTTTCCCCGGGGGGGTAATTTGTCTCATGGAAGGTGGACGGTCTGATTTTGATAGTGAAGTTGTCGAACTTGCAATACTTTGTGGAGCCGAGCCAGGCTATTTTGATATTGATGGTCATTGGCACGAACTGATCCCATCAACCGCACTTCGGTTATTACAAAGCCTCAATATTAAAGTGGGGAGCTTAGATGAGTTGCGGGCATCTCGTGCGCACCGCGCTCATCAGCCGTGGTTAAAGGTGCTGCCTTCTGCCTTGGTGATAAATGAGAATATTGGGGAATTGCTGATTGAGATTAATTTATGTGAGTCGCTATTCGCCCAGCAAGTCGATTGGCTTATTTTATGCGAAGAGGGTGGGGAGCATGCGGGAGTATTTAGACCGAGTCATTCCGAGGTAGTTGATGAGTCTCGGATTGGCGACAAACTCTATCGACGAATAGTTATCATTTTAAAAGTTCAGTTGGAGCCGGGATATCACCAACTAGAGTTAAGATTTGAATCTGGGCAGAAGTTTAATTCGCAATTAATTATAGTTCCGGAGAAAGCATACTTACCGAGTGCCGAAAGACTTTGGGGGTTAAGTACTCAGTTATATTCGCTTGCAAGTAATAATAATTGGGGCATTGGTGACTTTGGCGATTTACATGAGTTAATTCAGGAGAGTAGTCGATTGGGGGCGGAGGTAGTTGGCCTTAATCCGCTTCACTGTCCGCAGCTACACCCCAAGCCTTATAACCATGAAACTCTAAGTCCATATTCTCCGACCTCAAGGATTGGCCTAAATTTGCTCTATATCGAAATACCCGCGGTTCCGGAGTTTCCGCAATTGGAACTAAGTTCTGAGGAGTCCAGAACTTTGGAATTAGCCACATTTCAGCTTAGGGCATCCAACCTTGTTGAATATGAAAAGGTCTTAGCACTTAAACTGCAATATCTGGAGAAACTCGCTCGGATCTTTTATTCCCGAAAGGGGAATGACACACGAATGAAGCAGTTTCAGGACTTTAGGAAGAAGGAGGGGGCTAGGCTGAGCCAGCTTGCACTGTTTCAATCTCTTCAAGAACATTTTTATTCTCTTGATAATTCTGTTTGGGGTTTTCACCTCTGGCCTGAGGAGTACCAGCGACCGGATGCACCGGCGGTGCGAGAGTTTATGGAAAAGCATGAAGATAGAGTTAGGTTTTATGAATACGTGGAATGGTTAGCGCATTCTCAGCTTAGTTCTATAAAAATGCTCTCAGAGAACATAGGAATGAAGGTGGGTCTTTATTTGGATCTGGCATTAGGTTCCAAAGATGGTGGTGCTGAAGTATGGATTAATCCGGGGCTATATGCGCAGGGTGTGAATCTCGGGGCCCCCCCTGATCTATTAGGACCAAAAGGTCAGGATTGGGGATTGCCGCCTATGATTCCTGATAAGCTTCTTGAGTTAGGTTATCAGCCTTTTATAGAGGCTCTCCAATTTAGCATGCGCTATGCCGGAGCTTTGCGCATTGACCACTTTATGCAGGTTATGCGCCTCTTTTGGATCCCGCATGGGGTGCCAGCTAGCGCTGGGGCCTATGTGAGATATCCGCTAGATGAACTGATTGGAATAGTTGCACTTGAAAGTCAACGAAATAGGACTATCGTGATAGGGGAGGATCTAGGGACTGTTCCGGATCAAGTCCGAGATAGCATGTCACGAAGAGGAATCCTAAGTTACAAAGTCCTATATTTTATGAAGAGAGATGACGGGCGATTTATGGCCCCAAATGATTATCCTCATGACTCTCTTGTAGTTACTTCGACCCACGACCTTCCTACGTTATCGAGTTATTGGGAAGCTCAAGATTTACGAACATGTCAGAGCCTGAATCTGCTTCCCTCGGAGGAAATAAGTAATCGGCTATTTGGTTTAAGGAATAATGATATTGGGGAGTTAATGAATTCCCTAAGAGATTGCGGACTATGGTCGGAGGAGGGCGCTCCAAAAGAGATGAATGATAATTTAATGTGTGCCATACACAAATTCTTGGCAAGAACTCCGTCATTATTGCAGATCGTGCAATTAGAAGACCTTTTGGGTGTCAAAGAGCAGACTAATCTCCCAGGAACAGTCCACGAACACGACAATTGGTGCCGTAAACTGCCGTTGAGTGTCAGAGCAATTAGTCAGCAGGATAAGATTTTGGCCTGCCTTGGGAGTGTTGATAACTTACGTAAATCCTCTTTGGCCACCGAGTAACCGTAATTTTTTTTCATAGATGTAACAAAAAGTTGTACAAAATAGTCCTATAAAATCGCGCAAATTTGCCGGTGTCGGGCTCATGACGCGGTGTGGCTTTAAGTGTCATGAAAAAACAGAGTCCATTCTGATCCAGGCTATGCGCAATTCGGCTGATTAAACTCCATAAGTTTCAGTAAGATAGCCTAAGGCCCCAGTCCTACAACGAATTGATGGCATTTAAACAATCCTTGCTTGGGACAAAAATGTGACACTTCCCAAGGTGTGGTACGGCCCTTGCCATTAATGTGACACATGAAATGACGGACGACGTTTTTTTGTGTCCGACTTTTGTCACTCGGCATCTCTATAGGGACAAGTCGGAAAATGCTGTGGATCTCAAGGTTTTCGATTTTATTAACGGTTTTGTAGGAGATGGGTTTTCATGTTTGACACCGTAACAGAGTATCAATCAAGGCAGCCGGAGCTAGAGACCCATTATAACTCTCGCGGCCGTCAATCAGTCTTTAGATCAGTTCTTACCGCTAACCCGGAGATGGAAAAGATTTTCCATGTGGTTGAAAAGGTAGCAGAAACGAACAGTACTGTGTTGATTTTAGGAGAAAGCGGCACAGGTAAAGAACTAATTGCGCGGGCCATACATGAACTCAGCGGCTGTAAAGGACACTTTGTTCCAATTAATTGTGGAGCAATCCCAGATAATTTGCTTGAGAGCGAGTTGTTTGGTTATGAAAAGGGTGCCTTTACTGGTGCGGTAGCTTCAAAGCCAGGTCGCTTTGTCTTGGCAGATAATGGCACAATATTTCTCGATGAGATCGGGGAGATGAGCCCTCATTTGCAAGTGAAGCTCCTGCGAGTGCTCCAAGACAGAGTGGTTGAGGCGGTAGGTGGTGTTAAGCCGCGTGCTGTTAATGTTAGAGTGATAGCCGCTACCAACGTAAATCTACGCGATCAGATTAAGGTCGGAGCATTTCGTGAAGATCTCTTCTACCGCTTGCAAGTTGTTCCAATCGAGCTTCCCGCCCTAAGAAAGCGCCCAGAAGACATTGAGCTTTTGGCAAATCATTTCAGTAAGAGCTTTTCAGCAAATAACGGCAGACGCCCTTTGGTATTTAGTCCAGAAGCGATGGAGGCTTTAAAGCATTACCCCTGGCCGGGAAATGTTCGCGAACTTGAGAATCTCGTGGAGCGCCTTACAATTCTCGTTGAGGGTGATGCCGTATACGTAAATGACATTCCCGATCACCTGGTTGAAATGGGAAGTCAACTTCTGAGCGAGTCCTCCAAGCCAAATCTTCCAAAGGAAGGATTGGACTTCAATGCGGTGGTAGAAGAGTTTGAAAACACGCTCATTATTCAGGCTCTCGAACGTACTGGTGGTAACAAAAAGGCTGCCGCAAAACTTTTAAATCTTAATCGCACGACGCTGGTTGAGAAAATTAAGAAGAAAGGGCTGGATGGGCAGAAATCGGACGAGGGGGACGACTTTTCGCTTTCGCATTAATTATAATGAAAACGCTACTAGCAAATATTTTATTGATCTCGAGAACCTTGTCCATAGCCTCGGCTATTATTTGGTTTTCCCTGGTAGAGGTGACTTTGGCTGAGACCTACGCAGGAAGTGTGAATAACGGTAATACGGTCTCCAAAGAAGCTGCGGTATTGGGAGAATCTATCTCCGAACTCTCTGCTGCCGGTGAGCACTTCAAGGCGCTTACTAAGCTCTATCAAAGTAACGAAGGCGAGCTAACGCTGGCTGATAAATTAGCTGCGGCAAAAAGCGCCTGGGCCTTAGGGCTTGTTAGCACAGCACGTGAAATATGGGACGAAGTTCTTACGGACCCTGATTTTCGGGGACCAGAGCATTCCCGTGCTGCGTTGGCGCGCTCGATACTTGAATTACAAGAGGGGAACTATGATGAGGCTAGAGCGATTTCAGAGAGAGCGGCTCCCGAAGTTGAGAATTCAGATCTGAAGTCACAGTTCTGGCTCGTCGTGGCAGAGGCTCTCAAGGAACAGGGCGCACTAGGTCAGGCAGAAAATTATTATCGACGGGCCGTTGATACGGCTAGTGATAAAAACTCATCGGAGGCGAAATTCTTATTGGGTGAGGCCCAACTGAAGCTCGGACTCGCAACGGAGGCGCGCTATAGCTTCGCTGGAATTGATTCCACCTCTAAATTTGCTCCCAAGGCCTTGAGAAAGTTAGCAGAGATCGATCTATTGCAGAGAAATTACGATGGGGTGATCACTTGGATAAGTGAGGGTCGTGAGAGCTTTTCGGAGGAGTTTGAAGACGCCTGGGTGAGTTATGCCTACTTATCTAGTCTGCTCGCTAACGACAAAATTGACGATGCGCAGCAGGAGCTTAATCGAAGTCGAGCACGTTTCTCAGAGGAGAATGTATGGGTCAGTCTCTCTGAAGCCGCGCTTGAAAGCAAACTCGTCGAGAGCACTAATCAAAACGATGCCGTAGAGGCAATATCGGTCATGAAGACGTCAAATAATAAATCCGAGGCCGTGCCAGAGTAATGGAAGAACTTGTTGGAAACGAGGAGCGAGCAAATCGGTTAATCGCTATGGGGCAGATGGCCGCAACCCTCGCACACGAGATTCGCAATCCGCTGGGCAGCATGGAGCTCTTCCTAACACTTTTAAAAAAGGACTTGGGCTCAAAGCCAGAATCCCTAAACCTCGTGGAACAAATTCACTCTGGAATTAAAACCCTCGATCGGATTATCTCAAACTGCTTGCAGTTTGCTCGTGATACCAAACCTCGGAAACGAGAGGTGTCAGATATCAGCGAGTTTCTTGAGGAAAGTCTCTCCTTTGTTAAGGAGCGAGCCAAGAATAGAAATGTTCAGCTCAATGCTGAAATTCAAGGAGATGGCCCGCTGTTCATTGATCGCTATTTAATGGGCCAAGTCATTCTGAATCTCTTAGTAAATGCTCTGGACGCTGTAGAAGATAAGCAAGAACGGGAAAAGTTGTCCCCCAGCGCGCACTTTAAACCCTTGGTCTCCATTGAGTGTGACCTGAGAGATGAGAATACCTGGCGGCTTAGGGTTCAAGATAATGGAGACGGTATCTCCGAAGAGGTCAAACAATCAATGTTTGATCCGTTTATCTCAACAAAAAGTAAGGGCACGGGTTTGGGTCTAGCTATAGTGCTTTCCATTACTGCTGCTCACGGTGGTCGGGTTCTTGTTAATAGCGAGCGTGGGGTGGGAACGATAATGACATTGGAATTACCTAGGTCAATTACAGCACTAGGGAATCAGTAAAGGAGATGGGAATGCAGGATAAAGCGCAAATTCTAATTGTCGACGATGAACAGCAAATGCTGCTGGCGATGGAAGCAGTATTGGCTAGGCTCGGACACTCAGTTCTAAAGAGCGCCAATGGTGAAGAGGCTATGGGAGTTCTTGAGCGCTCGAAGGTAGACTTAGTTATCTCGGATATGAAAATGCCAGTTATGGGTGGGCAGGAATTACTTTCCAAAATTCGAGAGGCTTATCCTAAGTTACCAGTAATAATGATTACTGCTTATGGAACGATTAACCAGGCCGTTGATGTAATGCGCTTGGGCGCCTTTGACTTTATTACTAAGCCATTTTCTGCGGAAGATCTTGAGCAAGCTGTAACTCGCGCGATCCAGCCAGGAAAAAAGACCTCTGCGGCAAAAAGTTCGATTGGAGAGCAACCAATCTCTCGCGCAATTGTCACCAATGATCCAGCATTTAAACGGGTCTTGGAAATTGCGACTACTGTTGCTGAAAGTTCAGCCAGCGTTCTAATTCAGGGCGAGTCTGGAACAGGTAAGGAGCTAATTGCACGACTTATTCACAGTAGCTCACGTCGCAATAGTGGCCCGTTTGTTGCCGTAAACTGCGCGGCCCTTCCTGGAAACTTGCTAGAAAGCGAACTGTTCGGACATGAGAAAGGGTCGTTTACAGGAGCAGTGGGCACGAAGATTGGTAAATTTGAGCAGGCTAACGGTGGGACGATTCTGCTAGATGAGATTTCAGAGATGGAACAGGTTCTACAAGCCAAACTCTTACGGGTGTTACAAGAGAGAGAGGTTGACCGAGTTGGCGGTTCAAAGCCCATACCGCTAGATGTAAGGGTTATTGCTACTACTAATAGGGATATCCGCGATTGTGTTTCGAAAGGGGAGT
>CAYMWO010000039.1:0-18661 GCA_964393905.1 uncultured Bdellovibrionales bacterium | reverse complement strand
CGGTGGAGACCGCCGAAATGTATGTCAAAGAGAGTGAAACTCCGACTACAACAGTTGCGCCGGTCGCCGCAGATGTAGCGGCAAACTCTCTCACTAATGTGCAGGTTCAGCCACCGGTCGCGCCCGTTGGGGGCTTCACGGAGGCTTCGGTTTCTGCACTTACAGATAACGACCTTCAGGCTTTACTTGGGTCTGTTGAGACGACTCCCGATGTTCTAAAAATTGCGGTGCAGCAGGCTGCTACTCGAGGCGCTGTTAGCTTTTCTAGCGCTTTGATAAATCTTAAAAGCCATACGGATTTCATGGTTCGGGTTGAGCTTCTAAAAGCCTTTAGTCGAGCGGAATGGGCAGCGAAACCTGAGGTATTTAGTACCATCACCTCTATGCTCAGTGATAAAGATTTTGTTGTGCGAGGTTTCGCCGCGAAAGTTTTAGGTGCTCTCGGCAGGCAGGAAGCGATTGAGCCGTTAAGGACTCGCGCGCTAGTGGAAGACAATCCGAAGGTTAAAGAGCTTCTTCAGGCATCGATTGGAAGATTGGAAGGGGGAAATTCGGCGACAAAGGCCGCACAATAGAAGTTTGGAATTTCAGTTTAGTTAGAGCAAGTTTAATTAGAGAAAGGGTAGTTTAATACAGGAATACACGAGAGGGGTATGCGCAGCTTAAATAAAAACTCAATTATCATTAAGTCTCTTTTTCTTTGCCTAGTTTTCGCAGTTACGATTGGCATGGTCGGATGCGCGCCTCAAGGTGGAAGAGGTCCCGCGCAATCGGCACCACCGCGTCCAGCCTACCTTGAGCACACTGTGCGTTATTCGGGGGAGACCTTGGCCGTAATTTCCGGTTGGTACACAGGCTCGAATCAAAATTGGAAACAAATTATCGATGCCAATCCAGGGCTACGACCCGAAAGAATTCGACTAGGACAGCTGATACTTATTCCAAAGAGTCTGGTGGTAAAGGACGCTCCCTTGCCAGAGGGTTATGTGCGTAGATTTGCTGGTCGGAGTGTTGAAAAGGCCGATACAGCCACAGGGTCTGAAGGCGGCGTAGAGACCACCGACGGAGCAGCCACAACCACTACCGCTACGGAGTCAGCTCAGGATAGTTCGGTGACACCGGTGGCAGCTGATAGTGGTTCAGCGGACGTTGGGACTACGGCAGTTGCCGCGGATGGAGCGGCCTCAGCCGTGCCAGCTGATAATGCAGTTACAGATTCTGGCGCTACCGTTGGGAATAGTACGGCAGAACCTTCACCATCAACTTCACCCGAAGCGACACCACCGGGGCCTTCCGAGGCGGATAAAGAAAGAGAGAGATTGCTGGACGAACTGCTCAAACAGTAGGCAATAAAATTTAGTGCAGGGGCTCGGCAAGAGCCCCTTTTTAAGTATTAGTTGATGGAGTCATTTACCAAATCTATTACCGTTTTGAATGTTGATCCGGGCTCGCTTATTGCTCAGCGTTATGAGGTGCAGGCGCGGATTGGTTCTGGCGGTATGGGTATGGTTTTTCGCGTTGTTGACCGTGAACTTAACGGCGAGGTTGTGGCGCTCAAGTTGTTGCACCCGCATCTTGCCCAAGACGAGAATGTCTTTAAGCGCTTTCTTAACGAGGTGCTTGTTGCTCGCACTCTGTCGCACCCCAACATTATCCGCATTCACGACATCGGCAAAGCCGAAGGGGGCTTTTATTATATCTCGATGGAGTTTGTTGATGGCGAGAGTTTAAAGGATCAAGTTTTCTCCGAGGCCTCTCCCGGCAAACCGGGGCTACCTTTTGAAGAGAGTTTAAGAATTCTCTATCAAATTCTCAGAGGTGTTGCCTACGCGCATGAAAAAGGGGTGCTGCATAGAGATTTAAAACCCGCAAACGTCATTATCAGCAAAAAGGGTGAGGTGAAACTCGCTGATTTTGGAACGGCCCGCATTATGGGTATGGATACAAGCCTTACTCAGACGGGCCAGACGATTGGAACTCCAGACTATATGTCTCCCGAGCAGATTAAAGGGGAGCAGTTGGACGCTTCTTGTGACATTTATGCCCTTGGAATTATCGCTTTTGAGCTTGCCACTGGCACTAAGCCGTTTGTGGCTGAGAGCTCGGTGGCCGTGGCTTTTAAGCATCTGCACGAGCCGGTACCGATGATCTCGACTCCACAATTTGGTGTGCCAGAGTGGTATCAGGCGATAGTGCATAAAGCCATGGCTAAGGATAAGGCCGATCGATTTGCTTCAGTTTCAGAGTTTGCGGCGGCGCTGTCTGATCACATTCCTGACATCACAAAGCAAACGATGTTTTTTAGCGCAGATAGCGTTGAGTTCGCCTCGGCTTCTGGTAGTGGCTCCCGGAAACAAATTGTAGATAGTGGCGCAGGGAAGGGGGGAACTACTTCAGCCCATCCAAAAACAGAATTTCATCTGGGCTCCAAAGCCAGTGATGCTTCCGGAGATAGGTGGGTATTCGATTTCTCCGACGAGGATCGGCGGAAGGTGCAACCAAGCGCTGAGTCAGCGGTCTCTACGGGCAAGAGTCCATTTGTGGCCTTCTTGGTTTCAATTATCATTATCGGCGCGTTGGCCTTTGGCGGATTTAAGTATCTGGAGAGCGAGCGAGAAAAGTCGCGATTGGCAGCGCTAGATAATTTGAACATTCCAGAAGTGCCGCTGACTTCCGTTCCCGAGGTGTCAGTCCCGGAGTTGAATCAAACCGACACTGGGACCAAGACAGAGACTACTCTGGCGGCAGCAACTAATGAGCCCGTTGCAGTCACTCCCACAACACTAACGGAGACCAAGAAGCCTAAGAATTCTGAGATAGATACCGAGAAGAAGCCTGAGAAGGCTAAATCGGAGCCGGTAGTCGTGGCTAAAGTGGCGCCAGTAACAACCGCTCAAAGTAAAGAGGTAGCCGGAGCCAGTGCCATCAAAGTTCCAGCCTCCAAGCCCGAACCGTATAGGCCCGATTCAAATTCTGAGATAGTTCAACCCTCCAGCAATCCATCCGCTGCTACTTCAGTTCCGGCTTCTGGAATTGACTCTCCGAGACCGACTTCTTCGGATATTGCCCGGCAGCCGGTCGAACCAGTAAGGCCCCCGGTCAACACGGAAGTGCCAGTAGTAGCCTCAGCCACAAATCTACCCAATCCGCCGACCGTTAGCACCTCGCAAGCTTCATCACAGGGTTTAATGGGAAGTGCAGCGACACAGGGAGTAACTCAGGGAGCTGCGCCTGTCGCTGACAGGCCGGCTATTTCAGGTTTGCCACCAGCGCGCGGATTAAACCAACCTCCACAAGCTCCTCCAGTGGTGGCAGCAGGAACTTATCCCGGGAGCGTAGTCCCTGGTTCTCAAGTAGTAGATCCCCAGTTACTACCACCACCTCCAGTAGCAGAGATTCGTGAGGATTACGTCGGAGAAATTATAGTCGATGGTGTATCAGGCGCTGAAGTTAGGCATGCTGTAACACTTAATCTGGTAGTTGCAGGGAGTAATATTTCAGGTTCTGCCAGCATCGATGGCGTGGGCCAGTTTTCTGCAAAGGGCAGTATCTTCCCGCGTGGCCTTGAGATTGTTCTAAATAACTCTCAAAACGCAGTGCGCCTCACGGGCTCAAAGCGTGGCCAGGCCTTAAGAGGTCGTTTCGTTCTCTCTCCTCAGGGAGATCGCGGCGCATGGTCCGCGACGCTCCGATAAATTCTGTTGATGGCAAGTGAGGGCTAAAGCTGGTTTAAAAACAACTGGTGAACGGCCCCAGCGTTTCTGCTCATTTCTGGATGAAAAGTTGCGGCGAGTATGTTGTTCTGCTGGACCAAGACCGGTTCGCCGTTTAGCTCGATAAGAGAGGCTACGCCTGAACCGATGCGCGTGATGCGGGGTGCTCGGATAAATACTGCCTCAACTTTCTTCTCGGCTACCGCGGTCAGACTGCTGCCAATTCGATTGAGCAGTTTAACTCCCTCTGTGGTCCAAGAGAGCTCGGTGTTAATGAAACTATCGACCTGCCTACCGTAAGCGTTGCGACGGATATCAATGTCTAATAATCCAAACGAATACTGGTCGGGGTTTTGTACGCGCTTTGCCAAGAGAATTGCGCCAGCGCAGGTGGCAAGAACTGGAAGCCCTCCGCTGATAGTTGAGATAATAGCCTTTTGAAACTCGTCGTCCAGAAGACGCAGCATGGTGCTCGACTCCCCGCCAGGTAACACTAGGCCAGAAACGGCGGCCAGCTCTGCGGGCTTTCTTACCTGGATTGATTTGGCCCCAAGCTCAGCTAAGCGCTCCTCATGGACCTGGAAGTTGCCTTGAATTGCGAGAACACCGACTCTCATAAATTCACAAATTAAGTGTTAGTCAGTATCGACAACCCCTCCCCTTAGGACTACCAGCCGCGATCTTGAAACCGCTCCTCGGGCTTCAAAGTGCTGATCTCTAAACCAGGCATTGCGCCGCGCAATCCGCGAGTAACTTCTAAAAGCACAGCTGGATCTTTATAGTGAGTAGTAGCCTTTACAATCGCACGAGCGCGGTTTGCTGGGTCGTCCGATTTGAAAATCCCAGAGCCAACAAACACAGTCTCTGCACCGAGCTGCATCATCAGCGCAGCGTCAGCTGGAGTTGCAACTCCGCCCGCAGCAAAGTTAGGCACGGGAAGCTTTCCGGTTGAAGCGACAAGCTTCACCAATTCATATGAGGCGCCTAGCTCCTTAGCAGTTGTCACTAGCTCCTCGTCTGTAAGAGTTGTCAGCTTGCGAATCTCTGATGTAACCGCACGCATATGCCGCACAGCTTCCACAATATTGCCGCTGCCGGCTTCGCCCTTAGTGCGAATCATCGCCGCGCCCTCTGAGATTCTACGCAGCGCCTCGCCTAGGTTTCTTGCTCCGCAAACAAACGGCACGGTAAAGTCGAATTTATTGATATGATAGCGTTCGTCGGCGGGCGTTAGGACCTCACTCTCGTCGATGAAGTCTACGCCAAGAGATTGAAGTATCTGGGCCTCGGTAAAATGCCCGATACGAACTTTTGCCATTACCGGAATACTGACAGACTTCATGATATCTTCGATGATATCGATTGCGGCCATGCGCGCGACGCCACCTTGCTTGCGGATGTCAGACGGCACGCGCTCAAGCGCCATCACCGCGACCGCTCCGGACTCTTCGGCAATGGTCGCTTGCTCAGCATTGATGACATCCATAATCACCCCGCCGCGAAGCATCTCCGCGAGGCCGACTTTAAGACGAAGACCGTTTTGCTCTGTCATTTGAGTTCTGTCCGGATAATGGTCCACTCAACTCTTCACTCAGCGCTAGAAAATTTCTCGGGGTGAGTTCATGCCGAGAAATTTCACGAGTATTTCTAGCCCCTTGGTTGTAAGCGAACATAGATTAAAACAGCTAACTCCCTATCAGGTATACCGATTTTGTCAATAGCTCCCGAGCTTTTTTGTCGGGTAACCGGCGGCCTAGAAATCAACTCTGAACATCAGCATTGGCTGTTGCCAAAGAGGCTAAAAAGCTCTTTTCTATTCAGCGCTCTCCATACCAACCCAACCTTCTGGCCGAATTAGGGTAACGCTGTAGAATCTCCGGCCATCAGGCGGGGAGATTGAATTTGGCTACATGTTTCAGGACTAGCATTTTATGAATGAGACTATGATTGAAACGCAGATGCTCAGTAGATCATTTGGAAATATCAGAGCAGTCGACGAACTCAATTTCGCAGTTAAAAAAGGCGAGGTCCTGGGATTTCTTGGGCCAAACGGCGCGGGAAAATCCACGACGATGAAGATGCTCACCTGCTTTCTGGCCCCTAGCTCAGGCACGGCCAAGGTCGCTGGGTATGACATTATTACCAACCCCCGAGAGGTGCGAGCAAATGTCGGGTACCTACCTGAGAATGCTCCGCTATACGGAGAGATGACCGTCGTTAATTTTTTGAAATTTATTGCTGCAGTTCGAGGTGTTGCCATCGAGCTGAGAAAGTCAGCCCTTGAACGGGTCATTAATCTCACCGCGCTAGAGTCGGTCGTTAATCAACGGATTGAAACGCTCTCTAAAGGGTTTAAACGGCGGGTGGGACTGGCTCAGGCCCTGATACACGATCCGGCGATATTAATTCTCGATGAGCCGACCGACGGCTTGGATCCCAATCAGAAGCACGATGTCCGCAACCTGATACGACAAATGAGAGCCGAAAAGTGCGTGTTGCTATCAACTCATATCCTGGAAGAGGTGGATGAGGTGTGCTCGAGAGTTGTGGTTATCGCTCAGGGAAAGATTGTTGCTGACAACTCACCAACTGAGCTTAAGAGTCGGGGGAGTTTAAATGAAGTCTTTCGCGAGCTGACACTAGGGAAGATCGAGAAGGTAACTGCCTAAAGGACAATATGAAAGCCATCATCCCAATTTTTAAGCGCGAGTTTTCGTCATACTTTGCCACGCCGATTGCTTTAATTTTTCTCTGTGTTTTTTTAATGCTGACGGGGTTTTTTACCTTTAAGGTGGGCGGGTTCTATGAACAGGGACAGGCCGACCTAAAAGCTTTCTTTATCTGGCATCCCTGGCTTTACCTGTTTATTGTTCCAGCGGTTTCGATGCGACTCTGGGCCGAGGAAAAGCGGAGTGGGACTGACGAACTGTTGCTGACACTACCGGTCTCCCTTTGGGAGGCGATGTTGGGAAAGTTTCTTGCCGCTTGGGCCTTTATCGGATTGGCGCTGCTTCTAACCGGACCGATGATCCTAACGGTGAGCTATCTCGGGGACCCCGATATGGGGGTTATTATTGCCGGATATCTTGGAAGCTTTCTCATGGCAGGAGCATTTCTTGCGATTGGGATCTGTGTGTCGGCTGCGACGACTAACCAAGTTGTCAGTTTTGTGATCTCAACCGCCATCTGCTTGATGTTAATTCTATTGGGCTTCGACCCAGTAGTCGATACACTTCTGAAAATTTTTCCCGAGGGATTTGTTTCGCAGTTAACAAACCTATCCTTCCCCGCGCATTTTGAGGCTATTCAACGAGGCGTGGTTGAATTGAGAGATCTTTTCTATTTCTTGTCTCTGATCTTTATTGCTTTGATGAGTGGAGTAGTAATTCTCGACCGTGAACGTGCCGAGTAGAGTAGGCTAACCTTAGGGAGGATTTAAGTGCGACGTTCAGTATTCTCAATTTCAGGAATTTTGTTGCTACTTGGAATTCTAGTCTTGGCGAATAGCCTAAGTCAGGCATTGTTCGGTAGGTTTTTCTTTGATTTAACTAAAGAGCGCCTATACTCGCTTTCTGATGGCTCAAGAAACATAATCGCCTCTATTCAGACTCCAATTACGCTTAAGTTCTATTTTAGTAAGAATGAGAGCGCTAATTATCCGGCTCTGGCGGTTTATGGATCTAGAGTTAGGGATTTGCTGCGTGAGTATCAGCGAGTATCAAAGGGCAAAGTTAAGCTCGAAATCGCCGATCCCATGCCGGACTCAGAGGAAGAGGAATGGGCACAAAAGTATGGCCTTACTCCGATTCCTACACGCACAGGGGAGCAGCTGTTTTTTGGGGCAGTTGGTGTTTCGGCTGAGGGTAAAGAAGAGGCTATTCCCCTCTTCAACCTCGGCCGAGAGGAGTTGCTGGAATATGACCTGACTAAACTTATCTACAATCTCAATCAATCGAAGAAGCCGGTCATCGGCATTATCTCTTCGTTAAAAGTTGAGGGGAGCACCCCCCCTGGAATGCCGCCTGGTATGCCACCAGGGGTGACAACCGGAAGTGAACCATGGTTCTTTATCGATCAATTAAACCAGGTGGCCGATGTTAAACATTTGGAATTAGACACGGCCGAAATACCTAGCGATGTTAGCGTGCTTTTGCTTATACATCCTCGGGGAATCTCGGAGCTTACAACTTATGCGATTGATCAATTCGTCATGCGTGGAGGTCGGCTCTTCGCTTTCGTAGATCCCTGGTGCCAGATGGATGAGCCAACTAGCAACCCCGAGGACCCTATGCAAGCCATGCATGCCGATAGGAGCTCGGACCTCAACCGGTTATTCTCGAGTTGGGGAGTTGAACTTCAACCGAAGAAGGTCATAGGAGATCCGAAGATCGCCACGAAGGTTAATACCGGCCGAGGCAATGCATATCAGAACTTTATCCTATGGTTGTCGCTCACCGGTGCGAATATGGACAGTGAGGATTCGGTAACTGCGCAGCTGGAAAATGTTGTCCTTCTCTGGCCGGGGGCATTGGAGATTAAGAAGGTTGATGGGATAACTGTCACCCCCCTGCTAAAAACAAGCGAAAGTGCCCATCTTTTCCAAGAGAAGGATTACCAGTCTGGAGTCGGCGATCCGGAATCTATTTTGAAAAGCTACAATCCGGACCACCGCGAATATATTCTCGCAGCAAGAATTACTGGCAAATTGAAGAGCGCATTTCCTAATGGCAAACCGGCAGCCAAGAAAGAGGATAGTGCTACGGAAGAAGGGGAGGAGAGTAAAGGTGTTGATGAGGTGGCGGAGACGCCAATCAACGGGGCTGCACATCTGCCGCAAAGTAAAGATATCTCCAATGTGGTTGTAGTAGCTGATGCCGATTTTCTGGCGGATAGATTTTCGGTAGCCGCTCAAAATGTTTTTGGGGCAAAGATGTATTCGCTCTTAAACGATAACTCTGTTTTTGTTCAGAACGTGACGGAGAACCTTGCTGGTTCAAACGATCTGATCAGCATCCGTTCACGGGGACAGTTCTCAAGGCCGTTTACCAAGGTTCAAGAGATCGAGCAGAGTGCTGAGGAGCGATGGAGGAATGAAGAAGAGCTACTCCAGATGCGCCTCCAACAGGCCAATCAACGGCTGACTGAGTTGCAGAGTTCTGGACCAGGCTCTGGGGCTGAAGTTGGTGGCGGGAATGCGGTTTTCGACGAGGCGATTCTAAGTGAAATTCGTAAGTTTCGAGAGGAACGGAAGGAGGCACAATCAAGATTGCGTGAGGTACGGCGCAATTTGCGAGCCGACAAGGAGCGACTGGGGGATGTGCTCTTCATGTTGAATACGTTTTTAGTGCCAGCCATTTTGATTGTCGTCAGTGTTTATGCGGCCTACCATAGTAAACGGAAGAGTGAGGTAGCTTAAGATGAGTGGGAAAAGTTTAGGTATTCTCCTAGGGATATTGCTCCTTCTGGGAGTCGGATTCTTTTTGACTCAACGCGGTGATGAAGCACGCGAAGAGGTGCGGCATCATTCCCTCTTTGAAGATTTGGCAAAGGAGAAGATTTCCAAGATTAAGATTGAGCGTGGAGATAAGACCTTCGAGCTGGCTGAAAGTAACGGGATTTGGGTTGTTCCGGCTAAACACAATTATCCAGCGGATGCAGGAAAGGTTCGCTCTCTATTGCTTAAGCTATTGGATATGACAGTTTCGCAGCAAATTGCTGATAGTGCCGATAACTTTGATGCATTAGGGGTGAGTGATGCTGGCGTCAAGCGGGGGCTTACTCGGATAAGTCTAATTGGAGATACTGGAGCAGAGTTTGCCGCACTTTATTTAGGAGAGGAGAGACAGAAAAAGAATCAAGCTAGCGGTGGCGGGCGTGTCGTAGGACAATATGTCCGGCGTTCAAACTCAAATTCCGTCTACTTAATACCCGATACGATGGATTTATCTACGGCCCTCCCCAGCTGGCTGGATTCGGCCGTAGTAAACATACTAAAGAGTAAAATTCGGAGCGTCGCACAATCAGTTGTCGCCGAAGGGGATGAAAAAGAGGAGTTTGTCCTGGAGCGCGATATTACTCAGGCTAAGGGTTCGGAAATCACTTTCACGATGGCCGGCCTAAAAAGCGGTGAGGTGCTTAATCAATCAATGGTGTCGATGGTGGCATCGGGGCTGGAGAATGCCCGGACGGGAGATGTCTTTAAGTCTGAAGATGAGGTGTTAAAAGGAAAGAACTTCGATCTTAAGACAACCTACTTGACGGATACTGCTCTAAAAATTGAGGTCAGCACATCGGAGTCAGCAGAGAGCGTTTATGCGAAATTTGCAGTGTCGCTTGATTCCGGCTTGGCAGAGAATCTGGCAAAAGAGACGGCTGCGAAAACCTCAATTACCACTACTTCTCCAGGCACAGTTAATGGTCAAGATTCCGCTAGCTCTGCGGATGGTAGCGGTAATACTCCGCAGATATCAACCGCAGAGGACGCCACTAGAATAAACGCCAAGCTAGGTGGATGGGTGTTTGAGTTTCCCAAATACGCGGGTAACAAGTTTCGCCAGAGACGGGGTGATTTGCTCGAGAAAAAATCCTAACGTCGTTTTACGACGGAGGCGGCTCCTGTAATTCTATCTACTATCACCATCCGAGGCCCACTGAGACGGCTTTCGTTCTGTGGGGTATCATAACTTACAAATGCCTTATTGGAGTCTGCCGCCACACTTTTCGCCGGACCCCATTTTAGGTTTTGTTGCTGCGTATAGGCATCAGAAATTTTCTTAGCGTCATCCTTTGAAAGAATTGCCCCGGTGGAAGCCGGGCCGTTGGGTAGGTGGGATGTATCTTCGGTCAGCAATACCCCATGACGATACTCGGTCGACATCCTCTCTGGGGGTGCGGAGGTATGAACAGGATCGGTTGGGGTAATGCAACCAATCGAGGTTGCTGCAACTATGAGAATCGCTAAGTTAAGATGTTTCATAGGACTCCGTAGTGAAACCCCCGTGGTTGTTTCGCAGAAAAATTCTGATTGTCAGCCAAGGCACCGCCTGCCGTTATGTTCCGCTATATCCCTAATTCGGCGTGCTTGTCTAGGCAGTTTTGTAATGAGCAGCCGCGTCGGATATCTAGTGTCGGTGCTTGTTAGGTTGGGGAACCCACCCTGCAGAACATGACATTCTGCAGGGTGGGAAGGATAAGAAAATAGAGGTACAAAATTTAGTTAATTGTCTCGCCCCCGACAACCTTTAGCGGTGGCGTTTCAGTTACAGGATCTCCGGCTGCGATTCCGACGCTGTCCATTATTAGGCCTCGAATCTGCTCGCGCAAATCGTTGTTTTCAAGAAGAAACTTCTTAGAGTTTTCCCGGCCCTGGCCAATACGCTCGCCTCTGAAGGCAAACCATGCCCCGGCCTTATCTATAATTCCGTGTTTAACTCCAAGGTCGATAATCTCGCCAACCTGGCTAATGCCCTGATTATAGATGATATCGAACTCCACCTCTCTAAAGGGTGGGGATACCTTGTTCTTAACAATCTTAACCTTTGTTAGGTTTCCGATAACCTCTTCGCCCTCTTTAAGAGCGCCGATGCGGCGGATATCCATCCGCACGGAGGAGTAAAACTTGAGCGCATTTCCTCCCGAGGTGGTTTCAGGAGAGCCAAACATTACTCCAATTTTCATTCGAATTTGATTGATAAAAATCACTGTCGTTTTAGTCTTGGAGACAGTCGCTGTAAGCTTTCTCAGCGCCTGACTCATCAGTCGAGCCTGTAACCCAGGCAGCGAGTCTCCCATGTCGCCATCAAGCTCGGCCTGCGGCACTAGTGCTGCCACCGAGTCGATGATTACTAAATCGACAGAATTCGAGCGGACTAGGGTTTCGGCAATCTCAAGAGCCTGTTCGCCTGAGTCTGGTTGGCTAATTAGCAATTTGTGAGTATCGACCCCTAATCGACTGGCGTAGTTTAAATCCAAGGCGTGTTCAGCATCGATAAATACCACGGTGCCGCCGATCTTCTGTGTCTCAGCCGCTATATGTAAGGTGAGAGTTGTCTTTCCGGAAGATTCAGGACCATAGATTTCGATAATTCGACCACGCGGGATGCCACCTACACCTAGGGCGATATCCAACCCCAAGCTTCCAGTCGGAATGGCATCAATTTTCTCCGGCTGATGATTCGCATCAAGCCTCATGATAGCGCCCTTACCGTAGTTCTTCTCAAGCGCTTGAATCGCGGCCGAGAGAGATTTCTCTCGCTCCGGGTCGACATCTTTTCCGGCCGGTGCGGTGTTGACCGGAGAATTCACTGTCTGTTTCTGCTTCATCGATTTCACTTCCTTTAGTTTGTCCCTGTCTTTCACATCCGTAAGTTCAATGGCACTTAAACTGTTCATTTTAGCTCCCCATTATGGCACCCTATCGAGCGCACTGTTACAAAAAATTTGAGAGTTGTTAGACCTCTCTCAAAACGCCGATTAGTCTTCCTTGGATATCGACCTTATCCACAGTTAGGGGTTGATGCTGCGGATTATGCGGCACCAACATTACCTTCCCCCCTTTTAATCGTCTAAAAGTTTTTAATGTCGCCGTTCCGTCATCTAAAAGTGCAACAACAATCTGACCATCATCAGCATTATTCTGCTTACGGAGCACAATTACGTCGCCATCCATGATGTGGGCATCGATCATAGAATCTCCAGTAACCTGCAGACAGAATACCTCTCCTCGTCCATCAATGAACTGACGCGGCACATCGACGGTAACTGTAGTGTCTTCAATAGCTTCAATTGGAGAACCGGCAGCGATAAGCCCTAGAAGAGGTACCGCAGTTGGTCCTAACTCGTTTGCAAGTTCCTCTCTTTCTGCGAGCTCAATTGAGCCGTCCTCTCCCCGGCGGATAAACCCCTTATCTTCCAGACGGCTGAGATGAAAATGTGCGGTAGATGCCGAACGTACCCCGATAAAGGTAGAGATATCCTTCAGAGTAGGTGCGTATCCGTTATCGGCTATGTAAGTTCGCAAGAATTCGAGAGTTCTACGCTGAACAGGGGCCAGTGAGTGGCTCTTAAAGCTCCCATGGTCGTCGAATTGGTCTTTTATGCTGTTTTTTGCTGCCATAAATCCTTCTTTTCCCACATAACTAGTCCGAGTTGGGAGACCTCTCTCTGCGCCCTAACGGCGTGTGCTGGGAATATAGCATATAGAAAAAAAATGGAAAGGATTTTTTTTGGTCTTCAGCGGGCTGAGTTCCGCAGCTAAGATGCTTTTTCTATTAGCGTTTGAATTCCCTTGGGATTTTCTTTAGCGATTCTCATGAAAGTCGGGCTTTTTGTAGATACAGTGGTTTTTGGGGGAGCGGAGTCGATGATTCTGCGACTGGCTGATGGCTTGCGCCGTAGGGATGTTGAAGTTGAGCTATTAACTTTTGAGAATCGTGAACTTATCGCAAAAAGCCGAGAACTAGGTCTTAACAGGCGTGAAGTTCCCGGCTATCCACATTACCGATCATCTCTAAAATTGCCGTTATTCATCCAGGGATTCCAGAGATTTTTAAGGGAGCAAAAGTTAGACATCCTTCACAGCCATCTACTGCCTTCCGTGACAACTGCATGTTGGTCCGCTCGTCTTGCTGGCATTCCTCACGTGGGGACTTTTCACGATGTCTTTATGTTTGAGGAGCGATTCCACCGCCCGCTACTGGTAAGGATTGCAGCTGCATTGGGAACCGCTTTGGTAACGGTCTCTGACGACATGCGAAAGCGCTACCAGGCCTCGCCAATTCTGGCCGGTGCATCGATGATCACAATTCATAACGGGATCGAGCCACTGCAGTTGTCCTCTGAAGCTGACTCTCCGAAAATTCGGCAAGTCGTGCGGAGCGAGCTTGGGCTCTCCGCTGATACGATGGATGATTTTGTCTTTGTCTGTGTTGGCCGGTTGGTTGAAATTAAACGCCCGCTACTTTTGGTGCGCGCTTTTGCTGCAGTGGTTAAGAAAATCCCCTCAGCTAAGCTGCTTTTTGTGGGAGATGGGCCGCTCAGAGAGTCTTTGCAAGAGCTAATCAGCAGTCTGGGGCTAGAGAGGCAGGTAAAGTTATTAGGTTTCCAAAAAAACGTTCGTGATATTTTGCAAGCGGCTGATTGTCTGGTTCAAGTATCAGAAAGCGAGGGACTTTCCTGCTCAATACTTGAGGCTATGGAGGCCTCCCTGCCTGTAGTAGCAACAGCCGTGGGGGGCAATGCGGAGTTAATCACGGAGGATATATCAGGTTTGCTCGTTAAGGGTGAACCGGATTCTATCGCCGATGCGCTATTTAATATTGCCGAAGATAAAAATCGTGCGCGGCAGATGGGGCATGCTGGGCGAGAGGCCATATTAACAAAATTCTCCGAAGATGTGATGGTGGAAAAGTATCTCGCCTTATACCGGAAGATTATTCGCTGACGGTTAGCTGATACAATCTCGATCGATTTAGCTTAGAGGTAGCTGCTTTTTAAGCTCTGAAGCTAGCAGCTCGGCGAACTTTTCTGAACCTTTTGGAGTCAGATGAAATTGATCCATATAGTTCTCAATTTCAGCTGGTAGGGACAATCGAACATCAATTAGAATTGCTTCTTCTTGGGCCGCGACCTCTTTAATAATAGCGGCTATTTGCCCCATTAGAGTGTTGATCACCTGTGGGGAATAATAAGTTGTTACGACTTCGCTGTAGGCCTTTCCCACTCCCCCATTCCAGAACCGAGAAAGCTCCTCTGCGGTGTAATTCGGCTTATTGAGCCAGGGCTGCGGAATTACTGCTACATTCGTAGCTGAACACTTCGCCTGTCTGATTAATTCACGCATATTGCGCCTAAAATTAGCGAGCGGGACTGTCGCATCTGGTGTCTCTTCGATTACTGTCGCCGCGTTGAGATACATTGTGCGAACTCGTAGGTACCATCTCAGTGCGTTTTTTTTCTCTCTTGGAATTCGCTCGCTCAGCTGTTGGAACAGCCGAAATAGCGCGAGCTCTCTTGGTTTAAACCCAAAGGTGACCTCAGGGTGACAGGCAAAGAGCTCGGATATTGATAGTGGGGCAACCGGAGTAGCAGGAGGAGCGCCAGACTCAAGCCAACGTAGGATGTCGCTTGCTCCGACCATTATAACCAATGTCGAAATACGCTTTTGATATAGCGGAAGCAATTTCTCGAACATAATTAATAGAGAGCCACTATCTACACCGGAGCGCCCGATATTAGCGACGGCTGGGAGGGGATTCGCAGCAGATTGAAAGTAATGGGAGACAAATTGCTCGGGCCAGGTTGATGGCTGGTCAATCATAAAGCTCTCAACAGCGCTGCCACCCGCGAAGAGCCATAATGGGTCTTTCGGGCTCTTCGCTCTGGGGTTCCCGCGTTCGCCGAGCTCATTGATAAAAAATCTAATCTTAGGCTCTAAGTACGGGTGGAGTTCGAGATCCGGGAACATCGTTTCATGTTTGCCCGGATGCCATACTCGATAACTACCTCGTCGAATCCATATTCGTGCAAGTAGTTCGGCTAAAACTAAGAGAGCGCCCGCGAGGAAGAAGACTGAGGAGAGTATCATTGATGATTATTTATTTTTAAACCCGCCACGGATATCTTTGATAAGCCCCACGAACATAGACCAGTGTGAGTGAAACATGTACCTCATACAGAGGTAATAAAGCGCGACTCCGAGTGCCGCTTTCCCAATAAGACTTATCACGATGTGTGTATCCGAGAGTGCGCCAAAGACCAACTCTATCCCTAGTGTCATCAAACACGAGGCAATAATCGCCGGAGTCACCGCTGACAAATAAGATCGCGCCGTAATCCCAGTGTGCCGACTTAGATTCAGCAATAGAGGCAGAATTCCGGTTAGAGGATAAACAAGGAACCATGCCAGATAAACGCCGTGGATGCCCATGAAGTATCCCATCAACGCAAATGCTGGTGGGAGACTTAAGGCAGTAAAGAGTGACACTTTAAACGCGTCATTCGGTTTCCCCAAGGCGTACAGCACCGGGAAGGTGTTGGTGGTGAAAGTACGAAGAATTCCAACAAAACACATAATCCGAAGCGGTTCAATCAGCGGAATCCATTTATCCCCCAATACGATCAGCGTAACCTCGCGGGCCGTTACAGAAAGTCCAAAGAGCATTGGGGCAACCATGCCAACTATTCCGGCGGTGACATTTAAATAGGCGGTGTTCATCAGCGCCTGGTTGGACTTAAGCCGGGCGTAGTAGGGCCCAAGAATTGGGAACAATACGGCATTTAATTTCGAGAGCGGAAGCTCTGTTAGAAAAAAAGCCATGGCGTAGAATCCCAAAACCATCGGCCCAAAAAGCTTTCCAACTACAAGATTATCGCTGGTCGAAAATATCAACCAACAAATAGACGCCCCCGTTGCCGAAATCCCAAAGGCAAAGGCCCGCTTAATCGTATCCTTCTCCCAGCGCGGACGAGCTGGCAGACCCTTCCTCCAAATTAGAGCCAGCGAAGCTGTAACTTCACGAAAGACTATCCCCCAGACCAGAGCCCAGAAGCCCCAGCCAAAAAAAGCTAGTAGCACCTGGAGCATTCCACGTAGTGTTCCAACAACAAGATTAATCGTGCCGACCTCTTTAAAGCGCAGCTCTCTACGAAGTAGAGCTTCGGGTAGCACCTGCGTAGAGCGGAAGAAAAAGATAATAGAGAGGACGAAAAAAATGGTTCGGACTTCGGGCTGACCATAAAATGAGCCCGCAATTGGTCCGGCGGCGATGCAAAAAATAGTCGCTACGGCAGCAAGAACCAGAAGCAAGGAGAAGCACGAGCCCTCTTTCTGAGCATCAATCTCCTTTTCTTGTAAAATCCAGGTGTCGAGTCTTAAACTGCAGATAACAAAGAGGTACGGATAGACCGTCTCAGCTAAGGCGATAATTCCGTAGTCTGACGGATCAAGAAGCCGAGCCGTAATTAGAGTTAATACCCAGGAGATGGCCTGCCAGGTGATGGTGGTTGTCAGTATCCAAAAGAACCCGGTCTTAACCCTCTGGTTTATTTGGGTGACCTCTTCTGAGGTTAGCTCCGGAGTTTGTGTCATTTGGTCTGTTGCTCGCAGTCTCGGCGGCAGGGCTCGATAAAATTAGAAACTTACTCCGATTAAACGCAGGATTTTAGTATAAATGTACTAGCGCGGGAAGATAAACTTTGACCCTAGACAATTGATTTTGAGTAGATAAATGCCGGACTAATCTCCAGTCGACTTTTCCCCTATGTGGATAACCTCTTTCTGAACCCGCCTAGAGACGCTATCTGGAAATGATTAAGGGAACGGTTTAGACTTTCGCATTAGGATTTAAGAAAAAAGCCTCTCAGGAAAATTATGTCCCAGAATCTTGTAACTCGAGCCGACAAAGCTAACGGCATTACTACCATTACGCTGAACGACCCTGAAACTCGCAATGCTATGAGCGAAGAGATGGCGGTTGAGTTTCGTCGGACCATAGATTCCCTTAAAGGCGATGCTGCAGTGCGTGTCGTGATTCTTACCGGTGCAGGCGAGGCCTTCTCTGGTGGTGGGCATCTGGAGATGTTAGCCGCGAAGACTAAGCTTTCGCTCGAGAAGAATCAGCAGCTGATGGAACTTTTTTATGACCAGTTTCTTTCTATTACTGAGCTTAAGGTTCCCGTCGTGGCCGCGATAAACGGACACGCCGTCGGCGCGGGGCTATGTCTGTCGTTGGCCTGTGACATGCGAATTGCAACGACAAAAGCCAAGCTGGGACTGAATTTTGTCCACCTCGGGCTTCATCCAGGAATGGGAGTGACTTACTTTTTGCCGCGGCTTGTCGGCCCTGCGCGTGCAGCTGAGCTTTTGTATTTAGGGAAAATAATCTCGGCAGAGGAGGGAGCGCGACTGGGAGTTGTTAATCAAGTCGTCTCGCCGGAGGAGTTTAGCAAGGTAGTAGAGGGGACAGCAGAGCAGCTATCTCAAGTCGGGCCCGCAGCAGTACGCGCATTAAAAGCAAGCTTGCAGGCCAGTCCACAACGTTCACTTGCAGAGTGCTTGGTGCGAGAGGCTGAGTGTCAGGCACTTGATTATTCAGGAAAAGAGTTTTTGGAAGGCATTACCGCGGCGAAAGAGAAACGTAAGCCGCAGTTTTAGCGCTTTCGACGGCATCTGAGGAAAAATACCGCCTTAATTTTTCTCTCGACCTATTAGTAGCCAGGCAACAGCGGCTGAAAATAGCAAAACAAACTGGTTCGCAGCGAACTCGCGCCAGAGATTATGCTCAACCGCCACTGGGATGAGCGCGACGGTCAAAACGAGATAAGCCAGTACAATTGTTAGGCGAACTTTCTTTAAAGACATTTCTTTCCTGTATGTTTATAAGTGTACGTGTGTACACGACAATAAAAAAAGCGCCACATTTTTCCCAAATCTCCTTGACTCTCTGAGGCTTACACGCCTATAGTTTAAAACACTTAAACGCAAAGTAACTTAAAGCAAGGGCCGATGTTTTTCTGATGTTTCCTTTGTTTAAGTTGGGTGAAATGCGTTTTGTTTAATGACCCCTTTAGCAATAGTTAAGCAACAATTTCCCTGGGTGCTCTTGTACAAGTGTCGCGCTGAAAGTATGATCGGGAGTAAGGCGCTTGTCGAATAGTTTGTAGTTGGGAAATTTCGAGAGTTGCGCTGCTGGAAGGGGTTGTTTGTGTACAATCAGGGGGAATCTTTTAGAGGGGTAAGTAAATATGTCCGTTGCAAGAGTACGAGCCGGGTATGTCGAGGAAGATGAAAGTTTTGTATCTTCTCGTGGGGTAAAGCCTGAACGTAATTTACTTGCTGCGGTATTAGCGAGGGCAATTTGCGATGCGTTTGGTTCAGCGCAGTGCGATCGCCATGTAGTTAGAAGTGCTCGTCAGTGGTTGTTTGGTGCAATTACACCGTGTCGTGCGTT
>CAYMWO010000038.1:0-18689 GCA_964393905.1 uncultured Bdellovibrionales bacterium | reverse complement strand
CCCTGGCTCACGGCGCCGCTGGCTAGTCCCCAGCGCCGGACGTTCTCCTCTTCAAGAGTTAGGAGAGCGACGATATACGGCTTCTTGTCCCCAAAGATCATAACCTGGGAGATGTAGGGAGAGTCCTTAATGCGGCTCTCAACCATCGCTGGGGGAATCTTCTTGCCACCAGCATTTACGATGAGATCCTTTTTACGGTCGGTGATCCTTAAAAATCCTTCGCTATCAAGCTCTCCGATATCACCGGTGGCAAACCAGCCCTCTGCGTTCCAAGAGGCAGCGGTTGCCTTCGGCGAGCGCCAGTAACCGAGAGCGATGTTACCGCCTCGGGCCGAAATCTCCCCATCCTCGGTTGAGATACTCACCTCGACGCCCTCAAACAACCTTCCGACGGTGCCAAACTTTTTAAACTTCTGTGTATTGGCGCTGATCGCCGGAGTAGTTTCAGTAAGCCCGTAGCCTTCAAGTATCAACACTCCAATAGAATCAAAGAATTCCAAAACTTCAAGACTAATCGGCGCGCCACCTGAGATTGCATACTGTAGGGAGTGCCCGAAGATTGAATTTCGCACCTTCGTTACTACAGCGTCGGCGACTGCAAGCTTTGCCCGATCGCTTAGGGCCAGTGTCTCCCCGCGGCTTTTCTTGGTCCTTAATTGCCGATAGTTCGAAACCGCCCAGCGGGCCAACTTTTCGCGTCGGTCCTTCGGCTGATCGCTAGTCAGTCCCGTCATCACTTTCTCAAAGACACGGGGGACGGAGGGAAAAATCAGGGGATTAGAGTCGCGCAGATCTCTAAGCACCTGTTTTGCATCAAAGCGTGAGGTCTTTTTATCAATAACAGTGGGAAAGATCAGCGTTCCAGCTGAGGCTACCGGGCAGTAGGCAATTAAACGTGCAAACGAATGGGCCAGCGGCAGAAACAGGAACACCCCATCTCCGCTTCCCATTAACCCCGAAAGAGTCACTGCGTCCAACATCGCCAGGTGGTTGCTATGAGATTGGATGACGCCTTTAGCAACTCCAGTAGTGCCAGAGGTATAGACAATCGAGGCAAGATCCTCGCGATATACTGACTCTGAGGTTGCATGAATGGAACGTACGACTTCAGTGTCAGACATGCTCTGATCGGAGCTTTTAACCAGCTCAGAGTAGCATGTAATTTGGGAAGATTTTAAGCCGGGGCTGAGTTCCTCAAATGAGATAATCTTTCCCAGCACAAATTTCACCGGTCCCCCGGGTGAGTATTCAGTGGCGGGCATCTCGTGAGTGTTTTGCTGAAGCTCGAGCAGTTTTTGTAGCTGTTCCTCGTTTTCAACAAAAACGTGTTCAGCCCCGGAATCCCAGATAATGAAACCTGCCTCGACCGCGGTTAGCGAATGATAAATTGGAGTCGAGACGGCCCCGATACTAAGAATCGCCAGATCGGCAATCAACCACTCGTAGCGAGTGTTCGAGAAAATCGCGACACGATCCCCGTGTTGAATTTTAAGTGTGTCCCGTAGGTAGGCGGCAAGTCGAGCAACTTGGACTGCGGCCTGACTCCAATGAATAATAACCCAAGTATTGTCCTCCGTGTCCCGCACACGGGCAAAGGCTTTGGTTTTGTAGTCCGCAGCGTTATCGAAAAATAGCTGGGCGATGTTACGGTGAGTAATCTTACTCGGAGGTGGGTAGGGATAACTCTCGGGGTCAATGTCCGCCCAACGGGAGTTTGATTTATTAGAGCTCATACTCAAAATCTTCTTGGGGCTCATTTGCCGGCGTGGAGACAACGACACTGTTTTTAGATTGGTCGCCATTCTTCTCAACTCGCCCGATTACCTGAGCATCGATTGAAAAACTCTGGGCAATTTTTATTAGCTGGTCCAGATATTTCTCCGGCAGATACACCTCAATCCGCTGCCCCATGTTGAACACCTGGTACATCTCCCGAGCTGGAACTTCGCCATGCTTTTGTATTAATTGAAACAGCGGTGGGGTGGGGAAGAGATGGTTCTTTACATAGCGGTTCCCCTGGCCGAACCTCAGGACCTTGGTCAAACCACCACCCGTTACATGAATTACACCGTGAATCTCACTCGGGAGACTTTGATAGAGATCCATAAGTAGTGGGGCATAGGTGCGAGTGGGCGAAAGTAGCGCCTCGCCTACAGTCATTCCCAATCCCTCCGGCCTGTCGGAAACAGAGAATGGACCGCGGTAGATAATGGCCTTCTCTAAATCGGGGTCAACGACCTCCGGGAAATTCTCAGCGTAGCTTTTCTTAAGCAGCGAATGGCGCGCAAGCGTAAGGCCGTTTGAAGCGACACCGGAGTTGGTGGTTTTCTCGTAAGAGGCTTTCCCGGTGCTGGAGAGACCGACAATGATATCCCCCGGGACGATCCTATTATTATTAATGAGAGCACTTTTTTTTATGCGACCTGTTATCACCGCGTCGACCAATAAAGTGCGCACGACATCTCCACAATCTGCAGTCTCACCACCGGTCAGATCAAGCGGAACACCCATTGCACGTAGGTCGCTTGCGAGTGTTTTATAGCTTTTAATCAGCACTTCAAGTGCGTCGTTATTTATCAGTCGGGCATTTCGCGCCACCGCATTCGCGAGTACTAATCTTTCCGGAGTTCCCAGGCACAACACGTCATCAAGATTCATCACCAAGGCATCTTGGGCCAGGCCGGCAAAGGCATTTAAATCTCCGGTCTCCCGGTAGACTAAATAGGCAATGATACTTTTTGTTCCTGCACCATCGCAGTGGACAAAGGAGCTGTAACTATCATCACCAGCGATATCAGGAGTTACCTGAGCAAAAAGCCCGCTAGACTCACTAACTCCAGCCCGCTTAAGCGCGTCGTGGAGTCCGGCTTTAGTAGCCGAGGCGCCTAATTTCTCATATTGGGCCTGATGCTGTTCTTTTTTCAAACCTCTAAACCCCGGTTAGTATTCAATTTATCTATCCACGACCAATAAGGCGTGTTGGGCTAACTAGGTTTTTATCTGGAAACCCCGGATTCTGCAGAATAATTTGCCCCAACTGTTGATTAACAAACCTGCAAGATTATTATGGTCGGGAGCGTCTAACCCGAGCGGAAGGTTAGCAAAGTTCTGTTAATAAGTGGAGTGTCTAATATATGAAACGTTCGGAAGTTGAAGCTAAAGTCCTCGAATTTGGCCGTGAGATTGGTGGACGGATTGAGTCCGCACCGCTCAAGTCTTTTTTCGCTGGTATTGTTGTCGGCGGGTTACTCGTAATTTTCCGCGGATTGTTTATTCCCCTTATCGCGTTTGGTGCGGCAGGAGCATTTGTTTTTTGGCTCTTGAGTGACAAGGGCGATGCAGAAAATAGCCAGACTAAGTTCGGATTCACCCCGACCGATGTCTCTACAGCTAGTTCGAACAAGGAAGAGCCAGTAGCGAAAGTGGTTCCACCTACCTCCGAAAGCGGAAGGGATGTTCCTCCGGCAAATCGGGATCGGATGAACTAGCGGAAAGGCTATTCTTTCCCCTCCGCGAAACTCCGTGTCTTCCGTCGTTGATTAACTTGCCCCCTAAAGGGGAGTTTTAACCACGGAGGACACGGAGTTTCGAGGAGGGGAAAACCTGGATTTAATCTTTAAAATTCACAAATTGTAGCTCGAGCTCGACTTTATCCTTCAATAGGGAGATTACGCCTTGTAGGTCATCTCGCTTTGGTCCCGTGACTCGAACCTGCTCCTGTTGAATCTGGGCCTGGATTTTTTTTAGGCCGGAATCTTTTATAAGCTTTACGATTTTCTTACCTTCTTCCGTGGATATTCCCTGCTTAATTTCGATTGTTTGGCGGTATGCCCCTCCCATCGCCTGTTCCGGCTCTTTATAATCGAGAGATCGGACCCCCACGCCCCGCTTAGCCATCTTCTGGTTTAGGATATCTGTCATGGCCTGCAACTTCATCTTGTCGTCGGCAAAGAGAAGAATTTTTGTCTTATCGAAGTCAATTGTCGATTTAGAATTCCGAAAATCATAACGCGTAGAGATTTCTTTCCTTGCCTGATTAACTGCGTTATCTACTTCCTGCATGTCGACTTTGGAAACCACATCAAAAGAAGGCATTTTCGATCCCGTAAAAATTTGCGGTTAAATATTTGCGACGAATTTTCAGCATCTTCCCCGGCGCAGGGGAGACTGATATGGTTGCGCCGGCAAACAGAATTGGATTGGATATAAGGTATATCGAGAGCTTTAATCAAATTACCGATGACACTACCCCCTAAATCAGAAACCCCGATATCAGAAAGTGGGAATGGCCAAACTGCGGCAAACCCGCATACGGAGCCGGATGCTCAGAGAAATTTACGAATAGCTCTGCAAACTGAGTTCCCTGGAAAGATAACGGAACTTCCAAGCCTTGCGTGGAAGGAATATGGATTGACTATCGGCGTGAAGCGCGAAGTTGCGCGCGAAGTTTTTACGCAGCTTCGGGATGGGAGCAAGTTCCTGTTTAACATGCTAATTAGTGTGACAGCCGTAGACTGGTTGGATACGCGGGAGGCGCGTTTTGAAGTTGTCTACCAGCTCCTTAGCCTGACTTATAACCACCGTCTGTGTGTAAAGATTGAGCTCTCTGAAGAGAGCCCTGAGGTGGGCTCGGTTAGACCTTTATGGCCCGCTGCGAACTTTCTCGAGCGCGAGGTCTTTGACATGTATGGGATTAAGTTCACCGGACATGGGGATTTACGCCGGATTCTTATGTATGACGAGTTTGTTGGGCATCCGTTACGTAGGGATTACCCGATTCGCGGTAAGCAGCCACGAGTTCCACTTCGCATACCGGAATTGAGAAATACCTCAGCTGATATGCACCGAGAGGAGCTGGTCTCGCTACCGGTCAGGCAACGCTACAAGACATCAGATGTCTGAAACAGCGATACTGAGTCCGAATTTACCTAGGAAAAGGGATTATTAAGTGGGTGAAGTAAGAAACGATTGGCAACCGAGGAAGTTAGAGGATTCGCTTCATAGTAAGACGATGATCCTCAACATGGGACCAGCACACCCAGCAACCCACGGCACTGTGCGACTTGTAATTGAGCTTGATGGTGAACGCATCGAGCGCTGCGATGTGGACGTTGGATATCTCCACCGTGGCTTTGAAAAGCAGTGCGAGACGGTGACTTACAATCAGGTCGTGCCCTATACCGATCGCCTTAATTACGTATCTCCCATAATTAACAATGTGGGCTATTGCCTCGCCGCAGAGAAGCTTTTCGATGTCCAAGTTCCGGAGCGTTGTGAATACATTCGCGTGATTCTGAGTGAAATTTCGAGAATGTGCGATCATCTAACCTGTCTCGGCGCTGCGGCGATGGAGCTGGGAGCATTCACCGTCATGCTCTATTTGATGCAGGCACGTGAATATCTCTATGAACTAATCGAAGCGGTGACCGGAGCACGTCTTACTATCTCCTATGTGAGAGTCGGTGGTGTGCGGGACGATCTTCCGGCTGGATTCAAAGAAGAAGTGCTAGAACGGTTTAAGAAAATTCGTCAGCATTTAAATGATGCGGATAAACTGCTCACAAAAAACCGCATCTTTATCGATCGGATGTGTGACGTTGGAATAATCGCTGCGGATGAGGCAATTGCTTACGGTGTGACAGGCCCGATTCTGCGAGCCTGTGGCGTCAATTACGATGTCAGAAAGGCCTTTCCATATTCAGGTTACGAGCGCTTTGAGTTCGATGTTCCGCTTGGAACAAAAGGCGACAACTACGACCGTTTTCTTGTGCGCTTCAATGAACTTTCTCAGTCAATGCGCATTGTGGAGCAGGCACTTCGAAAGCTGCCAGAGGGGCCCATTAATGTCGACGATCCCCGAATTATCATGCCAGCTAAGGACGAAGTTTATAATTCCATCGAAGGTATGATTAGCCAGTTCGAGATTGTATTTCGTGGCGTTGAGCCACCGAAGGGAGATGTTTATTTTCCGTGTGAGGGCGGCAATGGCGAGCTCGGTTTCTATATCGTTTCTGATGGAAGTGGCACTCCATACAAGGTCCATGTGCGAGCACCGAGCTTTATCGTTATGGGAATTTTTGGGCCACTAGTTGAAGGTCATATGATTGCGGATGTTGTTCCGCTGTTTGGTATGATCAATATGATCGGTGGTGAGTGTGATCGTTAAGAGAAGAGAATTTTAATGAAACAAGCGTTCCAACCTAAAGTTCAGCGTCAGGTTCAGCTCTCAGCGCAGGCTGAGGCGCGAATCCAAGAGCTGCTGAAGCGTTATCCAACAACTAAATCCGCAGTTATGCCAGCGCTATACATTGCGCAAGAGGAGTGTGGGTATCTGACCGATGACGCGTTGGCCTGGGTCTCATCGAGGGTTAATTTGCCACTTTCGCATGTGATGGAGGTCGCGACATTTTATACGATGTATTACAAGCGACCCGTTGGAAAATATCATGTGCAAGTATGCCGGACTCTGAGCTGCATGCTATGCGGCGCAAAGGATCTCACTGCGCATTTGAAAAAGCGTCTCGGTCTTAAGGCTGGAGAGGTTTCAGCTGACGGTCATTGGAGTTTCGAAGAGGTTGAATGCCTAGGGAGTTGTGGTAGTGGGGCAATGGTGCAGATTAACGATGTCTTCTTTGAAAATCTTACCCCTGAAAAGCTTGATCAATTAATGGATCGCATTGCCAAGGAACAGCCCGATTTGCGCTACTCCGCTGTGCGTGAAGAATTAGGTCGCGGTATGCCTGATTGTCCGCGTTCGCAGGTTTGGGAGTAATCAAGCAAATGGCGCACGCAAAGATACTGACAAAGAATTTAGATTTTGATGATCAGAAGGATATCGGGGCTTATGAGTCTCGCGGCGGCTATGCGGCTGTGCGCAAGGCGCTACAGATGCAGCCAGATGCAGTGATTGCAGAGGTTAAGGCCTCCGGCCTTCGTGGCCGCGGTGGTGCGGGATTTCCGACAGGGATGAAGTGGGGGTTTGTGCCGAAGAATATTGGCAAGCCGATTTACCTTTTGAATAATGCCGATGAGAGTGAGCCAGGGACTTTTAAAGATCGTGCGCTGATGGAGCGCGATCCGCATCTCTGCATTGAAGGGATGATGATTGCAGCTTGGGCACTTGGCTGTCATTGGTCGTGTGTTTATATCCGCGGCGAATATTCTTATCCGGCGGAGATGATGGACCGCGCCATTAAGCAGGCCTACTCCAAAGGATATTTAGGAAAAAATATATTCAATTCTGGATTTGACCTCGATATCGTTGTTCATCGTGGAGCTGGGGCATATATCTGTGGTGAAGAGACTGGTCTAATAGAGTCACTTGAAGGTAACAAAGGTCAGCCGCGAATTAAGCCGCCGTTTCCTGCCGTAGTCGGAGTATACGGATGTCCAACTGTTGTTAACAACACCGAAACGCTAGCAACGCTACCTTTCATTATTGAGAATGGTGCGGCAGCCTACACAGCAATTGGTACGGAGAAATCCCCAGGAACTAAGCTTTTTAGCGCCTCGGGGCATCTGAATAAGCCAGGGGTTTATGAAGTCAACCTCGGCTATCCGCTGTTAGAGTTTATTGAAAATGAGTGCGGTGGTGTTCGTGGTGGAAAAAATCTGAAGGCGGTGATCCCCGGCGGATCTTCAGTTCCGGTTCTTCGTGCTGACGAGTTGCAAGGTGTGAACCTAGACTACGAATCGCTAAAGGCCGCGGGCACGATGCTCGGCTCTGGCGGTTTTATCGCCATGGATGAGACCACCGATATGGTTGAGGCCTGTCTAAATCTTCAGCACTTTTACTCTCATGAATCATGTGGGCAGTGCACGCCGTGTCGTGAAGGGGCGCACTGGGTAGAAAAGATTGTAAAGCGCATTATGAAGGGGATGGGCGCGCCCTCCGATATTTTGCTGTTAAAGGACATTAGTTCACAGATTGCCGGCCATACGATTTGCCCGTTTGGTGACGCGTTAGTTACCCCAGCATTAAGTTTTATCCAGAAGTTCCCCGATGAGTTCCGCGAGAAGATGGATTCCGCGCTTATCGACCAGATAGGAAATACCTATGTCTGATTCTCCCAATGTAACAACGACTGAGATGGTGACTATTACCGTTGATGGGAAAGAGATACGCGTTCCGAAGGGGATGAATCTTATTGCCGCTGCAGCGCAGGCGGGAGTTGAGATACCCCACTACTGCTACCACCCGCATCTTTCGATCGCCGGAAATTGCCGAATGTGTCAGGTGCAGATTGAGGGCCAGCCAAAACTAACAATTGCTTGCAATACGGCAGCCGCCGATAAGATGGTGGTGCGCACTCAGCACACATCCAAAGATGTCGCGGAGGCTCAGCGCGCGACGTTGGAGTTCCTACTGATTAATCATCCGCTAGACTGCACCGTTTGTGATCAGGCCGGGCACTGCAAGCTGCAGGACTATTATTATGAGTATAACCACAAGGCTTCACGATTCATTGAGGACAAGGAGCATAAGGTTAAGGCCGAGATCCTCGGACCGGAGATTATCTACGACGGTGAGCGCTGCATCGTCTGCACACGATGTGTGAGGTTCTGTGATGAGGTGACAGGAACTTCAGAATTGGGGGTAATAAATCGAGGGGATAAGGCAGTGATTGCTATCCACCCCGATAAGCCAATTGATAATCCGCTCTCAGGCTCGGTTGTTGATCTCTGTCCGGTCGGAGCGCTTACGCACAGACGTTGGCGGTTTAATACCCGCATTTGGTACACAGCTGAAAATCATTCGACTTGTCCCGGTTGCTCGACCGGTTGCAGCGTAAAAGTTGCGACTCGCGATAATCAGATAGTGCATGTAAAGGCGAGGCTCAACTCCGCAGTTAACGACGAATGGCTTTGCGATGAAGGGCGCTACGGATTTAATCGATTTCAACCTGAGTCCCGGCTGAATAAGCCGACGATAAGGAAGAGTGGAATTCTATCTGAGAGTTCTTGGGATGAATCCTTGAAAGTGGCTTCGGGATTAAAGGGCGACGCTGCCGCGACTGATGGCGCCGTGTTCATCTCGCCTTTTCTCCCACTCGAGGAGGTTTGGTTAGCCCTTCAGTTTGCTGAAAAGGTGATGGGGGTCTCTGCTGTTTCCGGCAGAGTGGCAATGGCATTAAAGCAGCGCGACTTAAGCGAAACGGAAGCTGTGTTAATTAGTCCGGACTATGCACCTAATGCTCGTTCCGGAGCGTTATTTGGGCTTGGTGGGGAAAGTGGCGATTGGCGAGCGGGTATTGAGGGGCGCTATCAGAGCTTGTTGAAGCTTGTGCGGGCTGGAGGGATTAAGCGGTTACTTTTTGTCGGCGACTTCTCGCTTCTTGATTCTGATCTGGACTCAGCGTTTGAGACAGCTGTATCCCAAGCAATAGTATCGGTAGCGCTTACGCCCAGGGGAGTGGCTACTACGAACGGCGTCAATTCGGGGGCCGATAAATTTCACTCAAGGGTTCACACACTTTGCTCAGTGAACCTGCCAAGTCGGACCGTAAACGAGAAGAGCGGGGTTTTGCTTAATCGCGATTTGCGCTTTCAGCGGCTGGGGCTTCTACTCAATGCCGACTTTGGTTCGTTTCCAGAATGGATGCTCTTGCGACGCATGGCGGCAGCCGCCGGAAGGCCTATTCTTTCGGATGAGATTACAGATGACCGCGCTCTTTTTCGGGAGGTTACTAAACAACTTCCTGCTTTGGGAGGGCTGACACTGGCACGAATTGGAGAGTTGGGGATTGCGCTGGATGAAATAGCTAAGGCTGGTGAGAGTGCTGGCGCATCAGCTGCGGCTCAGCAGGGCTAGGTTAACGATTTAAGGTATCCGGATGGAACTAGTTGATTTTTTCATAGTATTGCTTAAAGCCGCGGTTGTTCTCGGAGCTCTTTTGCATTTAGCGGCGCTGACAATCTGGGTTGAGCGGAAGGGATCAGCGTTAATTCAAGATCGTATCGGAGCAAATCGCGCCTCGATTTTCGGCTTTGACTTAGCAGGGATTCTAAACACACTCGTAGCCGACCCAGTAAAGGCGCTTACAAAAGAGGATTTCGTTCCTAAAGGCACAAGCCAATTTCTTCACAGTATGGGGCCCTTTCTCGCGGTTTTCCCTGTACTGGTATCATTTGCGGTGATACCGTTTGGCCCGCCTATTCACATCGGGGGTAAAGAAATTACCCTTCAGCTTGCGGATCTTAACGTCGGCATTCTCTACGTTTTTGCCATGGGATCGCTCGCAGTATACGGGGTGTTTCTTGCCGGTTGGGTTTCAAACAATAAGTTTTCGCTATTCGGGGGACTGCGTGCATCTGCGCAGATGATCTCGTACGAGATAACGATGGGGATCAGCATCGTTGGTATTCTTGCGGTTTATGGCACGTTGGAGCTGGGAAAAATCGCAGCCTATCAAAGTGGGACATTTTATGGTCTGCCCAATTGGGGAGTTTTTCTTAATCCAGTTGCCTTCATCATCTTCTTTACCTCAATGATGGCAGAGACCAAGCGCGCACCGTTTGATCTTCCAGAGAGTGAATCAGAACTTGTAGCCGGCTATCTCACCGAATACTCAGGGATGAAATTCCTGCTGTTCTGGCTCGGTGAGTTTTCAGAAATTGTGGTGGCTTCCTCTTTGGTTGTGCTTTTGTTTTTTGGTGGCTGGCAGCTTCCATATTTCGATGTCTCGCGCCTTAGCGCGGATTGGGGGGGGATGCTCCCGCTCTGGTTTAAGGAGAACAACTTCCAATGGGGGCCACTTTTAGGAGCCATGATTTTTGGCGCCAAAGTCTCCTTCTTTTGCGTATTACAGGTGGTAATTCGCTGGACCCTTCCACGGTTTCGTTATGACCAACTAATGAACCTCTGCTGGAAGATAATGCTCCCGGTAAGTCTTGTTAATTTAATTATTACCGTAGTTCTGCTTCTCAGTGGGTTCTATGCATAACGTAGTCAGCTTTGAATATTTAATGGTGAGGGGTTAGATGGAAGTTACCGCTGCGATGCTAGTTTTTGGTGTGCTCACGGTTTTGGCAGCTTCTGCCGTGGTGTTTGCTACCAAGCCTCTCAATTCCGCACTTTATCTGGTGCTGACTCTATTTCTAGTCGCAGTGCATTTCGCCCTACTCGGAGCTGATTTTATTGCAGCGATGCAGGTGTTAATTTACGCCGGAGCGATTATGGTGCTGGTGATCTTCGTGATCATGCTTCTCGGACTGGATTCACCGCTCGTAAGGCCTAAATCAGTTACCCAACTTGGGTTTTCCTTTTTCACCGCCGGACTGTTTGTCGTTACTCTATTCGGAGTAGTCAAATACGCACCTGGGTTACATGCTCTCGGCGGAGCACTTTCCCAATCAAACCCACTGCCGTCTGGGAGTGTTGAGACCGTTGGAGCGGTGCTTTTTTCAAAGTTTATATTCCCATTTGAGCTAGCTTCGCTTTTGCTACTTGCCGCTATCATCGGCGCAGTTTTACTAGCGAGCGAGAAAAAGCGCCCGCTTGATAAGGGCCGAGGACTAAAGGCCATCCAGAAGCTTCATCATGGGGAGAATGTCTGATGACAGTAACTAGCTATTATCTCGTTCTCGGCGCTGTGCTCTTTTCCATGGGGGCATTAGGGGTGCTGATTAGAAGAAATACGATAGTCGTTTTTATGTGCGTAGAGCTGATGCTTAACGCGGTTAATCTGACGCTCATCGCTTTTGCTCGGCAGCTAGGCTCCATCGACGGCCAAATCTATGTATTTTTCTCGATGACAGTCGCCGCTGCGGAGGCTGCCGTTGGTCTTGCAATAATCATCTCGGTTTTTAGAAATTATCACACTGTAGAGTCGAGCGAGGTTCATTCCCTAAATGGTTAGCGATAAAATCCTCATGCTTATCCCAATTCTCCCACTTTGTGGGGCGATTTTGGTACGTGTTCTTTCGGGGCAAGGTGCAAGGCAGTGGTTAAGCGGCTGGATAGCAACGCTCTTCTCGGCTTCTAGCTTTTATCTTGTCTGGACATTATTTACCCGCTTATCAGGTGGAGTAACCCAAATCACCGCCAACGCCTGGACTTGGTTTGCGGTGCCGCCGCTTAAGGTGGACATGGCTTTCGCCTTTGACCACTTAGCCGCAGTAATGTGCCTTGTGATTACCGGAGTCGGGTCACTGATTCATCTCTATGCTATCGGCTACATGGCCGAGGACAAGCATCGGTCACGTTTTTTTTCCTACTTAAATCTCTTTCTCTTTTCGATGTTGCTCCTGGTCTTGGGAAATAACCTACTGGTGATGTTTGTTGGTTGGGAAGGAGTTGGGCTGTGCTCGTATCTATTGATTGGGTTCTGGTTCAAGGAGATGCCGAATGCGGTCGCAGGCCAAAAGGCGTTTGTTGTGAACCGCATCGGAGATGCCGGATTTCTCCTGGGGATTTTTACGCTATTTCTAAACACTGGAACCATCGACTTCCTGGGGCTCAGCCAAACTGTGCCACATCTCCCTCCTGGGGTGATTGAGGCTGCGGCCTTTTTACTCTTTATCGGGGCTATGGGTAAAAGCGCGCAGATTCCACTCTATATCTGGCTACCGGATGCCATGGCCGGCCCGACTCCGGTTTCGGCGCTAATTCACGCGGCCACCATGGTTACGGCCGGGGTCTATATGATGGCGCGACTTTCGTTTCTCTTTGCGGCGGCTCCTGCGACGCTGGTCTTTGTCTCTATTATCGGAGCATCGACCGCGCTCTTGGCAGCCAGCATCGCCTTGGTTCAAAACGATATTAAAAAGGTGCTTGCTTACTCAACAGTCAGTCAGCTCGGTTATATGTTTATGGCGATGGGAGCCGGGGCTTTTAGTAACGGTATTTATCACGTAGTCACTCACGCGTTTTTTAAAGCTTGCCTCTTCATGGCGGCAGGTTCGGTGATTATGGGCTGCCACCACGAGCAGGATATGCGGCATTTCGGTGGGCTCTGGAAGAAGATGCCGGTGACATTTCTAACTTACTTTGTGGCCACTCTAGCAATCGCAGGGTTTCCTTTTCTTTCGGGTTTTTACTCTAAGGACGCAATTCTTTGGACCGTATACTCCAATGCAGGATCAACTGCGAATGTGGTGCTCTTTGGTCAGCAGCTAAGTCATATTCTTTGGGGAGTGGGAGCGTTTACCGCCTTTCTAACCGCGTTCTATATGACACGCAGCCTGGTGCTGACCTTCTTCGGAAGTTACCGTGGACATGCGCATCCACATGAATCTCCCTGGGTAGTTACGGTGCCGTTATTGGTACTGGCGGGGCTTTCGGGTGTGTTCGCCTATCTCTACGGCGAACATTTAATTGCTTACTTAGCTACTTGGACCCGCGGGGATATGCTTGGCGGGCATGAAGCGTTTGCTCATAACCACGAGTATCATCGCCTGGAGCAAACCTCGATAGTAATTGCTATTTCGGGCATAGTGTTGGCGCTTATCACTTATACAAAGCTCGGTAACATACCGAAGGCCGCCGCCCAGAAGCTACCGTTTCTATACAAGGCGCTATCTAATAAATGGTGGGTGGATGAGCTTTATAACGCGGTGATTGTTAAGCCACTTGCCGGCATATCTGACTTCTTTTTTCGCGGAATCGATCGCGGCGTTGTTGACGCAACGGTAAATGGTACCGGGATGTTTGTCGAAGCTAATGGCGATATCCTCAGCCGTTTTCATTCCGGCCGGATTAGCCTCTACGCTCTACTGATGTTCTTGGGGAGCCTGTTTCTAATTATTTTTTGGTTACTGTGAGATAGAGAGAAAGCATGTTCCCGAAAACCCTAGTTGATTCCGGTGAGTTTATTCTTAGCGTGCTCACCTTTATGCCGCTCTTGGGGGCGTTGGCACTTTTCTTCGTCGAAAAAAATGCCCGCCTCGTCTCTTTCATTACTAGCATCGGAACTTTCCTCGTCTCCTTAATCCTGCTTAAGCGGTTTCAACCCGCGGCGTTAGGGTTCCAGTTCGTAGAGAACAAAAGTTGGCTTTCTGCGTTTAATATTAATTTCTCCCTTGGGGTTGACGGGCTGAGTCTGTGGCTAATTGTGCTAACTACGCTACTGACCGTGCTAGTGATTATCGCTTCCGGAAGTATCGAGCATAAGCTTCGCTCCTATCTCGGGTTTATGTTGCTGCTTGAGACTGGAATGATTGGCACACTCCTGGCGTTAGACGGCGTCACCTTTTATATCTTCTGGGAGTTGATGCTGGTACCGATGTATTTTCTAATCGGAGTTTGGGGCGGAGCTCGGAGGATTTATGCCGCGATAAAGTTTGTACTTTATACAGCGCTTGGCAGCCTGTTGATGTTGGTGGCGATTGTCTATTTAGCGCACCTTCATCAGGCGCAGTTTGGGCATCTTAGCTTCTATCTAGGGGACTGGGCGCGACTCCACTTTGACTGGCAAACAGAGGTTTTGCTCTTTAGTGCCTTTGCCTTGGCGTTCGCCATTAAGGTGCCTATTTTCCCGCTACATACCTGGTTACCGGACGCACACGTTGAGGCTCCAACCGGTGGTTCCGTTATTTTGGCGGGGGTGATGCTGAAAATGGGACTCTACGGTTTAATTCGTTTCTGCATTCCGATTTTTCCAGAGGCTACGGTGGCGGCAGCACCACTCTTTGCCACATTAGGGGTGATCGGCATCGTCTATGGCTCGCTTGTCGCTTGGGTCCAGACCGACATGAAGAAGCTTGTAGCTTACTCCTCAGTTAGTCATCTTGGATTCTGTGTCCTGGGTTTTGCAGCGATGAATTTTCAGGGAATGCAGGGCGCGATTCTCCAGATGCTCAACCATGGCGTCTCTACCGCCGCGCTCTTTTTTGCGGTGGGCGTGCTCTACGACAGGAAACACACCCGGATGATAGCCGACTACGGCGGATTGGCCGCGAAAGTTCCGGCGTTTGCCTTTATTTTTCTTATTTTCACTCTGAGCTCGATTGGTTTGCCGCTTACTAACGGCTTTATCGGTGAGTTTCTGATTTTGCTTGGAGGCTATAACTACAGCCATCTGGCGGGTGCGGTTGCCGTTACGGGAGTGGTGCTGGGGGCGATGTACATGCTTTCGATGTATCGTCGGGTAATGTTCGGCGCATTTGACGCTAAGAAGAACGGGGACCTAACAGATCTTAACTGGCGCGAGATGGCGGTTTTTACTCCGCTAGTGGCACTCGTTTTTATCATCGGACTTTTCCCACAGATTATTCTTCAGGTTACGGCTCCAGCGGCTGAGACGGCGCTGGCTTATCTTTCAGTCGGCAAATCTAAGGTGGCCATAGCCGCCTCGCAAGAAGGAGCAACTCTTGCTCCGGCAACTGTGAGTCAAAGGCCGCCCAAAAAGCTGGATGTGATTAGGAATTAAGGCAGACTATGAATCTTCTAACTCCCGAATTTATACCGATGCTTCCGCTGGAAGCTGTGGCGACAGGCACTCTGCTAATGCTGTTCCTTGACCTGCTGGGAGTTAAAGTCTCTCGACTTGTTTGGGCGGCGCTTATCTGCGGAGCGGGTTGGTTATTTTCACTGACAGGATTTCTCAGTTTTGGAGCGCCGAACTCAAGCTCTATGTCGCATGATGCCTTCACCTTGGTTTTTAATACGATAATCCTTGGTGGAACTTTCCTGACCGCACTGCTGAACGACGAGCAGTTTGAGAAGCAACGGGTTAAGCCAACAATCGATATTGACGTGCTGTTGCTACTTGCTGCCTGCGGCGCGATGGTGATGGTTTCAGCAAAAAACCTAATTGTCTTGTTCCTTGGGTTTGAACTGCTCTCTGTCGCAGTTTATGCCCTGACCGGCTCGGCTCGCGGAGAAAAAGCCTCATCTGAGGGGGCACTGAAGTATTTTATCTTGGGTGCTTTTAGTTCGGCGTTTTTACTTTACGGCATGGTGCTTACTTATGGTGCCACGGGTTCGATGGAAATTGCTCAGATTGGGAAGGCGGCATCATTGAGCGATCCGCTGCTTCTTCTGGGATTGGGGCTGATGATTTTTGGCTTTGGCTTTAAGGTCAGCCTGGTGCCGTTTCATTTCTGGGCGCCGGATGTTTATCAGGGAGCGCCCGTGACCATTGCTGCATTTATGGCTGTTGTGGTTAAGGCCGCAGCGATTGGGAGCTTTGCGCGGGTGATGCTCACGGCCTTTGTCGGGATGGGTAGCGCCTGGCAGGGGCTAATTTGGGTGCTATGCGTATTGACTATGACAGTTGGAAACCTGGTGGCGCTCCGACAAAAGAGCATTAAACGGATGCTTGCCTATTCAAGTATCGCACATGCTGGCTACGCAATGATGGGGCTCCTATGCATAGGCAATTCAGCCGGTGGTGGCGCTACCGTCTTTTACATGCTCGTATACTCTCTCATGACGATTGCTGCCTTTGGTGTTGTGCTACTGGTCACCGGTGGGAGTAACGCTCAGTATGGTGAGGATGAGCTGAGCTCTCTTCGAGGTTTAGGCTGGAGCAACCCCTTTCTGGGTGTTGTGATGACAATCGCGATGCTCTCACTTGCGGGAATGCCGCCACTTGCGGGATTTGTCGGCAAGTTCTACCTGTTTAATGCGGTAATTCAGCAGGGATTTACCGGACTGGCGATTATCGCCGCATTAAACAGTTTAATCTCACTTTACTACTACTTGGGAGTGCTGGTTGTGATGTATTTTAGTCCAGATCGTAAGTTGGACCCGCAGAATGGATTTACTCCGCCGAGCGAATACGCCCTTGGCCCACGCATCGCTTTAACTCTGGCTACAGTGGGGACAATTTATTTCGGATTGTTTTCAGGTCCACTTTTTCGTATGGCGGAGCTAGCGATTCGGGCAGTCGGCTAGACATTCGCCCGTTTAGCCAAGTTAGGTAATTATCAGTGAGCTCTGTCGATAAACTTAAATACCGCTTTGGGGTTCATTTTCCGAGCTTAGGTGTTGGGGGACAGGGTCGCCCCTCGTTTAGTTCGACCGCAATCTCACTCAACCATCTGAATTGCAATGCGCCACTGCTTATCGCCGCAGTCGAAGGGCTCCGGGGTAGTATTCGCGGACAGATTGCAGTGAAGCTCTCGTTGGATACCATAGTGCGGACAGCTCTCTCAATGGTTCCACCAACTCCCGGAACGAAATATCAGGGACCAAAGGGGCAGGAGATCGCGCAGGCGGCGTTTAAGGAGGCCAATCAAGCCGTTTATGACTATAGTCATAGTATGCGCTCCGGCGGGCAGATTGGAGCTAGTGGGTTTGTAGCGGTATTCGATGGCGATAAGCTCTGCATGGCAAAAGTTGGCTTAAGCGAAGGTTATTTATATCGCGCGGGAAAGCTATTGCCGCTGCACCAAACTCCCCCTGAAGAAGTCGGCCGGGGAGGGGCGTTGCAGCGGTTCATCGGGGCGAACGCACAGGTGCTTGTGGATTTCGCGTCGGTCGCCGTTAAGGATAAGGATTTAATTATCATCCTGACGAATGTGCCGCCTAAGGAGAGACTAGAGTCCGTGACGAAGACCTTGGAGCGGTCGCTCAAAGAAGTTATCCCGCTCGAGGAGCTCTCGCGGAACCTTTCGGATTGTGTGTGCCCGGAGAAGCTAACTGGAACAGCCTTTGCCGACAAGAATTTTGGAGTCTTTGCCCTGCAGGTGGGGCAGCCAACGATTAAATTACGTGAGGTGGTGGAAGAGGGAGATGAGCAGGTTTTGTCTGAGAGCTCGAATTTAAGGAATCCAAGTTGATGTTGGAGTTCTGTATCCTTTCAAGCGGTAGCCGGGCAAATTGTATCTATGTTGGGACCTCTCGCACCCGAATTCTGATCGATTGCGGGCTTAGTGCGCGCGAGGCGGCGAAGCGGCTGACGGCGATAGGGATTGATCCTCACTCAATCGATGCTATCTTAGTTACCCACGAGCACTCTGATCATATTAACGGGATTCCGGTGCTGGCAAAAAAACTATCTGTTCCGGTTTATCTAAACCGAGGAACTTTTGAGTCAGCAAGGCTTTTTCAAAAGACGGGGCTCGAAAATACAATTGAAATCGAGACAGGTTGCAGCTTCGAAGTTGGAGACTTAAATGTAGATCCCTTTACCATTCCACACGACGCCTCCGACCCTGTGATGTTTAAATTTCGCGCGAATGGTCACTCGCTTGCAGTGATAACCGATATCGGACAAGTGACGAACTTAGTGCGCGAGAAATCTCGTGGTGTTGACGCACTAGTAATCGAATCCAATCATGACCCGGAGCTATTACAAGAGGCCCCCTATCCATGGGAGTTGAAGCAACGAATAGCTGGGCGCCATGGACACTTAAGCAATCAGGGTGCGGCTGAACTTGTGCGTGAACTTAGTGCTGAAGTGAGTAATCAGATGCGCGTATTAATTGGCGCGCACGTGAGCGAGAACAGCAATCACCCCGAGCTAGTGCTAGACAGTTTGAATGCCGCCTGGTCCGGACCCGTATGGCCGAGAATATTAGCTGCAGACGCCTTTACTCCCACCCCAAGATTTAATCTAGCTGAGGTGATTGCAGAAGACATCGAGCCCGTCCGCCGAGTATTGAACTACGAGTTTTAGCCCGAAGGCCAAACATGTCTAATCCCCCAAACAAATTTCAACTTCCCTCCCCCAAAAAGAATCACCCTCCCCCAAAAAGAATCACATTCCTTTCATCTAAAAGCCGCCAAGAACCATCTATAGGTG
>CAYMWO010000037.1:0-18802 GCA_964393905.1 uncultured Bdellovibrionales bacterium | reverse complement strand
TATCGCGGAATTTCGATAATTCAGTCTTTGACGAGGAACGGGAATTGTGAGTCGCGGAGTTTGCTTTTTGCAAATGAGCAACGGAACAATTTCCCGTGACGAAGTATAAGGCGAATTATCGAAATTCCGCCCGCGTAGCTCAGTGGTAGAGCACTTCCTTGGTAAGGAAGAGGCCATGGGTTCAATCCCCGTCGCGGGCTCCAGTTTTTTCTACCTGTTATCCCGTGGTCCAATCATGCACTTCTCTCCTTCTTTCCACTCCTTACACACCTTCATCGCATAACCATTTTCATTGCAAGTAAACGGACAGGGGCCGGAGAGGTTGGCGGTTGGGGCGTCTTTGGGGGCGGGGGGAGGAAGTGCTGGGGGGAGTTGGGTTAGGTCTTCTACGTAGCAGGTGTTGCCTTCGCTCCACTCTTTACAATTCTGTGAATCAAGTTTCAGCATCGCGCATGAGTAAGGACAAGGATTGTAGGTGACTTTACCTGTGGGTGGTTCAGCTGAAGCCGCGAAGGCAAGCAGGCAAATAACTAGCGGAAGCAATAGTAAGCCTGAGTTGAGCTTTAGCATCGGACTGTTTATCTCCTTTGTTTTTGGGCGCGTTGCCCGTGAGCTACTATAGAACTTAATTCAACTTAATCAACCGAATTCCGGCTTGAGTCCCGTGGGCTAGCAGACTATAGGTTAGAGCCAATGAGAAACAAGCAGGTCCTACCCGCAAAGTTGGTCAAAGAGCTAGATTCACTTCGTGGGGAGTTTTCGTCTGTAGCGGAAAGTCGAAAGGGGGAGATCCTACGGATTCTGGCTTCGACTCAAATTCGGTCGACCGCTCTACTAAAAACACTTCATCACATTCTCTGTTTCTACTCGGCATTTCCTGGCACGGAGGAGACACTGGAGCTTTCCCGTAAAGAGCTCACTCGGTTTGAGTCTCGGGTTCTGTCATTGCCAGAGAAACTCCGCTGGCAACTTGATGACTCTGGCATTGCCGGATCTGAACTGCTTTATGATTTCTCATACGACCTCGCTCGCTATCTCGCCCAGCGTTTTCCCAAGCAAGCCGACATCTACTGGGACCGGTTTGCGCACACAGAAAAACTCAAGGACTTACTCAGCTATTTAGTGCCAAAGTTCGAAGAGGAGTTAATTAAGGACCCAAAGCTGAGCCTTGAGAGTTGGTTCCAGGGGTTGCCTCGCTCTCGCACTAAGGCTGCCAGGGGAGCGGGGCTACGGTTCATCATCTCGCAGCTTAGAGCCGCCTCTCCTAAAGAAAAAATTAATTCGTATCTCTATAACGCACTGCACCTACCGATAGCTTGGCGCTTTGGCAAGGATTCCGGAATTACGAATGCCCGACTTACGCCGCCCTTTGCTGCACGTCGCACGGGCTGGAGAAGAGTGGAGCCAAGGACCATTCGAGATATCCGCAGACGCCTTCACAGTTTTCGTCGGGTTTCTCCTGAAGAGGGCCGGCGCATAATAGACTCCACGCTAACTGCGCTGATGGTGCGCCGACGTGAAGTGTATTCGATGATTCACGCTAATCCAAACGAGGTCTACATCGCAGACATTGGTCTCGGGGGCTCGGTTGCGGTTATGGGGGTCTTCCCCGAGGACAGGCTCCCGATTGAGGGCAGTTACGGTTACATGATTTACTCTAACGGCATGCCGGTTGGATACGGTGGAATTAGCCCGGTGTTTTTTCAAGGCAACACCGGAGTTAATATCTTTAATGAGTATCGAGGTTCGGAATCGGCCTATCTATTTGTCCAGACACTTAGATTTTTTCGCACTCTTTTTGGCTGCGAATCCTTTGTCGTAAACCCCTACCAGTTCGGGAAGGACAATAAGGAAGGGCTAACAAGTAGCGCCTTTTGGTTCTATTACAAGCTGGGATTTGTCCCGGAGCGAACGGAGGTTGCTCGCACTGCGGCGACTGAATGGACGAGGCTAAAAAAGTCCTCTACGCCGACAGGGGCAAGAGTAATGAACAAGTTGCTAAGTTGCAATTTGATTCTAAGCCTAACACCAACTGCCAAGTCCCGTTATATTCCCGAAGAGTGGATGGAGAGCATCCCCTGGGCTGGGGTCGAAGAGCTTATCGATATGCTCCCTGCTTCCCATTCAGAGAGTCTAAAGTGCGCCGGTAACAAATTAGCCAACCAGTTGGGGGGTAACCGCAGTAGTTGGAGCGTGGAAGAGCGAAGAGAATTCGATGAAGCCGCGCCACTAATTTTAAGACTCCCCAAGCTTGCGCGATATTCCCAAGCTAGAAAGCAGAAACTGCTGCAAACTTTACGGCTGAAGGGCGGAAAATTAGAGCGCGATTTTCTCTTGGCGCTGCAAAAAGACCAAGCGCTGTTTCGAGAGTTTAAGAAATTCTGTCGGAGCAGGGCGAAGAAATTGCGGGATTAAGAGCATAACCATCAAATCAACCTTGTGAGAGCCAGACGGCGCCAGGTTTCCCCGGCGCCGTCTGCTTTTACGTCATGAACCTCTACGCCGCGGCGACTTCCTCCTCCCGCTTACGCCAACGCTCGTAGCGCTTGTGCGCTCCGGGGTAGGCAACGGCGCGGTAGGCGAGAAGCTCCTCGTAGCTCGGTGCCTCGGGCGGGCCGGAAATTCCGGCCAGCACCTCGAACATCGGCGGCTTTGAGAGCGCCTTGCCATCGGGCGAATCGGCGGAGGGGAAGCGACCCATGCTGCGGTACATGTGTACCGTCATGTAGTGGCCCCACGTGAGCTCGTGCCAGATGTGCCAGCGAAGGGCTCGACTGCGCACCGGGTCGAGCCGCTTGAAGAGCCTCACGGCCCACTTCAATCCGCGCTCATCTCGGAAATAGCCGTGTTCGTCCTTGCGTTCGACGATGGTCACGGGACCCATCCCTTCCGCATCGAGCGCAGTCTTGAGCTTCTGTGTGAGACGGCGCAGGGGTCGCGGACCACTCGTGATCATCGACACCAGGAACGAGCGGTCGCCCCGGGCCGAGTAGGCCCAGTTTTCCTTCGTGACCGGCGTGAGTACGTCGAGCGGAACGTAGCTCCCACCGAGAATCGAGGCCGCACCCGGCCAAACTTCGGCGAGCTCCTGCATGAGTTGTGTCTGGCTAGTGAGGTTGGTCTCGAAGCCCCTTCCGTTCTTGGGCGGAGTCGGGACTGCGAGCTCCTGAGCGAGCCACTGCGGGTCGAGGTATTCCGCCCCGCCCTGCGGCTGCTCCCAGGCAAAGCGCGGGATGAGCGGCTTCACCCAATGGCAGTAGCCTCGGAAGAGCGGCACTTGCACCTCGCGCGGGAGCGTGATCAATCCCGGCCGCCCGTCGTTGGGCTTGTAATTCTGCGGTTCGGGAAGGACCTGGATGATGCCCATCGCAATGGCCTTCACCAGTGCACGCGGCAGGATGTCCCACGGCGAGTCGGGTCGAAGCTCCGGGAGCTCGTTTACCCGACCGTCGATGAGCGCCTGTCGCGCCTTGGTGTCTTGTGTCCAGGCCCAGAGCCAGGGCAGGCCGCCTCCGGCGTTCACGTCGAAGCCGCGAACGTTTCGGTAACGCGCCTCTTCTCGGGACGGAATCCGCGTCGGCCAGCTGCCGAGACGGGCGAAGCGCGCAAGCCACGGCGCGCCGCGGTTCAGCGAGACGCGTGAGAGGCAGTTGAAGCTCGCCTTGCGTGCGATGTTCCGAAACCCGCGAAACATCTCCTGCGAGCAGGGGAGTCCGAGAGTCCACTCCTTGATGTCGCCGAGGAGGAAGGCCATGTAGACGTCGTCCGGCGTCTTGATTTCGCCGTTCCAGCGAGTGAGTGCCTCTCCGGCACCGCTCACCCACATCAGGGCCTCCCTCGACTTGCCTTCCGTTTCAAACTTCCCGTCGACTAGGCTCTGCTTCGCCCAACCCCGCTCTGCAGGATCGGCCAGCAAAGCCACGTTCGCAAGCTCTGTGAGCCGGCGATTCCGTGACCGTTGGTAGCGCATGTTTACGACCGTCCATCTTCCCCGGTCTGCATGGACCGACCGGCGTGACTCCGAGCAAAAGACAGAACATCCGCCCCGCTCGGTTTCAGAAGGAGAAGTCCTTCTCAAAGCAAGCGGGGGAACGTTCAATCTCTTGGAGTTGAATTTTAAGAAAACCTAAAATGCTCTTAATCTCCGAATCCAATTTTCTCAGCCGATATTTAAGGGCTGGAACAATTCGAATCGGAGACCAGAAATAAATACTACCCGAACAATTAATTTAGAAAGGACAAAGACAAGACTTACCCCGATCTAAAATCGAAAGAAAGAGCCCCAAGTTCTATTAAAGCGCCCGGTAAGAGCTAGAGATTTTAAACCCCAGCCAAACAAATACAAGCCCCACGGTAACACTTAAGAAAATATTAGCAGCGGCAATTCCAATCTCCCCTTTTCTGAGGAGAGTTACCGTCTCAAAGCCAAACGCTGAAAATGTGGTAAATCCACCAAGGAGACCGGTGATAATAAAAAGACGCGTCTCGCCAGAAAAAACATGATGCTTCTCGATAATTCCATCAAGAAGCCCAATTAGAAAACAGCCGACAATATTTACTGTCAGGGTCGCGACCGGAAATGTGGGGTAGGAGAATAATCGGGTAACAGCCCCGCCCATGAGGAAGCGGGAGATTGCGCCAAAAAAACCGCCGAGACCAACGAGTAGGATATTATTCACAACCGATTACTACCGAGCTTCAACTCTTTTCTCAATAACTTTTCCAAGTTCCTAGCTCTCCCGGCGCCTAGAGCGCACCCAAAGTTTAAACTTTGACCTAACCACTTGGTTTTGATACTTAGTTCCGCACCGAGCTGGCGTAGCTCAATTGGCAGAGCAACTGATTTGTAATCAGTAGGTTGCGGGTTCAAGTCCCATCGCCAGCTCCATTCTTCCCTTCCCGCTCTAAGAAACTTTAGGAGCAGCAACTTTGAAGGCGCTTTACTTTTCCGCACACGGCACGCTGAGCAATCTCACCCTTGGGGAGCTTCCTCAGCCCGTTCCGGCAGCCGGTGAAGTGCTAGTACGTGTGCGAGCCTGTGCGCTAAACCGACTGGACCTCTGGGTGCTGGCTGGTTGGCCGGGACTAAAACTTGAGCTACCGCATGTGGGTGGATCGGATATTGCGGGAGAGGTTATTGAATGTGGGCCGGGAGTTGGTAACTGGAAAAAGGGATCTCGGGTATTACTGAGTCCTGGGTTCGTTACTAGCCCAGATGAATTTAGTGCGCAGGGAGAAGAAAGCCTCAGCCCAAACTACAAAATCTTTGGTGAAGACATCCGCGGTGGTCTGGCTGAGTATCTAATTGCCCCTCAGCATACATTACATAAAATCCCTGACGGATTTTCTTTTAGTCAGGCGGCTTCGGTTGCACTTGTCGGGGTCACTTCAATGCGGATGTTACGCCAGCGGGCGCAGCTTCAATCCGGCGAGACGGTAGTGATTGTGGGTGCTGGTGGTGGGTTAAATAGTTTTGCCTTGCAACTCGCCAAGTGCTTTGGTGCGAGAGTGATTGCGCTCACAAGTTCCGCGGAGAAAGCCGAACGCGTTAAAGCGCTCGGTGCCGACTTTGTTATAAACTACAAAGAGACGCCCGAGTGGAGCAAAGAAGTTCGGCGCATTACCGAGAAGCGCGGAGCGGAGGTGATAGTTGATAATGTCGGGCAGGCGACAATTCAGGAATCGCTAAAAGCCGCCACTCGCGGTGGGCGGATAGTGACTGTCGGAAACACCAGTGGCTACAATCTCCAATTTGATAACCGGCTGATATTTGGAAAGCAATTAAGTTATCTCGGCTCCACGATGGGGAGTGCTAAGGATTTTACCGACGCGATTGAGTTAGTCTGGTCCGGGGAAATCAAACCTGTCATCGACCGTGAGTTGCCGCTTACCGAAGGGGTTGCTGCCTATCAGGCATTAGAGCGCGGCGAGCAGTTTGGAAAGATTGTGGTTTTGCCGTAACTAGAACAACTTAACCCCGTTAGGAACTTTACGATCCGGCGAAATCAAAACCACTGAGCCTTCTTCATTTGGCACCCCTGTCACCAAACACTCCGAAATGAAATTAGCGATTTGCTTCTTCGCAAAGTTAACCACCGCCAACACCTGCCGTCCGACCAGTTCTTCTTTCGAATAACAAGCAGTAATCTGCGCACTAGACTGCCGCACCCCCAGCTCGCCAAAATCAATCGTCAGCTTAAAAGCCGGTTTCCGCGCCTCCGGAAAATCCTGAACCTCAATCACCGTCCCCACCCGAAGCTCCACCTTCTCAAACTCGCCCCATGAAATCATTTCCATATTCAACGTTCCACATTCTTTTACGAAAAGTTACAATTCATGCCTACCAAACTTTCATTTACTTCTCCATTTTCTCGTTCAGCAGCAATTTTAGTCTACAAATTTGCTTAGTGCGCATAGCATTTGTAGGTTATAGGCAAAAATTTAAGCGAAATTCGGGCTCCAAGTTAAATCTCAACGCTACTGCTAGACGCAGTTCGCAAGTATCAAACTCGGACGGAGCTCCGATTTAATTCAGAGCAGGTAAAGTAGAGGGGGTCGAATAGTATATGGAGGAAATTCGACATTTAGCTCCCCCGATCGGAATCTTATTGACGCCTCCATATACCTTGCAAGCTTGGGGAAATATTCCTCCATAAAGCTTTTCTTCGCTTCAAAACTCTTTGTGTAACATATAGGCTTAGGGGATTTTTTAACATTTTGCGGAACCTGGAACGGGCTTTGGGATAACACCTTTGCCCTTCCCATAAACCTTTTTCCGTTTTTTAATCGTTGTTCCCTTAGTGTCGTCGCGCGCTCTTCAATCAAACCATTCACTTTGTATGTGCGCTGCCTAGTGGTTAGGTTTCGAAACTCCGGCAGTGGAGTTATACTCAAAGTGTGAGTGGTCTGATGGTCCTCTATTCGGACGGCTTCTTTAGTCCTTCGAGCTTTCCTTAAAGCCTCTGAGTAACTAGTGTAATGTGTAAAATGATACCGCCTAGGCTCTTCGTTAAGCGATTGTCGGTATGAGCTTAAACCCGGCCATTCCTTTGGGTGTGACACCAATCCATGGTGCACCGGGTTCGTCGTTATGTATAGGAAAGCTTCTGTAGCATCCTCGACTTCCACGACAATTTGGTCATGGTAATTGTCTCCCCAGAGATGACCACTTCTGCTGCGAATATAGTTTACTCTTCGAGCAATCTCACGGTTTACTCCCTGGGCGAAACGCCAAAGATTTTCTCCCGGCGCCCGGACTAGCATGTGATAATGATTTCCTAGGAAATTATAGGCGTAAATCTCAATCCCGAACTCCTCTTGATACTTGGCTACAACTCCTCCAAGTATTTCCTCTAAGCCCCGACCAGGTCGAAGCAGGAGAGCTGCGTTCTCCGTTCGGATTGTAACTAGGTGTAATTTGGAGGGATCTAAATCCCTAATGTCCCGCGCCATGGCCGATCTCCTATAAGAGTGGTTCTCTCGTTATAGTTCTCGTCCGTGATGGGAGGTTTGTTGCTTGGTTTTGAAAAAAAAGAATGTGGTCATTTTAAATAGGGCGGTGAACGGCTTGGAGGTAGCATTCGTGACAAAGCACTCGCTCTGCTCGTTCGGCTTTATAGACTGACTCTAATGGCGTTTGGCAGTTGTTGCAGGGGCGGGGCCAGAGTTTTCTGGGGTTGATTTGTTGCATTCTATCTCGGTGGCGTAGGTCCGGGTGTAGTCTGGGGAGCGGGAAGCCGTTGGTGCGGTAGAACTCTAGTTCGGGCTTGATGATGCGGAACGGTCGGTTACTTTCTTGGCATTGAATGGCTGTGTCCAAAATGCTGTCCGTTACGTCGCCAATTTTGTCCGGCAACTCGGCTGCGGGAACGGTCCGCGAAACGGCGGGCGGCGCTGTTGTATAATCGAACCAGTTACAACCCTGGCTGAGCGCGATTTCCTTTGTTAGCGGAAAATGTTCGAAGGCCACGGAGTCGCGGTAACTAAACGGCGAGAGTTTTGGCGGGAAAAACTCTCCCCACTCCCCTCTTTGCTGCATGTTCCCAATTATCTGCGGAACCAACTTCTCATAATCAGCGCGCGAATACTGCTTGTTAAGAATGCAGTTCTCCTTCTGCCGGAGATTGGCGCAACCAAACAAACTCTTGCTGCTCGGACAGACAAAGGAATAGGCAATATCCGAGCTGGACGGCCATATATCAACTGAGAACATCACCCGATAACTCGCAAGACCTGCGGTGCAGACTTCGTAAATTAGCTCTCCCCGATAGTTATTATTCACATCCGAGATGTTCTTGGAAAAGTTTGTGAGCACGCTATAGCGAACTCCATCTCCGTCACCGCTTTCAAACGACCAATGGGCATCACGGCAGTTATAAAGATAGTTGCCGGTGCAGTTCTCTGTGGAGCGAAGCCGTGCATACTCGTGAACGGCCTGGTTTTTCATCAACGCATGGAACTTCTCGATAAACCCCTGCAACAATTTGTGCGAACGACAGCCGCTCAGAATTTCACGGGCCAGCGCCTCGTATTCCTGTTTGGAGTATTGCCGGTTCTCAATGCAATATTGTTGGTTTCTTAGGTTGTAGGAGAAGAGGCAATTGCTGCACCCGATACAGTCAAATAAGAAGCGGCTTTCGGAGCAGTTGGAGCAGTTGATGCAAAATGCTGAGTTATAGAGATCTTGGCTAGTGCTGCACTCGTAGGCCAGCTCCGAGCCCTCGACAATTAGGCAATCGACGCAGTTCGTATCGCGGTTCATCCGCATCCCATAATAGCAGTCCCGAGAGTCGGCGCAGGCAAAAAGCAAATAGCAGTCCTTAAGATTCGCTGTCTGGTTTGCAAACTCTGAGTTTTCGTTGTTGGCATTGACGAGGGCTAGCTGTGGGGTGCTTTGTAAGAGCTCGGCAAATTGCTCGAAGAAAGAGCGTGTTGGGTTGTAGTCTCGCCCGTATGCCGTTGCGTCCCATTCATCCCCCCACCAACAATCCTTACAGTAAACCCTATAAGGGGAGTCCGGAGAATAGTTAGAGATTGTGGGCTTTCTACAGAGGTTGCATACCGTTCGATAAAGATTTCTCTCATTCCGAAACGATAACCGCCTCTGACATCGACACTCGGGACACCAACGGGGCGCGGGAATGGGATACTTAACCCCGGCAATGACCGGCGACATCAGCTCGTAGAACTTTAAATCCTCGGGAAGGACATCAAATGGACCGCGACAATGTTCACAAATTTTTGGCAACTGGCGACTTTAGGGGACTTTGACTACGTTTACCTATAACCCAGCCTCAGAGTCTAACAATCCATCTCTATAGTTACAACTAGGCCCGACATTAGATTTCCTGGCTCACGTGGCCTAATTCTAAACTCCCACTCCTGCTGCCACAGGCAAGTTTATTCAGTTTTGCTCGGGATCCATAAAATTGCCTAGCCGCTCCCTTTCGGGCTATCTTTCCAACTCCCTGGACCTCGCGGGAATCCGACGGTTCGTTGCAAATCTGAAATTATTATATTGGTAGTCGAACATTCTCTGCCGACCCTCTTGCTGCGCCGAATTCTATTTGCACCGATGCCATGCAAGAAGTTCGGCAGTGTGCCACAGGTTTTTTAAACCCGGGCCCTGTCGCAGTCATTGGAGCGACAATGCGTACCAAACTGCTACCCAAGCTAGTTGACGAGCGGGCGAAGGAACTCGGTGTAACCGTAGTGCAGTGCAAGTTCGTTGCGCCCGATTCTCTCATCGCCCGCTGCAAAGTTGTTCTTCAAAATCGGGAGCTTCGGCTCACCGCCAGAGTCACAAACCTTGAGTTGGGGGTTAAAGGGGCTTTGGGCTCAATCATCATCGACGGACCAGACGTCGACCATCCGTTAGTGGACAAGAACCGGGACAAGATCTGCCAGTCGATTAGCGATGCAATTCATCCATACCTGGGTCTGATTTCAAATGACTTGGCCTGGAAGCCGGGGATAAATCGAAATGCGCTGCTAAATGGTTTTCCAATCTTCACAGACGCTGGGCTCTCACTCCAGCTGATCGGACTCATCGAGTGGTCCGGTTTTGAGTTTGGTATTGACGTCAGTTGCATTAACTTGATCAACGACGGCCCTGCCATTCAGACTATGCGTGTGGTGGCTTATGAAATCGGGCTTTGGGAGGAAGCTCCTCGAGAAGGAGAGTTGCAGTGTGCGTGGAACGCCTGCTCAGAGACAACACCCGAGTTGGATAGGCTACTAAGCCGTGCGCTGGACTTCTTGTTGGACAAGCTCGAGCCGGAGTTTGAGAGGAAGACTAACCAGTTTGGGCTGCGCGGGTTCGAGTCGTCGGTGGTTACTCCCGATCTTGTCCAAATTAGGGAGCGCGAGCAGAGAATCGATCTCAAACAGCCGCCGATAAAGCTCAAGGTGCTCTGCTCTTCAGAGCTTAACCCCCGCACTCTCATATTGCGGTGCGAGCTGCTCCGTGTGGGGGAGAACACTCATCGGGAACTTGACATACAGGTCCAGTACTCCGCTGCCGAAACGGCCATGAGGATGGCGGCATATAGCGCCGGCACTTCGCGGGTTGCTGAACTGAACGCTCTCGAGGAACAGGCCGTGATGGAGCTGCTGGAAGCCCTCCAAAACAAACTCGACCCCGATTCCGACGAGGGGGGTTTGCTGGTTTAGCTCCAGAACAAGTTCTCACCAAGGCGGGCCCTCCCAGTGCGCCTCAAAACGCGCCGGGATGGGCCCGCCCCGGGGGCATTACAGGGGTGTTGCGGACTTTTTAGGGTTTATACAGATGGTTATTGCACACTGCCGCTTACTTTTTCCGCCACCCGCTGAATATAAATCGCCATGTATATTGCACCGCTCATAACCCATTTGATGCGGGATAAGCCGTAGATTTTATCAGGCTCTTTTAATAACTCTTTCAGGGTAGAAACCAACAATATGCACCTCACTTAAGGTGGCTGACTGAACTGCCTTAAGTCAGGTGCATACTGCTACTAATTTGGTTTTTAAAGTTTACCTTACCCATCACAGGGCGGCGTTGTGTGTTTTTACAAAGCACAGAATGCTGCCCTGTGGTGGCGATCTCTATCATCCGATGGAGATCTTCCCGCGACCGCGAGGTTGCGTGGCGTCTTCTTGAAGGGAGACAAAGCATGGCACGGTCCGACGACGGCATGGCACATTTTCTGGCCCTGTTGCGCTGGTCGCAAAGCGCGGGGGTGAAAGAGGAGTGCCGAGAGGCATTCGCCCATCGGCGCGCGATGCGAGCGCTCGAGGACGAGCGCTCGCCGCGAGATGAAGAGGCGGAATGGGGCTGGACCCCGCCTCCGGATGACTTCGCCGGTGACGACCGGTCCATCTGGGCCTGGTGGAACAACTTGTTGGGCGAGATGCTTCCCCCGGCCGACCACCTCGCTCCGACGAACATCGGCGGCAAGCGAGCGCTCCGCATGCTCGCGACGCGGACCGCCGCGGCTCGGCGCAGTGCGGCGCTGGATGCGAAGACCTGCGCGCTCCGCAAGGAGGGGCGCGAGCGCCGGAAGCGCGGCGGGCGGAAGTGCGAGAAGTTCAAGCGGCCTGGTCCGGCTTGCTCTCGCCAACCCGTTCGCGGCCCGCGGCCCGTGCCGCGTGTCGTGGAGCGCGAGCGGGGGCTAAAGAGCCTCCCTCGGGAAGACCTCCGCATGCAACTCTTCCACTTCTTCGACCTCCCGAACCCCACATCGGAGGTTTGGGATTCGGAGATCGAGTCCGCGCTCGAGCGCGTGCTCGTGTTCCCCCATGGGAAGTGCCTCATCCAGGAGGCCCTGCTTTGGCTCGATCGGCAACCGGAAGCGGTCCGCCGCGAGGCACGAGTGCACCTGGCCGCGCTGCTCACGCAGCTAGCCATGGTTCTCCCGTGGATCGGAAGCCCGCGCTCCCGTCGCTTCGACGGGAAGTGGAACATCCGCTCCTTCTTCACTGAGGTGGGGTTCTTCTTGGATCCCTGGTGGTGGCACCGGATCCGAGGTGGGGCCCTAACCCTCCCCTATCTAGATCCCAGTTGGGAGGGTCCCGAGGCCTACTGGGTAGTCTTCGGAGAGGAGGGCGCGCTCTGGTTCTCGGGGCACACCCGCGCTCGAGACGCTCGGCGAGAGGCGCTGCATGCATGGCAAGCGGGGCGAGGGGAGATGATCCCCGAGTTCCCGCGGAGCTACCGCTGCGACGACGCAAGGCAGTGGACGCGCTCCGACCCGCGACTCGCGTACCACGCGATCACGAGAGGGCTGGCCCACGTGCGTTAGCCTTCACGGCGGCCCGAACCCCGGGGGAGCAAGGTGCTGAGGTAACCCAAAACCTCAGCACCTCCCCCGGGGGACGGACTTCCGCAGATTTATGTTTCGGTTGTAATAGAAGGTAGTAGTAGCAGTATGCCCGCTGAATCTTTCCTAATATATCAGCCTTCCCAGAGGGGGATGCAATTCATCTCCGAATTGTGATATTTAAACCAGCTCGCTCTTAACTTCGTCCTTTAATAATTCATCTCGAGTAGTTCATTTTTCTTGCTGTTCCGAAGAAACTTTTCTTTGGAATAGCGCGATAGTTTCTAAGGTTTATTTTTAGCGTTTCAAAGTTTACGGACCGTAGGGTTGAGAGCTTCTCACTTCTACGGTCCGTAACGGTAACGCTACACACCCCGGGCTAGTGACATCTCCGATGTGGAGACCTCGCTTAAGATGTGGCAAGTGCAAAACCCTAAGAGGATAAACCCAATGGGAACGCGCGATGTGACCGGGTACTTGGCTCGTTGTGCTACGGCGCTTTCAGGCGCCAAGGCTTCGGAGGTAAAGGAGACAAATTCTCTGGGAACGAAGATGCTTTGCCCGGGATTTTGGCAGGCCCGGTTCAAGGTCATTGGAAGGATCCTAAGGAAATCCCGATTGGTCAGTGAGGGCGAGCTCTGCGATTCCGTAGTCGTCATCATCTCCTACTTCACGGCAGAGGAGGGAGATCCGGAGTTCTACCAGGTAATCCTTCGTTTCCAGGATGATTCGTTGGTCACGGAGACCAACGACATTACGCACCTGGTGCGAGCTTATACCGGTCGCGAAATCCTATCTGCCTGCGAGTGGGGGCATTTCGCACCGGCCGTAAGAGACACTGTTGCCCCCGGGACGTACTTCTACGTCCGCGGCTCCTACAAAGTCCCGCTCGGTCACACGTCCGAAGAACTACGCGTGACAAAGGGCGGGGGATACGTGACAACCACGCCGCCGGTAAGCCCCGGCGAGCGGCGTTTCTCGTTTGACTCCGACCCACGCTCGATGGTCCGCGCCTACCTGGCGGCACTAGGTGAGCTCCGGGCGCGCGATCTCCTGCTCCTGGCCGACCCCCTGTAGCCCAACAGCGGCCAGCTCGAACCTCCGGAGGGGCGCGCAAGCGTGGCGCCCCTCCGGCTTGGTTCTTGAAAGGTTTTTAAAACTATCACGCTAGTCGAAATTTCTTGAAGGCACTGCTATCAGGAGTGAGAAACCACTAAGGGATATTCGTAGGTCGGAGCGACACGTAACTTAACCTCAAACTAATTCCTAAAAGACCGAATAACCTAACAGCAGCTTAAGAGCAGACCGGGGAGTGGCGCCTGAGCGCGCGCCACTCCCCTGCATCAGTGCGCTCATCTGTGCGAACTTCCGGGCTACCCGCTCACGCCGCGGCCGACTGCTCGTACGGGTCCGCAAGCGTAGTCGGATACTCCATCAGCCTCCGCACCAGCATCGCTGCACGGGCAAGCTCCGCGAAGGTGTTGAAGAGCGGCGAGAGCCCGAAGCGAAGCACCCCGGGGGTCTTTACTCCGAGCTTCGGAAACGGGCTCGGTCGGGCATCGATGTCGATGCCGTGCTTGGCAAGTTCGCACTCGAGCGCCTTGGCGAGCGCCACGTTCTTGAACTCGAGGACGACCTCGCCAGCGCGTTCTTCCTCGACCGAGGGAGTGAGCACCTTGAAGTGCTCCCCGCAGTTCGGAATCTGGAGTAGGGCGCGGGTCAAGAAGTCGGTCATCTTGAGCGAGACCCGGCGGATGTTTGCCATCCCAGCCCGCTCGAAGAGGTCGAGCGAGCCCTCGAGCAGGCAGCCCTGCATGACCGGGAGGGTGCTCACCTGGTAGCGCTGCGCGCCGTCGGCTGGCACGAAGCGGTCCATCTTGAACCGCTCGCGAAGATGCACTCCCCACCAACCCTGCGGCGGGATGATGTGCGGGTTCTCGTGATGCCGCTCGTGGACGAAGAGCACCGCGAGCCCTCCGGGGCCTGCGTTTCCCCACTTGTAGGAGCAGGTCGTAGCCCCGTCCACACCCCAGCGGTGATATTCCCGCTGGGTGATGAACCCGCCATGACAGTCGTCGAGGAGCAGATACGCCCCGATGGCGTGTGCGGCTTTGGCGATGGCCTTGATGTCGAGAGCCTGGCCATTGATGTAGCTCACCCCTTCGAGGAGAAGTACCGAAATCTCCCCAGAGTGCTCGGCAAGCACGCGGCCGATGCGCTCTGTCGTGAGCATGCGGCCACTTCCTTCCGGCGCAATCCAAATGATGTCCCGCTCCGGGTCACCGCCCATGCGGCGCACCTCGGCTTCGACGATGAAGCGCGCAGTCGGGAACGAGTGCCGGAGAATTGCAATCTTCCGCTTCTCGCCGACCGGCGCAGGACGGTAGAACATCGAAAGCAGGAGCTTCAAGTTCACCCCCACCCCGTTCATCACCGTCACCTCGTGAGGCAGCGCCCCCGCAACTCGCGCGACCTTCTCCTGAAGACGCATCTCGAGCCCGAGCCAGTTCGACTGCTCCTTGAACCAGCCGCCGATGGCGAACTGGGCCCACTGGGTGAGCCCTTTCCACAGCGCGCGGATGGAGTAGCGCGAGGGGAGCCCGAGCGAGTGCCCGACGAAGTACGCCCGCGGGCGGATGACCGCGGAGAGCCCTCGGTAGAGCATGAAGACGGGCTGGAAGATTGCGCCCACGAGCCCGAGGACGGCGATGAACCTCCCCAGGAACCCGCTGGCGCTGGACGGCAGGATGAACTCGTGCCGGGCCCACCGCAGTGGGTTCCAGCTGTCGAGATTGCGTGCCTCTCTACGAATTGCGTTCCCCATGGGAACCTCCTGGACTAACAGACGTAGCTGTCGACGAGACAGAACATCCATCAGTATTGAAACCTGGTTACGTGTCTACCCGAAATGAGAGTCAGCAAAGGACAGCTAAGAATGAACGGCAAAGTCCGCAGAAATGTAATGGATTTTACCTAACGAAACAAGCTGCCAGGGCCAAACTAAGCGAGGACTCTTGGATGAGTATCTTTGTAACATTCCGCTACTCTATGATAATCTCTCGATTCCTTTGGAGAGCACCTCTCCTAGTTCATTGAAAGTTACTTTCACATTCGGGAAGACGGAGAAAGTCAGGTTTTTAAACGTGCATACCGGATTGCGCTGCGGATGGTAGGGGTATTGTCTAAATCTCCCTACCATCCGTAGCCTCTGCGGCTGCCGGATTTGATCACTTCCAAAGGAAACCGCCCCATGAAGACGACTGAACTGGTCAGGAGGCAACGCCCGCTCTTTCGCTCTCATCTAAACGTGGATGTCCTTGGTGTCACGTTGTTCCCTGGGAAGGATGTGCTCCATGCGGGCAGCACCCTTCTCAAGATCGTTCTCCAGGTGCGACGCTTCGGCATCAAAGGGCTAGAGGGCTTTTCCCAGTCCCTGGCGCGCTCTCGCGGCGTGACCGTGCGGCAGATCTGGAACGCGCTCATTCACCTCGAGGCCATTGCTCCGGAGACCCCCGCCCCGGCAGAGCCCGAGATTCGCTCGACTGCCGTGGGCCGGGCGCCGCTCTACACAGAGCTCCAGGACTTCGATGCGCTGGGACAAGCGTTCTTTCCGCATCTCAAGGTCTGGGACTCCGGGTCCGTGGTGGCTAAGCTCGCTCAAGGCGCACGTGAGGGGCGAGATCCTGTGCGTCTCACTCTTCAAGTGGCGGCCCTTAAGGACGTGAATCCCGTATGGGCCTGGAGGGTTCTCGCTCAACTGGAGTACGTCGAGGAGCGAGTGCCCGACGAGATCTTCGGCATTCAACGGTAGGGCGCGTCGCTGCGGGGTTGAAGTCGGGCACCTTGCCGACTTCAACCCCGCTCCTAGCTAAAAGGTTTGGCCCTTTCTCCGTCGCCCTACTCTAACGTCTGCAAAAAGCACTCCTCACAATAGACCGTCTCCTCACGTTCCGGAGAATAAGTAGTTAGCATCGCTTGTTGACAGTTATCACACACTCTACGAAACAGTTTATAGCTATTCCGTAAGGCCATGCGTTCCTGATGACGGCAGTCAGGACAGTGTGTTTGTAAGGGTAGGCCCTGCTTTTTAAGGGCTCGAACTTCCTGCACGACAAATTTAAAGTTCTTCTGGCAGGTTTCACAGGCTAGCACGGCTTGGCAGACGCTTTCGTCGACTGCGGAAATGTTGTCGGGGATAGCAGGGATTGAAGGCGGACGAAAATCCGCATTATCTTTCCTGAGCCAGCGCCAGCCTTTTTGCTTAGCTACCGCTTCTTCTACTGGAAAGTATTCCTGGGCCGCGGACTCGTTATAACAAAATGGTGAATTCTCAATGGGGAAGAACTCCCCCAGCTCGCCGGAAGTTCGCATATGGTCCATAATTTTCCCGACCAGTCGGCGATACTCGTCTTTCGAGTATTCGATATTAAAAATGTGATACTGCTTGTGCTTTAGGCCAACGCATCCGAAACAGTCGCTACAGCTCACGCAACTTTCGAGATACATCGAGTTGCTGCAAAACCAGCAGTAGGAACAAAATGCCAGCTCCTTTGAGCCACGAATCACCGAGGAATTGTAGATAACCTCCGAGCCCGGCCACCCAATGGAATAGCCGGTGACGATGTTCTTAACTGACCCCAGAAATGTAGCGTTATAACAGTCCTCGGCTTCCACTGCGTCGTAACACTCGAAGCAATTGCGGCAGTAATAGAGATAGTCGCCGCTCACGGTTTCGCTGTTTAAAGATCTCATTGCCCGGTGTGGGGCGAGTTCCCGCAGTTTTTTAAACTTCTCCCAACCCTGCCTAAAGTAGGTTCGCGAGCCGTTTATTACCTCCTTACGTGCCGAGGCAAACTGCGCCGGAGACACGGGCTTGTTGTAGAGATAGTTCGTTTTGTTAACCAGGTTCGAGCAGAAGAGGCAATTACTACAGCCACGTAGCTGAAAAGAGAAATAGCAGTTCCGGCAGTTTGTCGACTCATAAACGCCGGCACACTCGTAGCCGTTTTCTATATCCATACTCCAATAGCAAAGAGTGCTCTTCTTCGTGAAACCGCAATCGATTAAGTCTCTAGAGTCGGCAATCCAATAAGAATAGAGTGCATCCTCACAACGGGCGGCAAGGGCGTTTAGGTATGAGTTTTTTGACTCGCGGATATGTCCGTTATAGTCGCAGTTCTCGGAGTTAAAGACGGATGTCCCCTCGCGCGGAACAACTTCCATCAGTGCGCGAAACTGTGGGAAAAACGGTTTAGAGAATTCAAACTCGCGGCCAAACTGCGTCCCCTCCCAACCGTCCCCCCACCACTCCGAGTTTTTGTAAACCACAAGCCCACAGTCCGGGCGATACGCGCTAATAATCGCCTCCCCTGTCTTGTCGCATTTTCTCCGATAAAGTTTGCGCTCATTTCGGACGGCCATTAATCCCCGCATCCGCTCCCGCGGAGAGAGTGTCGGAAGCGGAACCCCGAGTCGGGCACAAAACTCCTCCTCGAACGGATGGAGCTCAAACGGCTCGCCAGAAGCTCGGCAATTTAGTGTGGTTTTCATCGGCCCCAATCGTATCCGCCGCCATAAACCCAAGCAATATAGGCAATGCTCCCGCCGGCCCCTAAGTTTGGAAAAGAATGTGATACTTTTCCAAAGTTGAAATACACCATCAACGCCCTCTAATATTTCCAGTAAGTTAGCTCTTCCAATGAGTGTGAAAAGAATGTGATACCTTTTTTGGATAAGGTTACGGGGGTGGGTTGGGGCGGCATAACAGATAATAGAACCGCTCTGTTAGGAGAGAATTATGAGTAGCGCTACGCAGAATTTATCGATTGCCCGGCTGATTGTGGGGGCTATGACTATTGATGGCTCGTTGTATAGGGGTGAACGGGAAAAGGTGGCTTTGACCCTGGACCGGATTGGGATGGGGGAGCTGATTGCTTATGTCGGCGCGGCGCTGGATGAGGACTCGGGGGATTTTAATTTATACGAAGAGTGTCGAACTCTTCGGGAGTCTTTGGGTTCTGAGGCAGGCGAGCTGATTCCGCTGGTGTTTCGAGTGGTGGTAGATGTTGTGGCATCTGACCGTTTTGTCTCTTCGCGTGAAGCCTCTTACCTAAGCGCACTTTCACGCCGACTGGAACTCTCAACCCAACAGGCGCAACAGATCTTAAAGCAGGTAATGGCTGAACGGCGCGGACGGCTAGAAGTCGCGGGCAATAAGGTCGACTCGATAATTAATCCTAACTTAAAAGAGCTTCTAAGCTTTAGCGGCGCTGATTCTCTTGTTGGCGAACTGGATCCTGAATCGATTGATGCCTTGGCCGAACACACTGACGCTATGGCTGAGGGCGAGAAAATTTCGCATGTTGAACTTTTTATGGCATACTAAAATAATTCCCTGCAAGCCTTTTGTTTTTATTCTCGGCTCACCAGGATTTAATAATATAATTACACGGCAAGTAATCTGGAAAATATGAATCGGATATTTTCCTAAAAAGAAGAGTAGC
>CAYMWO010000036.1:0-18904 GCA_964393905.1 uncultured Bdellovibrionales bacterium | reverse complement strand
TTTCATTGCCCGAGACCTTTCCAAAAGCATCAAATGACGCCGATATCCATTCGGGAATAGCCGCCGAAGGCTCTTTTATTACAGACAACTCACTCATTGATGCACTCACCAAAAATTATCTTTTTATGAAGCCGCGCCTAATTCTTCTCGAACCCAATTATATCCCTTGGATTCCAATTCAAGTGCCAACTCCTTACCACCGGATTTTACAATCTTCCCGTCCAACATCACGTGAACAAAATCCGGAACGATATAATCGAGCAATCGTTGATAGTGTGTAATCACGAGCATCGAGCGCTCCTTACTTCTAAGCTTATTCACCCCTTTCGAAACAATCTGTAGCGCATCAATATCAAGTCCTGAATCGGTCTCATCTAAAATGCAAAATTTGGGCTCTAACAGCGCCATCTGGAAAATTTCGTTACGCTTCTTTTCGCCACCGGAAAAGCCTTCGTTTACTGAACGGTTAAGCAGCCCATCTTCCAACTCCAGCAGCTGGGCCTTTTCCTTAACCAAAGCGGCAAACTCTCGCACTCCCAGCGGCTCTAAACCTTTATGTTTACGAATAGCGTTTAGCGCTGTGCGCATGAAATAAGTGGCGTTTACGCCCGGCAACTCGACCGGATACTGGAATGCCATGAAAATTCCCTCACAGGCGCGCTCTTCAGGAGCCATCTCTAACAAATCTTGTCCGAGGAAAGTTGCACTCCCAGCCGTGACCTCGTAACCATCGCGACCACTTAGGATATTCGCGAGAGTGCTCTTGCCGGAGCCGTTCACTCCCATAATCGCATGCACTTCACCGGGCTTAATCGTCAGATTAATCCCACGGAGAATCTCAGCCTCGCCATCTTCAACTTTTGCGTGTAAATTCTTAATCTCTAACATCAACTTAATCCTTAATCTTAACCAACACTGCCTTCTAGGCTAACCGCCAGTAACTGACGGGCCTCTATCGCAAACTCCATTGGAAGCTCTTTAAAAACTTCCTTACAGAAACCGTGCACTATCATCGAAACCGCGTCTTCAGTCGGAATTCCCCGCTGATTGCAATAAAATATTTGATCTTCGCCAATCTTCGAAGTTGAAGCCTCGTGCTCCACCTTTGCTGTCGGATTTTTAATTTCGATATAAGGGAAGGTATGCGCTCCACACTTATCCCCCATCAGCATCGAGTCGCACTGCGAGAAGTTCCGCGCGTTATCTGCGCTCTTAAGCATCTTCACCAATCCCCGGTAAGAGTTCTGTCCGAACCCGGCGGAGATACCTTTTGAAACAATCGTACTGCGGGTATTCTTCCCGATATGAATCATCTTAGTGCCAGTATCAGCCTGCTGATGGTTGTTAGTTAGCGCTACTGAGTAGAACTCACCAACAGAGTTATCGCCCTTCAAGATGCAGCTAGGATACTTCCAAGTAATGGCGGAGCCGGTTTCCACCTGAGTCCAGGAGATCTTGGAATTTTTGCCGGCACAAAGGCCGCGCTTAGTGACAAAGTTGTAAATTCCACCCTTGCCATTCTTATCCCCAGGATACCAATTTTGAATGGTCGAGTATTTAATGGTCGCATCGCCCAGAGCAACTAGCTCAACGACGGCCGCATGCAGCTGGTTTTCGTCACGCATTGGCGCGGTGCAGCCCTCGAGGTAGCTTACATAACTGCCTTCATCGGCGATGATTAGCGTACGCTCGAACTGCCCTGTCTTTTGTGCATTAATGCGGAAATAGGTGGACAATTCAAGCGGGCAGCGCACGCCTTTTGGAATATATACAAACGATCCATCGGTGAAGACTGCAGAGTTGAGCGTAGCAAAATAGTTATCTGTATACGGAACGACAGAGCCTAAATATTTTTTAATTAATTCAGGATGGTTTTGCACCGCTTCGGTAAAGGAGCAAAATATTATGCCGACTTTTTCAAGCTCCTCTTTATATGTTGTAACCACCGAAACACTGTCGAAAACTGCATCTACCGCAACTCCGCTTAGACGTTTCTGCTCAGCAAGTGGGATTCCGAGCTTGTCATAGGTTTTAAGCAACTCAGGATCAATTTCATCTAAACTCGCAACACTCATAGACTTCGGAGCGGAGTAGTAAATGGTGTCCTGATAATCAATCGGTGGATACTTGATGAACGCCCAGTCCGGCTCTTTCATATCGAGCCACTTGCTGTAAGCTTTCAGGCGCCATTCCAGCATGAATTCTGGTTCGTTTTTTTTCTTTGAGATGAACCGAATTATCTCCTCGTTTAATCCAGCCGGAGCCGAATCAGCATCAATATCGGAGACAAAACCCCACTTATATTCGCGGTTTGTGTAATCCTCTAGAATTTCGGTATCAGCTGCCATTGGCCCCAAATTTTAAAACACTAATTGATTCAGATAGTTATAGTTATATACTTAGTTGAATATAGAACTAAAGTATACACGATTCAACCAATACTTGAACCATTCGAAGGGAAAAAACAAGCTATCCACATGCCGGGGCCAAAACCAGAGAGATATATAAAAAGGGAGCTCTTAATGTGATGAATTTTTTTCGCTGAGTTTGGAAAAAATATCCAACCCTTCTCTTCGGGATTCTCTTATGCGATAGGCATACAATGATTAGCAACCTGAAGAAAATTTTCTTTGCCATTTGTTTTGCTGTTTCCCAAATGGGCGCCTTATTAATCTCTACTGCAAATTCAAACGCAGAACCTATCTCTGATCCCGCTGCCGAATTGAATGGCCAGGTCTATGACTTGTCTTATTGTCTTTCGGTTGCGTTAAGCCATAATTTCGATATCCAGAAGGCTAAGGAGAGGATCGAGAAGGAGCATGGTGTCAAGATTGAAGCCCGAGGCCGTTTCTTTCCCTCTATAGATGCCGTTGGGGATCTTTCAAAAGTTGATAAAGATCGAGTCCCGACATTTGGTAGCCAACAATTTGGGAGCGATCAGGTTTGGAATATTGACATCCAAGCCTCACAGAATATTTTTTCCGGAGGGAGAGATCTTTTCCTCTATAAGAGAGCTAGACTTCTCGAAGATGCAGCTTCGTTTGAGCTTCAAACAGTTATAAATGAAGTACTTCTTTCCGTTCGAGAGCAGTTCTACAAAGTGCTCCTTGCACGTGCTGAGCTATATGTTCAGGAGGAGAACGTAAAACTTCTGGAAGAGGAGTTTAAATCTGAGAAGAACAAACTAGACGCTGGAACGGTATCTGATTTTAATGTTCTAAGGGCCGAAGTTGAGTTGGCCAATGCTCGCTCCCCCTATATTCGCGCAAGAAATGGACTTAAGCTCGCCTTTGAAGAGCTGAATCGAGTTCTTGGTATTCGGCCGAATATTTCAACGCTTGACCAATCGGTTATAAAGGCGCCGGCCTTTGAGGATATGGTTAAATTCGCCCTAAGTCCGATAAAATTGACGTTGGAGCAGGCACTTGATGTTTCAACCAAAGAACGGCCTGAGATTAAGCGTTTGGAACTTACACGGGAAGCGCAAAGCTCTGCCGTTCGCGCCGAACAAGCTGACTATCTTCCTAAGCTTTCTGTTTTTGCCGGTTACGGGTGGGACAAGGATCAATTCACTAACGACTTTGGTGACGAGCTTCATGGTTGGGAAGCGGGTGTTAGGTCGGATTGGAACGTATTCAACGGGCTCCAGACAACCGCCCGAGTTAATCAAGCACGCTCAGAAGAATCTCAAGTCAGATTAAGTCTCGCCCAAACACGGAACGATGTTGATGTTGAAGTTCGCCGCTCCTTCTCATCTCTGGAAGAGGCTCAAGAACTTGTTCTGGCATCTAACAAGGTTGTCGAGCAGGGAGTGGAGGGGTTACGCCTGGCCAAAGCCCGGTTTGATGCCGGCGCCGGAACTCAACTTGAAGTCCTTGATACGCAAGTCGCACTAACGGAGGCCCGAAGTAATCAGGTCCGGGCACTACATGACTACTTTCTAGCAGAAGCTAGCCTAGAAAAGGCGATGGGCACGATTGCCAAGTATCAGACCCAATTAGATGATCTTTCGGCAAAACCAACGCAAGCAGCTCAAAGTTCCGCGACCAAGTAATCAGTCGATAAGCTCTCTAGCGCGCGTAAGCGCTGCGTCAATATTGGGTACCAAGTTCGCCTGATCAATCTTTTCGATAAACCCTGACTGCTTCAGCGTTAAAAGTGCCTGTCCTTTAAGGCCCGAGAGAATTAGCAGCGAATTGTCCTTCAACGACTTTGCCAGTAAATCCTCAAGCGCATTTAGTCCGGTGGCATCAATCATTGGCACGTGTCGCATTCGAATAATTAAAATCTTTGGTTGCTGCCGAACTCGCTTTAGTGCGTTCTTAAAGCGCTCGACTGCACCAAAAAAAAGTGGCCCGTAAATCTCAAACACCTCAACCCCCTCGGGCACTTCCCTACCCCCAATCGGCGAGTCGTCATGATCGTCTTCTTCTATTTCTTTCAGTTCACTCGTAACAACTCCAGCTTCGCTGACATCCTCCATCCGCTTTAAAAACAAGAATGCAGCAAGCACCACACCAACTTCAATTGCGACTGCTAGATCAATTAATACCGTCAACAAAAATGTGGCGAGTAATACAGCAATATCACTTCTCGGACAGCGAAGTATTCGGGCAAAGGTATGCCATTCGCTCATGTTGTAAGCCACAGTGATAAGGATTGCGGCTAAAACCGGCATCGGAATCAGCGCCGCCCACTTACCAAAACAGACCATTATTAATAGTATGGTCAATGAGTGGACCATCGATGAAACCGGCGTTCGACCACCATTTTTAATGTTGGTCGCTGTTCTGGCAATTGCTCCAGTGGCGGGAATCCCTCCAAACATCGGTGTGACAATATTCCCAATACCCTGGGCGACTAGCTCCATATTCGAGCGGTGCCGAGTTCCAAGCATGCCATCTGCAACCACAGCTGACAGTAGTGACTCAAGCGCTCCAAGAAAAGCAATCGTCATGGCTGGAGCGAACATCTCTTGAATAAGTGTAAGGTTGATATGTATCAGATGGGGCTTTGGTAAATAGTTTGGAACGGATCCAAAACGGCTGGATATCGTCTCGACTGGAATATGAAAAAGCTGCACTGCGAGAGTGCCGAGAATAATCGCGACCAATGAACCCGGCATCTTTCTTGTGACCCTTGGCCAGAGAAAGATTATTGCTAAAGAAACTAAACCCAGAACTACAGCGGAGGGGTTTACAGTAGCGATAGCCTCACCATAAGCCTGCCATTTGGAGAGAAATTCTGCTGGAACTTTTTCCATCTTCAGTCCCAGTAGGTCTCTAATTTGAGAGGAGAATATAATTAGAGCGATACCACTAGTGAAGCCCACTGTTACGGGATATGGGATAAATCGGAGGAGCATTCCCATTCCCATGAAGCCCATTAACATCAGCATGAACCCCGCCATGAATGTGGCGGTGGCTAGCCCTTCATATCCGTATTGTTGAACGATGGCATATACCACCACAATGAAAGCACCGGTTGGTCCGCTAACTTGGGCTCTGCTCCCTCCTAAAGCGGCGATGACAAAACCCGCAACGACTGCGGTATATAATCCCTGCTCCGGCTTTACCCCGCTAGCGATAGCCAAGGCTATGGCTAGCGGTAATGCCACGATTCCTACAATCACTCCCGCAATAAGATCCGCATAGAATTGCTTCCATGAGTAACCTTCGCGAAACACACTGACGAGCTTGGGCTCAAACTGCGTAAACATGGGCTTTAATTAGAAAGTATGTGGAATATGGCAACACCTCAGCATTCACACAGGAGCTTAAGTTTGGCAATGAATCTTTGGGGTTATGCTATTTCTCGATAAGTCCGATAACCCAACTAGATGCGCCTAGGAAAGAAGCCGGTCAAACATACCAGGCTCCCCCACTGAGACTTCACATCTCTAGGAGTCCGATGGTAGAAGCCTAATAGGTTGGGCATGAGGAATGGTTTAATCTCAGTTGATTTAATTAGAGGTCGTTTTGGTTGATAAGAATTCAAATCCGGTATTTGGCCCAAGGGAGCTTGGGAAGTCCGGCGTCAAAGTCAGCCCCATTGGCTTGGGCGCAATGCCGCTTTCTGTGGAAGGCCGTCCGCACGAAACTCAAGCCATTCAAGTGATTCATGCGGCACTTGATGCCGGGACTAATTTCATCGATACAGCCGACGTATATTGTCTGGACAATACTGAGCTAGGCCATAATGAGAAAATTATCCGCAAGGCTCTTGCTGCTCGCGGAAACCCGCCCGAAGTTGTGGTCGCCAGTAAAGGGGGTTGCTCTCGTCCCGGAGGACGCTGGGAGACGAAGGGAAGCCCTTCTCATCTTCGTGCCGCCTGCGAAGCAAGTTTAAGCGCGCTTGGCGTTGATTGCATAACTCTTTATCAACTCCACACCCCGGATCCAAGAATCCCTTTTTCGGAATCCATTGGTGAACTAGTGAGATTAAAGGACGAGGGTAAAATCAAGTTAATCGGCCTTTCTAATGTGACAGCAAAACATCTCGAAACGGCACTCGAGATTACAGAGATTACCTCAATTCAGAACCGATTCAGTCCGATTTTTCGACACGATTTGGATAATGGTCTTATCGCTCTATGCGCTAAACATCAGATCACATACATCGCTCACAGCCCTACTGGTGGATTTGTAAACCATCGGGAGTTCACATCTAACCGCGCACTAAAGGCTTTTTCAGATAAGTACCAAGTCAGCCCATATTGCGTTTTGCTGGCTTGGCACCTTTCCAAAAGCCCAAATATCATTCCCATCCCTGGGGCCAGCAAGGTTACGAGTGCCAGCGATAGTCCCAAGGCACGGTTTGTCGAGCTCTCTCCAGAGGACATTAAGGTAATTGATAATTTATAGAACTATTGACCTCCGCATCTGAGCTCAGAGGAGCCCGCACTTCAATTTTGACCAACAATTGTTGCGCGTTCTTTCGGTAAACGCTAAACACTCCTCCCATGTTACAGGTATCAAATCTTTGCAAATCATACGGCAAACAGACTCTGTTTGAAGATGTCACGTTTTCAGTCAACCCGGGGGAACGGGTAGGGTTGGTGGGAAGAAACGGAGAGGGTAAGTCCACGCTTTTTCGAAATATCGTCGGCGAAGAGGAATACGATAGTGGATTGATAACCACTCCCAAGGACTATCGCATTGGATACCTGTCCCAACATATAAAGTTTACCGAGAATACCGTTCTCAAAGAGGCGGTATTAAGCCAGCCAAAAAACGAAGATGGGTGGGAGTCGACGCATGTCCTTGAGGAGATTCTCCAAGGGTTGGGTTTTACTCAAGCTGATTTAGAGAAGCCTCCGACTCAGTTCTCAGGCGGCTATCAAGTGCGGCTGATGTTAGCCAAAGTCTTGATCTCAGAGCCCAGTTTAATTCTGCTTGATGAGCCCACTAACTACCTCGACATAGTATCGGTGCGGTTCCTGGAGAGATTTTTAGGTCGCTGGCCTAACGAATTGATACTCATTACCCACGACCGTGGCTTTATGGATGCTGTAACAACGCACACGATGGGAATCCACCGCAAGAAAGTTCGGAAAATTCAAGGGCCCACCATTAAATATTTTGAACAGCTCGCCCTTGAAGAGGAGATCTACGCCAAGACTAGACAAAACCAACAGAAGCGCATTGAGCATGACGAGAAGTTTATTGAGCGTTTTCGAGCGAAGGCTAGTAAGGCACGCGCCGTGCAGTCACGAATTAAATCTCTAGCAAAAGTTGAACGGTTAGAAGAGCTGTCGGAGATATCGAACCTCGATTTCGCGTTTCGCTCCGCGCCATTTCCTGGGCGTTGGTTGTTACAGGCCGAGGGGCTCTCGTTTGGGTTTAATTCAGACGAGCCTCCGCTAATTAGCAATCTTACTTTCAGCATGGCTAAACAAGACCGCATCGGGGTCATCGGCCCAAATGGTCGGGGCAAGACCACACTCTTAAACTTGCTGGCTGAGGAGCTGAAACCTGTAACCGGGAAGATTGGATTTAGCGAAAATACGAAGATTGCCTATTTCGGGCAGACCAATATTAATCGACTAAACCTACAAAATACCATCGAACAGGAGATTCTCTTTGAGCATCCAGAGATTGGGCGCGGTGGCGCAAGAAATATCTGCGGCCTAATGATGTTTGAGGGCGACAGCGCTTTAAAGAAAATTCAGGTGCTCTCCGGTGGCGAGAGAAGTCGGGTGCTGCTCGGTAAGCTGCTCGTTCACCCCTCTAATCTTTTACTTCTCGATGAGCCGACTAACCACTTGGATATCGAGTCGATTGAATCCTTGGTTGACGCTCTGAACGATTTCGATGGCGGAGTAATTATCGTTACTCACAGCGAGATGATTCTAAACGCCCTATGTAATAGGTTGATAGTTTTCGACGGCGGGAAGGCTCAACTTTTCGAGGGTAGCTATCAGGACTTCCTTGAGCGCATGGGTTGGGAAGAGGAGAAGAACGACAGCTCATACGGGCCCTCTACCAAGAGGTCAGAGAAGGCTCCCAAGAAAAGTTCCGGTCTTTCAAAAAAGGAACTGCGAGCGAAACGTGCAGAGATTCATGCCGCGCGGAGCAAAGCGCTAAACCCTTTAAGAAATCGGGTCGAGAAAATCGAGAAGGAGATTGTCACGCTAGAGTCTGAAATTGGAAAGAACAACAGCCTTCTTATAAGCGGTATTGAGACTCTCACAGGCGCGCAGATTACCGAGTTAACTGTCAAGGTGACAAAGGATAAAGCGCAAATCGACACCCTATTTGCTGAGCTCGAGAAATGCACTTCGGAGCTCTCCCAGCGCTCAAAGGAGTTTGAAGACAAGCTTCAGGAACTAGGAGACTAACTCTCCGCCAAAGTTGCCTGACCAAAGTTGCCTGATAGGTTGAGTGCTGATAGATTTCAGGACCAGACCGCTACTTAAAGGGACTTTCATGAAACTAACCTCGCTCTTTATACTCACTGTCCTGACACTTAACTTATCGGCCTGCACAATCACCGCACAATATCGCTGCCGCGAGTGGCAGAACGAGGGAAAGATTCAGTCGACACTCGACTCCTGCACTCAGTGCGTTGAGCAGTTTGGTTCTGGAAGCGTTGAAATGATTCAGGGGTGTGCCGTCGGCTTGGATGCCGCTAACTTATTGCAGGGCGTTCGCCCATCCACACCAAGGCCTTAGGCGCTAAGATGTCTATTTCTTCCAAAGGACAGATCTACATGGCGGTGCTTGTGGCCGCACTTGGGTATTTTGTAGATGTTTACGACCTAGTGCTCTTTAGCGTAGTTCGCATGTCGAGCCTATCCTCTCTCGGCGTTCAAAATGATGCGCTGCTCTCAAATGGAGTTTACCTGCTCAACATGCAGATGGCGGGCATGCTACTTGGGGGAATCCTCTGGGGTATCTGGGGCGACAAACGTGGCAGGGTCTCAGTGCTCTTTGGTTCAATCCTACTATATTCAATTGCAAACATCGCAAATGGCTTTGTGGAAACCGTTTCAGCTTATGGGTGGTGCCGAATTATTGCGGGCATTGGACTGGCAGGAGAGCTGGGGGCCGGAATTACGCTGGTTAGCGAAGTCATGCCCCAAGATAAACGGGGTTTGGGAACAACGTTTGTCGCATCTCTAGGAGTGGCCGGAGCAATTGCAGCGGCGCTCATCGGAGACTTTCTTAGTTGGCGCACGGCATATTTTGTCGGCGGCGGAATGGGGCTCGCTTTACTAGTGCTTAGAGTAATAGTTCACGAGTCAGGCATGTTCAAACAATCCTTAGACGAAGAGGTATCTAGGGGGAATCTGCTGTTGCTTTTTCAGTCAAAAGACCGGTTTGTCAGATATATTTGCAGCATCCTTATTGGTATCCCTATCTGGTTCGTCGTCGGGATTCTATTTACGTTCGCACCCGAGTTCGGGAAAAATCTCAACATGGTCGAGCTTCCTACCGGGGCGGGGGCCATTCTTTATGGCTATATCGGATTTGTCTTGGGAGACATCTCAAGTGGGCTCCTCAGTCAAGCATTAAAGAGTCGCAAGAAAGCCATCATGTATTTTATGCTGCTGACCGCCACGACGTGTTACACCTATTTGAACGCCTTTCATATATCTCTCTCTCATTTTTATTTAATTTGCGGAACGATGGGTTTTGCCGCTGGTTACTGGGCGGTGTTTGTAACTACCGCAGCGGAACAGTTTGGAACGAATCTTCGCGCTACAGTCGCCACCACAGTTCCGAACTTTGTGCGCGGCTCTGTGGTTCTAGTCAGCTCGTTATTCGTAATGCTTAAAGGCGAGGTGGGAATTCTTAGTAGCGGACTATATGTCGGAGCGGGTTGTATTCTTGTAGCCTTGGTCGCCCTCCACTTCCTTAAGGAGTCCTTTAGTAAAGACCTTGACTTCTTAGAGCGCTAGCCAACAACAGTCTCTGTCGCCCAACGGTCATAACGAAAATACATCAGCGCTAAGGCCGGAATCGCAGACAGCGCACAGACAATAAAGAATTTCTCCCAACCCAGTCCCGCTACCAGAAACCCCGTCGGTGCTCCGGCAAAAACCCGAGATACCGCTGCCAGACTAGTCAGCAGCGCAAACTGCGTCGCCGTAAAGCGCTTATTACAAAGTGTGATGAGAAAAGCGATGAACGGTGCGGTGGCAAGTCCCGCACAGAAGTTTTCAAACCCAATTACCGCCCCCATCACAATTAGGTTATTTCCGACCTGCGCTAAGAGTGCGAAGGAAAGCGTTGAGAGGCCCTGAATAATGCCGAAATACCAAAGCGAACGCCGCATGCCTAGTTTGGCAAATAGTGCACCACCCGCAAGACTTCCAAAAATCGAAGCCGCGATACCCACCGCCTTTGTGACCGCGCCAATCTCGGTCTTACTAAAACCGAGTTGCAACATAAATGGAGTTGTAAGAGCCGTGGCCATGACAATATCGATCTTATAAAGCACGATAAACACCAGCATCTCAGCGGCACCGCGGCGATTAAAGTAATCTAGAAACGGTTCAATCACCGCCTCCTTAAGGGTCCTCGGCGGCAGGGTCTCGACCACGGGCTCATCACAAATAAGCGTTGCGAACACTCCTAGCCCTAGACAGGCGGCCATCACCCAGTAGACCTGAGCCCACGGAAGGTGATCGGCAATAATCAACGCCAGCGCCCCACTAGTAAGCATCGCCAGACGATACCCCATGTTAGAGACAGCGGCACCAGCACCGCGTTCCTCTCCTGGAAGAATGTCGGCTCGGTAAGCATCAATCACAATATCCTGGCTCGCGCTAAAAAAAGCGATTAGCACTGCCGAAAGAGCAACGATAAAGGGATGCTGCGCGGGATTCGTGAGTCCAATACCAAAGATGCAAAGTGCTAAAGCTAACTGGCTGATTAGCATCCAACCCCGCCTACGCCCAAGAAAGCGCGGTACATAGCGGTCCATCAGTGGAGCCCAGACAAACTTAAGCGTGTAAGGCAGACCTACTAAGGAAAAAATTCCAATAACTTTTAGATCAACCCCAGACTCGCTCATCCACGCCTGAAGAGTGCCGCCCGTAAGACCCAACGGCAACCCTGAGGAGAATCCCATTAGCAGCATGAGAAACATGCGGCGGTTAAGAAACACCTCCAGAAACTTTGTCATAGCGGACCCGGTGATAGTCTTAGGTCATTGAAATCGATAGCTCATCGCCAATAAGAATGACACATCAGCTGTCAGGTCGGAAGGCGCTGGGTTCTCTCTCACCAAAACTTCTACCACCAATCCTCCAGAAGCTCGCCACTTACCCCCCATATCTAAGTAAAGTGAGTAGTCAGCGGCTTGAGGGACATTTTCCATCAGAGCCGAGCTTACAGTCATCGCAAGTTGTAATGAGAGAGAGTCGATAAGTGCGTACTCCCCTGCAATGAATGTGGCGAAATGGTGCACTTCATACTCTAATTCCTGGTAGTCGGGATCAGCAAAGAAGAGATAATTAATTCCGCCGTAAACGACACCTTGGCCAAAACGTTTTGAACCTAGAAGACCCAAGGAAATATCCACAGCATCCTGGCCGAAGCCAGATTTGCCTGTCGGAAGTAAAATTTCCGCTGTCGCAGAAATTGCAGGGAGAGTTTCTGTCCCAGGGCTGACTAGATATTTGGCACCAAACGTGAGGTCCCCAATTCCGACTCCATCAGTGGTTACATCAAAACTTGTGTCTTCAGAATTAACCCCACTGAGCACATACCCACCGTTTGCAATCTCGTCTCGCGCTCCATTAGGCAGTCCAAAGAATCTATGCCAAGCATCAATCAGTGAATCCAGCTCTCCAGCACCTTGCCAAACCAATGGAACTCGAGAAAAAATCTCAATATCATGACCGATACCGTGCCTAACACCAGCCTCAAGCACTCGACTCTCTGCATCGATCAGCAATTGTTTAGGTTCATAGTTTAAGGTGTTGGTCCAGGAGAAGCGCGTCAGTATTTCCGTCTCTCCAGAGCTAAGTGTCTCAGGGGAGGCGGGACGGAGGGAGAGGTGGCGGAGGGCTAACGGATATTGGTCGCCTATTTCAATCGGCCCCATTCCCCAGTTCGTAAATGCCCCGGCTGTAGCCGCAGGCGCGGCCCCGGAATCTAATTGAGCAAATACGTTTTCAACGAGGACAAAAACCGCAAGCACGGCGAATAAAAAAGTCCTCACTAGAATTTCCCTAGTTGACGTACGTCAGGTATCGCCCGAACTCTTTGTTCCTACCGTAGACCGTATCCAGGTAAAGCGTTTTTAGCTTACCTGTAATCGGTCCAATTTCTCCGTTCCCAATAGTGTTATCGTTAATAGAGCGAATAGGTGTGACCTCCGCCGCAGTCCCCGTAAAGAAACTCTCATCCGCGGCAAACGCCTGCTCGGGTTTAATTTCGGTCTCTTCTACTGGAATCCCTAAATGTCCGGCGAGTTCAATGACAGTCGCACGAGTAATTCCAGCCAATATGGTTCCAAGTTTGGGAGTGAGAATTTTTCCGCCCTTAACGATAAAGAAATTCTCCCCCGGACCCTCGGCGATACTGCCCTTGTAATCCAACAGCAGAGCCTCATGATATTTTGTCCCGTGAATTTCCTGACAGGCCATACTACTGTTGGCGTAATTGCCAATAATCTTAGCGTCTGGCACGGTCGACCCTGGATGAACGCGGATTATCTTAGTAATTTTTACATCCACCATCTCAGGCAGATACGCCCCCCAAGGCCAGCAGGAAATTGAGACACTAACCGGCAGGCCGGTGGTCTTTAGTCCCATTCGCTCATAACCAAGAAACGCAAGCGGGCGGATGTAGCCTTGTTCTAGCTTATTTATCCGAACAGTTTCTACAATTGCATCGCTTATCGCCTGCTCTGTATACGGGATTGAGAGCTTCTGTGACTGCATCGAGTAAAAGAGTCGCTTAGTATGCTCCTGCAATCTAAAAATTGCCGGGCCAATGCCTGTCTTATACAGCCGGATACCTTCAAACGCTCCTGAACCGTAATGTAGCGTATGGGAGAGAACATGAACTTTAGCGTCCGCCCATTTAACAAACTCACCATCCATCCAGATAAAGTCCGTAGTGTCCATAATTACTCCTTAATTAAAGTCACACCATTACTTCAGGCGTGTCGGGCACGACGTGCTCGCACGAATTCAATCACTGCCGGTAGAATTGACAGAAAAATAATTGCCAGCACCACCAAACTAAAATTGTTTTTAACAAAGGGAAGTTCGCTGAAATAATACCCCGCAAGCGTCAGAGAAAAAATCCAAATTACAGCACCCGAAATGTTATAAAGCGCGAACTTCGCGTAGCTCATCTGCCCAACCCCTGCAAGAAACGGGGCGAAGGTTCGAATAATTGGAACAAAACGCGCAATCACAATAGTCTTACCACCATAACGCTCGTAAAATTTCTGGGTCTTTTCCAAATATTCTTTACGAAAAATCTTTGAGTCCTTCTTCTCAAAAACTTTGGGGCCGATAATTCTACCGATATGATAATTAACAGCGTCTCCCAAAATCGCAGCAACTAGCAAAAGTAATATCAAAATTCTTAAGTCGAGCGAGCCACGAGCCGCAAAAGCACCCGCGGCAAATAGCAGCGAGTCTCCCGGCAATATTGGAGCGACCACTAAGCCGGTCTCACAGAAAACTATTAAGAAAAGAATGGAATAGGTCCAGACACCGTAATTCTGGATCACCTCACCGAGATGCTTATCTAAATGCAGAAACAGGTCTATCAGTTCCCCCACGTCTCTCCCCTTATCTTCCAATCCGAGTTATATCGCATATCTCAGGCGAGAATAATTACCACACGCTCCAAGGCCCTGAAACCCCTTTACGACTAAAGACAAGGTGAATGGAGAATGTAATCCCGCTTTCCTGATTATCATGGCTTGGCGTATAGCTAACTCAATCGCAAAGTCTACTTAATCTCTAAGGAGAACTTGAGTTGTCAGATTATCTTTCAGCTCTGCTGCTGGGGCTTGTCGAGGGTTTAACCGAATTCTTGCCCGTCTCTAGCACAGGTCATCTGATCCTATTTGGGGATGTAATCGGATTTAAAGGCCCACTCGCAGAGACCTTTGAGATTTTTATTCAGCTGGGCGCAATCTTGGCTGTAGTTGTGCTGTACTTTGGCCGCTTCAAGGGGTTACTAGACTTCTCCACAAGCAGTGGGGGCATTGGTGACACCGGATTTAAGGGTTTAACAGGTCTCTACAAACTCGCTCTAGGTTGTGCCCCTGCATTTATATTAGGGGCCTTTCTTCACGGATTTATTAAGTCCCGACTCTTTTACCCAATTCCTGTAGCTGTGGCCTTAATTGTGGGCGGGCTCGTCCTGTTGCTAATCGAACGCAGAAATCAGACGCCCAGCATATTTTCCGTTGATACCTTATCAGCAAGAAACTGCTTAATCATCGGGCTGTTTCAGTGCGCTGCGCTTTGGCCAGGGATTTCGCGTTCGGCGGCAACCATAGCTGGTGGGCTTGTGCTGGGTTTAGAACGGAAAGTTGCCGCGGAGTTCTCGTTTTTTCTCGCGGTTCCTATAATGTGCGCAGCGGTGGCTTTTGATCTATACAAGAACACCTTTGCCTTTGGTCCGCATGAATTAAAGATTTTTGCATGCGGATTTGTTGTGGCATTTATTTCCGCAGTTTTGGCAATTCGGGTATTTATCGGAATTCTCAGCCGTTTTTCCCTGACACCATTTGCGATATACAGAATTCTCTTAGGCGCTGTGGTGCTTTTGAGCTTAAAGGTGCCCATATGACGCGTATTATTCAAGTCTCCTTCATATTCATCTTCAGCACATTATTCTTCCTGGGCTATCTTGGATTAGCGACTCCGTTTTTAACTGTACTCTTTTCTTTGCTCGCGCTTCACCACCTACGCTTTTTCGGAAAGAACTGGATCGCAATCTCGCTTTTCCTGGTGTTGGTGGCACTTATTACTTGGGGCTTTGCCTACTCCGGCAAGCAGGCGTATGTGGCTTTTCCACGGGTCATCGCCGATGCCGTGCCCACGCTAGCCAATTTTCTCAGAGAGCGTGGATTTGAGTTACCATATAGCGATGTTGAAGGGTTCAAATTATGGGCGCAGGAGGAAGTAACAAGCCAGCTGGCATTCTTTGCAAATATCGCGAAGATCGCAACCAAAGAGCTCGTCTTTCTTATTATCGGCTTAGTGGTCGCGATTAGCCTATTCAGGAACAGCCAAATCGATCTCGGTCGGGGACAGTATCAGATTCAGAATAATGTCTACTCTCTTCTGTCAGAGGAGATTGGCAATCGCTTTCGCAATCTCTACCGTAGCTTTGAAATTGTGATGGGTGCTCAGGTAATGATCTCCCTAATCAATACATTGTTTACTACCATTTTTGTTTTTGCCTTTGGACTTCCCTACAAGGAGACAGTTGTTGTTATCACATTTCTCTGCGGACTTTTACCGATTGTGGGGAACATCCTCAGCAATACCGTGATTGTCGGTATCGCTCTGACAGTCTCTGCGCAGATGGCATTTGAAGCGCTCGCATTTCTCGTTATCCTTCACAAATTCGAATATTTTCTAAACAGCAGGATTATCGGTGGGCGGATTAAGAATCCGATGTGGCTAACACTACTCGGACTAATTGTGGGAGAGCGATTAATGGGCATTCCGGGCATGATTTTAGCCCCTGTCGTATTGAACTATCTTAAGCTTGAAGGGAGTCAAGTGGCGGTGGCATTAGAGGCCGAGTCCTAGACCTCCCAGCACCTCTCAGGCAAATTACCTGGATAAATGGGGGATTTTCAATCGAATCTCTCAAAAAACCTAAAATTTCAGCAACTTCCCCTAGCTATAGCGCTTTACCCAGCGCCCAATTTTCGCTATCAATCACATGGATTAATTTTTGGAAAAGTTTTTCTCAGGAGGAAAATCACTGTGTCGTCACGAAATCTTACCCGGCTTAGCCTGTGGGTCCTTTTTGCAGGATTCATGCTTATCGCACCCAACGCTTATGCAAGCGAGGCGGACATCCATCTCCCCTCCCTGGGTGTGATGTTTAATCTTTTTGGTAGTCAGGTCTCGGGAATTACAATTCTCTCAGCGGGCCTGGTTGTTTGTGCTCTCGGAGCACTATTCGGACTGCTGGAGTTTAGCGCAATTCGACGCATGCCAAGCCACCGCAGCATGCTCGAGGTTTCGCACCTGATTTACGAAACCTGCAAAACCTACCTTTTCCAACAAGGCAAATTCTTGTTTGTCCTGGAACTACTGATTGGTGGTTGCATTGTTTATTATTTTGGCACCCTGCAGGAAAAAGACTTCGGCACAGTATCGCTGATTCTTCTCTGGTCGGTACTGGGCATCCTCGGCTCCTTTGGCGTGGCTTGGTTCGGTATTAGAATCAATACTCTTGCAAATAGCCGCACAGCCTTCACCTCACTCACCGGTAAGCCGTTCAATGTAATGGCCATTCCGCTAAAGTCTGGAATGTCGATCGGCGTTTTGCTGATCTGTGTTGAGCTGTTCATGATGTTAGCCATTTTGCTCTTCGTCTCCCCTGAGAAGGCTGGTAGCTGCTTTATCGGATTTGCCATTGGTGAATCCCTCGGTGCTTCCGCGTTGCGTATCTGCGGCGGTATTTTCACCAAGATTGCAGACATCGGCTCAGATCTGATGAAGATCGTCTTCAATATTAAAGAAGACGACGCAAGAAACCCTGGTGTAATCGCTGACTGCGTTGGTGACAATGCTGGCGACTCGGTAGGACCAACAGCTGATGGATTTGAGACTTACGGAGTAACAGGCGTTGCTCTGATTAGCTTTATCTGCTTGGCGGTAGGCATGACCATGGGTGCCGACGGAACTATCGTTCCCGGAGTAAACACTCAGGATCTTCAGGCGCGGCTAATTGTTTGGATCTTCGCGATGCGAATCCTAATGGTTGTCACCTCTGTCGTTTCCTACATCATCAACAACGTTATCGCGCGTGCCAGGTTCGGATCGAAGGATCACTTCGATTTCGAGGCGCCATTGACATGGCTGGTTTGGATCTGCTCGCTAGTTTCAATTGCTGTAACGTTCGTCGTGAGCAAGCTTCTCTTGGGCGAGATGGAGCATGACTTGTGGAAGACACTGGCAATTATCATCAGCTGCGGAACATTAGCGGCAGCGTTGATTCCAGAGTTTACCAAGGTATTTACCTCAGCCAAGTCTAAGCACGTTGCGGAAATTGTCAGCGCATCACGAGAGGGGGGAGCATCGCTGACCATTCTATCGGGATTAGTTGCTGGTAACTTCAGCGCCTTCTGGACTGGGCTACTAATGGCGGGCCTAATGTTTGTAGCGTTTATTTATGCTCAACATGGTTTGGATATGTTCATGATATATCCGACCGTTTTCGCCTTTGGGTTAGTGGCCTTCGGTTTCCTAGGTATGGGTCCGGTAACTATCGCAGTAGATAGTTATGGACCGGTAACGGACAATGCCCAGTCAGTGTTCGAACTCTCTCAGATTGAGAGCATTGGTGGGATTAAAGCGGAAATTGAAAAAGACTTCGGATTTTCTCCGAATTTTGAAAAGGGGAAGCACTTCCTCGAGGACAACGATTCCGCAGGTAACACCTTTAAGGCTACGGCTAAGCCGGTGCTTATCGGAACTGCAGTAATCGGTGCTACAACGATGATTTTCTCAATTATCTTGTTGTTGCAACTAAAGCTCGACCTGCTTGACCCACGAGTTCTGTTGGGACTCATTACCGGGGGATCGGTGATCTACTGGTTTACTGGCGCATCAATGCAGGCGGTTACGACTGGCGCTTATCGTGCCGTCCAATATATCAAAGCCAATATCCGGCTGGACGAATCGGTCACTAAGGCTTCGGTTGAGGACTCAAAGGAAGTTGTAAAAATCTGCACGCAGTTTGCCCAGGCGGGAATGCTTAACATCTTTGGTGTTATTTTCTGTTTTACCCTGGCATTTGCTTGTTTCGACCCGACCTTCTTTGCAAGTTACCTGATTTCAATTGCGGTATTTGGTCTGTTCCAAGCGATGTTCATGGCTAACGCCGGTGGCGCCTGGGATAATGCCAAGAAAGTGGTTGAAGTTGACCTTAAGGAAAAGGGCACTGCTCTGCACGCAGCAACAGTTGTGGGTGACACTGTAGGAGATCCTTTTAAGGACACATCCTCCGTGGCGCTAAATCCGATTATTAAGTTCACGACTCTGTTTGGTTTACTTGCGGTAGAGATTGCCGTTTCAGCCAAGGAGACCGCGTTTTATATCGGCGTTGTAACCTTGTTAATCGGGCTGTTCTTTGTTGCACGCTCATTCTACGGAATGCGGATTGTGACAGCTGTTGCGGCCTCCGAGAAGAGAGATGCAGCGGCAGTGCAAACTAAGAGAAAGCACGTCGGCTAG
>CAYMWO010000035.1:0-19026 GCA_964393905.1 uncultured Bdellovibrionales bacterium | reverse complement strand
CTAGTGATGGATCCCAAGGCAATTGTCGCCGATTTAAATCTGCTATTTGCAGAACATAGTCTGGCCTTACAGAAGCAATTAAATGAGGCGGAGAAAAAATACGCGGATGCTCAAGAGGAGATTTTACTCTCAATGTTAAATGAGGCCTCCGTTGGTGAATTGGGGGCTTCCGACGAGAGCCCTCTATTAACTGAATTTGCTAAAATGGTTAGGAAGTCAGCGACCGACTTCTCTTGGCTTAAATGATAATGAATCAAAAGATAACGAAAGAGGGAAAACTGGCTAAATTGGCAGTAGTGTTACCACGCTACGGAAAGAGTCTTGGCGGTGGAGCTGAGACACTGGCGCGAGCGTTAATTGAAAAGCTACACGACAGCTCCTTTCCAGAGAGCTATATCCCGGAGATAGAGGTCTGGACTACGTGCGCAATTGACCATCGAACCTGGGAGAACTTTCATCCGGCGGGAGTAACTAATGATAACGGGATTGTTGTCCGACGCTTCCCAGTTGATGCGAGGGACCTGGAAGTGTTTATCCATAACGAGCTTGCCATTCAAGATGGTCGGCCGGTGGGGATTGATTCGCAGTTGGACTGGTTGGAGAATAGCGTAAACTCCCAGACTCTTTACCAGCACATTGAACAACACGGTGCCGAGTTTCAAGCTATTTTATTTGCTCCGTATTTATTTGCCACCACCTTTTGGGGGGCATTAATCCATCCGGAACGGTCGGTCTTGATTCCATGTTTGCATGACGAGAATTATGCCTATCAAGACGTCTTTAAACATCTGTTTGGTAAAGTGCGCGGACTGATTTTTAATGCTCCCGCGGAGGCGGAGTTGGCGCGGAGGCTTTATAATCTTCCGGGTTTTGATGAGAAGAGCGCCGTGGTGGGAATGGGGTTTGAAAGGTTGGGGGAGCTGTCCAAAGGAGAACCGCGGCCTTATCTTCTTTATTCGGGTAGAAAGGAGCAGGGGAAGAATTTAGATCTGCTGATTAAGTACTTCTCGGACTATAAGGTGCGCTTTCCGGGAAGCCCCTTGGAGCTAAAAATTATCGGCGCCGGGGATATCCATTTTATGGAGACACTGCCGGTAGGGGTGAGCGATTTGGGCTTTGTCTCTGAGGAGGAGAAGGAGGCGTTGATGCAGGGGGCGTTGGCGTTATGTCAGCCCTCGGTTAACGAATCGTTTTCGATTGTGATTATGGAGGCCTGGTTACGCGGGACGCCGGTGATTGTGCATGCAAACTGCGCCGTGACGAGGGAGCATGTGGTGAGTTCTGGGGGAGGGTTGTATTTTGCCAATAGTGAGGATTTTTCCGGAGCGCTTCAGCTAATAATAAATGATTCGGTCTTGAGAGGGGAGATGGGCGAGGCTGGGAGGAGGTTCGTGGAGTCAGTCTACTCATGGGAGGCTGTGCTGGAAAGGGTGACCATGGCGTTTCGTCAGTTTGGACTTGTTACCGATAGTGGAGCCCTTCAAGAGCTGGGTGGAATTGGTAATGACGGTTAAAGAGGGTGTTCTAAAAGGAGCGGGGTTCGAGGAGATTAAGCGCCGGGCTGAAGCACTGCGTCGGATTATCACCGAAGCCAACACCCATTATTACCTAAACGATTCTCCGACAATATCTGATGCCGAATACGATGCATTGTTTCGAGAACTTGAATCCCTTGAGGCAGCGCATCCTGAGCTGATTACTCCAGACTCACCAACGCAGCGAGTTGGAGCCCCTAACAAAAACGTTACATTCTCCCCGGTCACTCACCGCGAGCCGATGCTCTCATTAGCAAACGCAATGGATCTGGAGGAGCTAAGAGAGTTCGATGAGCGAACGAAGAAGGCTCTGGGGACCGCGGAAGAGATTGAATATCTGGCAGAGTATAAATTCGACGGATTGGCTGTTGAGCTTGTCTACGAAGATGGAGTTTTGGTTCTGGGCTCTACTCGGGGTGATGGCTATACGGGCGAAAACGTTACGAACAATCTCCGGACCATCGCCTCAATACCTCACAGACTAAAAAACCTACCGTCTGGACTTAAAAAGCTCGAAGTTCGCGGCGAAGTGATAATTCGGGTTGCTGATTTTGAAGCGCTGAATATTAAGCGCGTCGCTAATAACGAACCCCCATTTGCTAACCCAAGAAACGCCGCCGCGGGCAGTCTGCGGCAGCTGGACTCAGCTATAACTGCCACCAGGCCCTTAGGGTTTTATGCTTACGGATTGCTGGCCGAGCGGCCGTTGCTGGATACAGAATCTGGGTTAATGGAGATGTTGAAAAATCTCGGCCTTCCAGTTCAGGATGACCTCTTAACGAGTTTCGGTATTGAGCGAGTTAGGCAATACTTTTCAACGCTGGAGGCAAAACGAGATAGCCTGCCCTTTGAGATAGATGGGATTGTAATAAAGGTCAATTCGCTTGCGAGCCAGGAGAAGCTCGGCATGCGGAGCCGTACCCCGCGATTTGCCGTCGCGCTCAAATTCCCGCCACGGGAGGCCTTTACCAAGCTCTTAGATATAACAGTGCAAGTAGGGCGGACCGGAATTCTGACTCCGGTGGCGGAGCTCGAGCCGGTGAACCTCAGTGGCGTAATTGTAAAGCGTGCCACGTTGCACAATCAAGACGAGATAGACCGGAAGGATATCAGAATTGGAGATACAGTCGTCGTCAGACGGCAGGGTGATGTAATTCCGGCAGTTGTGTCTGTTATTACCGAAAAGCGCACAGGGCAGGAGCGAAAATTTAGCTTGCCAGCAAAGTGCCCCGTCTGCGGCAGCCCGGCGGTGAAAGAGAGTGAGCAGGACGTTGCGCTAAGGTGCTCGAATGCGCATTGTCCGGCAAAGTTAATTGAGAGGCTAAAGCACTTTGTCTCGCGCCTTGCATTCGACATCGACTCGCTCGGGGAGAAGCTACTGGAGCAGTTAATTGATAAGGGTTTGATACAGGGCCCTGCCGATATCTTTAAATTGAGGAAGGAGCAGTTAGTTGAACTTGAGAGAATGGGGGAGAAGTCTGCCGATAACCTCATTTTAGCCATCAACGCGAGTAAGAAAATTGAGCTAAACCGCTTTATCTACGCTCTTGGCATCCGGCACGTTGGGGAGCGGACAGCAAAGCTTTTGGCTACTGCTGCTGGCAGCGTCGAACGGCTCCAGACGATGACACGGGAGGAGCTAGAGCAGATTGATGAAATAGGCCCTAAGGTCTCTGAGGCGATAGTGGAGTTCTTTTCTGACTCCAGCGAGCAGGAGACAGTATCCGAGCTGCTCTCTCACGGAGTCCGTCCGCACTCGCCGGAGAGAGTCCAGGCGATAGGAGATAAGTTTGCGGGGGAGACAGTAGTTCTTACCGGAACTCTGTCCTCCATGAGCCGCGAAGAGGCTAAAGCGCTTGTCGAGTCCGAAGGTGGAAAGGTAACGGATTCAGTCTCAAAACTGACAACACTTCTTGTGGCGGGAGAGAAAGCGGGGTCTAAGCTTAAAAAGGCTACAAGTCTGGGGGTAGCAGTCATTGACGAAGACGAGTTTAGAAAACGACTTGGTGTTTAGTCTCGCTTCTCTACGCGCTTTTCAACATGCCTGCTATGCTCTGTAGCTGAAGAGACCTCATCCTCAACCAAAATCCTTAATGCCGGTGTGTCGAGGTCGTCGAACTGCCCGCGCTTTACCGCCCAGATATACCCCGCGACGGCGATGACTGCGAGCACGAGAGTTGCAGGTAAGAGGATGTAGATTATGTCCATAGCTTAGCCTTGAAAGTGCGGCACGAGATCGAGGTTAACACTACGCTGAGCGAACTAAGCGGCATTAAAATGGCAGCGACAAGCGGATTTACGACTCCAATTACCGCAAGTGTCCCACCTAATAGATTATAGAAAACGGAAAACGCTAAGTTGAGTTTAATTACATTCATCGTTCTGCGGGCGCCAAAAAAGAGCTCTGAGATAGTCCTGGAGTCTATATTAGCGATAAAAACATCCGCAACTTGCAGACAAATCTCCGCACCACCCTGCACACCAACTCCGACAGTCGCAGCCTTAAGCGCGGCCGCATCGTTTGCTCCGTCGCCGACCATCGCCGTAGGGGTTCTAGAGGTCGAATCCTTAATCACCCCAAGCTTTTGCTCCGGAGAGGCACCGGCATAAACTTGGCTCTTTGGAATGCCAACTTCGCTTGCTATGTGTTCTGCAATCTGAGGAAGATCTCCAGAGAGTATATGAGGAGTAATACCCAGCCCTCGAATATCCGTTATCACCTGAGAGACTCCCTCTCGAACACGGTCTCCTACCCCAAAGACGGCAACTACCTTACCGTTTTCGGCAAGAATAACAGGTGATATATGCTCGTTGATAAATGTCTCAATTGTAGAATTGTCAAGATTGGAAAAGGTAACAGCATTCTCCTTTAGAAATCCGACACTGCCGAGCAGAACCTTCTCACCATCTTTTAACACTCCCGTTAACCCTTTCCCTGTGGTTGAAATCAAGTCAAGAAGTTCTATCGGGATCGCATTGTGCGTGAGGGCGAACTCACGTAATGACCCGCCGATCGGGTGTTGAGAACGCTGTTCTAAAGCGAGCACCGTATTTAGCACTCTCATTAGGTCAGTGCCATTTTGGGGATTGGATAACTCGCAGCGCTTTACCATCAGTCGACCCTCGGTCAGAGTCCCGGTCTTATCAAAGAATACTTGAGTGATGCGAGCGAGTTTTTCAATTACATCACTGCCTCTAATTAAGAGCCCGCCACGTGAGGCTTTTTTAATAGCAATACTTAAGGTCACGGGTGCAGCGAGCCCCAGGGCGCAGGGGCAGGTTACTATTAGTAAAGCCAATGTATGATCGATTGCCGGAAAAAGTCCCGCGGTAAAGAACCAGTAGGAGGCGCAAGCGAGTGAGGAGACAAGAACGGCAAATACAAAATAGCCACTTAAACGATCCGTTAGCTCAATAATTGGAGCCTTGTCACGCCCAGCAATAGCAAGCTTCTCCATCAAAAGACCTAATCGGCTCTCGCTGTGTAGCTTTGTGACTGTTATAGCGATTGGGTTTTCTAGGTTAAGAGTTCCGCAGTTGACCTCAACACCTGGGGCAACGGATTCGGGGGTCGACTCCCCGGTTAGGAGCGCGCAATTTATTTTAGTTCGCCCTTCAAGAACCACTCCGTCAGCCGGAATAACATTATTCGGGAGCACTTCGATAATGTCCCCTGGAACCAGTCTTGCCGAAAAGATCTCCTCAGTCTCTCCAGTTGCTCCGCCAACTTTACGCCGCAGCGCGGAAATTGGGGAAAGGCTAAAGAGCAGCTCGGTCTGGTCAAGTGCCTTCTCTATACCTTGTCGCTGGAACCAGCGACCGACAAGAAGAAGAAAGACCAACATACATATAGATTCGTAATAGACGTGGCCACTGCCCTTTAAAGTATTGAACACGCTTGCGACAAAGCCTGTGATAATTCCCAGCGATATTGGCAAGTCGATGTGCAAAACTCCGTGCTTTAATCCTCCCAATGCCGCCCGATAAAACGGAATAGCGCAGTAAAGAACCACAGGTAGAGTTAGAATCAGGCAGGCCCATTCGTGAAGCAGCGCATATTCGTGCTCGATGCCGGTAAAGAGTCCTTGATAGAGGGAGATTGCCAGCATCATGGTATTTCCAGCGCAGGCCCCACTAATGCCGAGCCTGAGCAGGAACTCGCGCTCAGATCTTCTTCGTATATCCTGTTCGTTACTCACCCCCACGGGGTGTGGTTTGTATCCGAGAGAGTGAAGTAGCGCTGCGATTTGTGAAAGTTTACAATCTTTAATGTATCTAACAAGCACCACGCTTCGCGCAAAGTCGACACGAGCTTCTAGCACTCCCGGCAGAAGTTGCGGAAGTTTTTCGATCAGCCAGACGCAGGCAGCGCAATGGATGCCATCGAGGAAGAGACTTACCTGAAGGCTGTCATCAGCGCTGGCCTTAGTGTAAAGAGCCTGAAAATCAGAGTCGTCATAATGCTGATAACTTGAGAGTATCGGTGGGGCAGGTCTTGTTGGTCCCGATACAGTTTGAGCCTTTAGATCGTAAAACTTAGTGAGCCCTAGATGGTGAATCAGTTCATAGACAGCAGCACAACCGGAGCAGCAAAAGAGGGAACCATCTTTCGGAGTCGCTTCGACAAGGGTCGATGGAACCGGTAGCCCGCAATGAAGGCAGGACCTGGGGGCGAGATGTTTGGAGGTTTGAGATTGGGGCATCGGCTCTGGTAATGAAAATTCGCTAGCGCACTTTCTGCGGGAGAGTTTCGCTGGTATACAACCGGCAAATGTCACTTATCGCCGTATTTCTTGCAAGCCTCATCGGAAGTCCCCATTGCGCCGGGATGTGTGGAGGTTTTGTAACCTTTTATTCGACTAAGAGCGATAAGCCGGTCATTTCCCACGTGGCCTATAATATCGGCCGATTGCTTACTTACTGCGGAATTGGAGCGCTCGCAGGCTTTCTTGGACAGAACGTAGACAAACTTGGAGATCTCGCCGGAATACAGAGAGTTGCAGGGATACTTACCGGGTTACTGCTTCTGTATTGGGGTTTTAGTGGGCTTCTTGGTCGCGGGACATCTCAAATAGAATCAAAACTGGCGGTGCTGTTTTTCTCCAAAGCTCGGAATACGTTCTCAGGGCAGCTTATTGGGGAGGAGAACGTATCGTGGATTAAGCGAGCGTTTCTAATTGGTGCGCTTTCAACTCTTTTGCCATGCGGTTGGCTCTACACGTTTGTGGCGGTAGCGGCGGGAACGGGCTCTCCACTAAAGGGTGCTCTGTGTATGGCGGTCTTTTGGCTTGGGACATTGCCAGTTATGATAAGCCTTGGCGCGATTTCTCGTGTATTGGGTGTGGGGGCGAGAAGGTATATTCCAAAAATTACCTCAGCGTTGTTAATTGTGGCAGGGGTATTCTCAATTTACGGGCATTTTTCACATCAGCATGGCAGCAGCCATCATCATCACGCTGAACATAATCATTAGAGTTGAAATTTCATTACTCGTTTTTGATATTTGGAAAGGCTTGTTGAATACGGTTTTCAACTACGAAATTACATACAAATTGGGTTCACAACTGTCGGTTTATCACGTATTGTCCTCTCGCGATATTTTGTATGCAGATTCAACTCGCCTTCTATTTAGTTGATGTCGGAAAGGCAATTTTTTATGGGGAGCAGCATGGAAGAGCAACTAGAGACCTTTCGTTACGATGATGCGATCGTAAGGAAGTTTGTCCTGGCCACAATTATCTTCGGTGTGGTGGGGATGCTGGTCGGAGTTATTATCGCGATTCAGCTCGCCTATCCGGCTTTTAACTTTGGCATCTCTTTTCTGACTTTTGGACGGCTACGCCCACTGCATACAAACGCGGTGATTTTCGCTTTCGCGGGAAATACAATTTTCGCTGGAATCTATTACTCGCTGCAGCGATTGATGAAGGCGCGGATGTGGAATGACACTCTAAGCGCGATTCATTTTTGGGGTTGGCAGCTAATAATAGTCGCCGCCGCAATTACCCTCCCAATGGGAATTACGGTGTCTAAAGAGTACGCCGAGCTTGAGTGGCCAATCGATATCTCGATTGCGATTATCTGGGTTGTGTTTGCCATTAACTTCTTTGGGACGATTGCGACTCGTAGAGAGCGGCATATTTATGTGGCGGTTTGGTTCTATATCGCTACGGTAATAACTGTGGCGATGCTGCATATCGTTAACTCCCTTGCCATCCCGGTTTCTTTATTTAAGAGCTATTCAGTTTATGCCGGCGTTCAGGATGCGTTGGTGCAGTGGTGGTATGGCCATAACGCGGTGGCGTTTTTCCTCACAACACCGTTTCTCGGGCTGATGTATTATTTCATGCCGAAGGCCGCGGGGCGTCCGGTGTATTCATATCGACTCTCGATTATTCACTTTTGGTCGCTAATTTTTATCTATATCTGGTCAGGGCCGCATCATCTTCTCTACACTTCGCTTCCGGAGTGGGCTCAAACCATCGGCGTGGTTTTCTCCGTTACTCTTATCGCTCCATCATGGGGCGGTATGATCAACGGTCTGCTTACCCTTCGTGGGGCGTGGGATAAGTTAAGAACCGATCCGATTCTTAAATTCTTCGTCGTGGGCATTACCTTTTACGGGATGTCGACTTTCGAAGGTCCAATGATGTCGATAAAAACTGTCAATGCCCTGACTCACTTTACGGATTACACAATCGGGCATGTGCACGGCGGAGCCCTGGGATGGAATGGCTTTATCGCTTTCGGATTGATCTACTATCTTCTGCCCAGGCTTTGGGGAGTTCCGGTCTATAGTCCGCGGCTAGTAATGGCGCATTTTTGGACTTCAACCATCGGGATTGTTCTCTATATTACCTCGATGTGGGCTTCCGGCATCACTCAGGGATTAATGTGGAGAGCATTTAACGAACAGGGGATGTTGAAATATCCGGAGTTCATTGAGACGGTTGTGCGGCTGATACCGTTTTTCTGGGTGCGAGTCCTAGGAGGCAGTTTGTATCTCTTAGGGATGCTCTTCCTTGTATTTAACGTCATCAAAACTATTGGAGCTTCCAGGGCGCAGAAAATTGATCTGAGCGATCCGCAGTTTAAAGCCCGGGCACTCGGAGCATATCATGATGATAGTGCGCAGCATCCGAATCCTTGGCATCGGCGGCTTGAAGGTAAGCCCGTGGTGTTTACACTGCTTGTTCTGTTGGCGGTGATTATCGGTGGTCCCGCGATATATATTCCGCTGGTGGCTATTAAAAGTAACATACCGACAATTGCCTCGGTTAAGCCGTATACACCCTTAGAGCTAGAAGGTCGGGATATCTACATCCGTGAGGGTTGTTACAACTGTCACTCCCAGATGGTGCGTCCTTCTAGGGAAGAGGTTGTGCGGTATGGCGATTATTCAAAGTCGGGGGAGTATGTCTACGACCGACCGTTTCAGTTCGGCTCAAAGCGCACTGGCCCGGATCTATTGCGTGTTGGTGGGAAATATCCTCACTTTTGGCATTATCGCCACATGTTGGAGCCAACCTCCACTACACCGGGCTCAATTATGCCGACTTATCCATGGCTCTATGACAATGAGCTGGATACCAGTCTGACGAAACGGAAGCTTGAGGCTTTGGTCAAACTCTCCACTCCCTATTCGCCAGAAGAGGTGGCTGGCGCGGAGAGTCTTCTTCATGCGCAGGCAAAGAAGGTAACCGATGAGTTAACCTCGCAAGGCGCAGCATACAAACCGGGACTTGAGAACAAAGAGATAATTGCGCTTATCGCCTATCTCCAACGGCTCGGGACCGACATTAAACCAAAGTCAGAGAATAAATAGTGCGAGACGTATTGCCCCAAGTATTGGCGTTGCCGTTTTGGCCCAAGATTTCTGGGGCGGTGTTTTTTCTACTTTTTCTAGGGATCATTTGGTTCGTGTTTCGGAAAGACCGAAAGCAAGAGTACGAAGCCTGCGCCAAACTACCTTTAGAAGACATATAATCGCGGAGCGGAGAAATGGCCGATAAAGACGAATTACTCGATCACGACTATGATGGTATTCAGGAATACGATAACGACCTTCCGAGGTGGTGGGTGAATATCTTTTGGCTGACAGCGCTGTTTGCTGTTGTGAGGGTGGGTTATTATCACTTCGGTCCTGGGCTGCTTCAATATCAGAGGCTCGCTGTAGAGTTGTCCGAGCTAGATGCAACTCGGGCAGCGAGTGCCGCAAAAGCGGGGGCCGGGGTTAGCGTCACGGAGGACGGTCTGCTAGCGCTGACAAAGGACACTTCGGCATTAAAACGGGGTGCCGAGGTTTTCACCGCTAAGTGTGTCGCCTGTCACCTTGAACACGGACAGGGGCTGGTCGGGCCGAATCTAACAGACGACTATTGGATTCACGGTGGTAAGCTGATGGATATGCATAAGGTCGTAACCGCCGGTGTGCTAGACAAGGGAATGCTCGCCTGGAAGGGAGTTATCTCTGATGACGAAATCAACAGTGTCGTAGCCTATATCTGGACCTTACACGGGACTAATCCGCCGAACCCAAAGGCGCCTCAGGGAGACCTCGCTCCGCGCTCTTAGTGTTTTTGAGTTGGTATGCCAATAGAGAGCAAGGTAGTATCCTAATCCCATGGCAAAGGACGATTTTAGGGACACTCTCTATACGATAGATAAGCGCGGGCGCCGGCGCTGGGTTTATAGCGCCTTGGTTATGGGGCGCTTTTTTAAACCCCGGGCTACTGTCGCTTACCTTTTGATGGGGTTCTACTTACTGATGCCCTGGGTGACAATTGGTGGGCACCAGGGAATTCATTTCGATATAATTCAGCGGAAGTTTTTTTTATTTGGAGCCGAGTTCTGGGCGACGGACAGCTACTTTCTCTTTCTTATCTTAGGAAGTCTGGCGTTTAGTCTCTTTCTGTTTACAGCATTATTTGGCCGGGTCTGGTGTGGATGGGCCTGTCCCGAGACGGTCTTCTTGGAGTTCCTTTTTAGGCCGATTGAACGGCTTGTTGAAGGCGGCCCCGTTCAACGGAGGCGTTTAGATGAGTCGCCATGGAATTTTACAAAGATCTGGAAGAAGCTCCTAAAGCACGGCTTGTGCGCTCTTTTTGCCTGGGTGATTGCTAGCTCAGCATTGGCCTATTTTTTGGGGCGCGATGTGCTACTGCAGATGATGGTGCATTCTCCGCTAGAGAATCCGGTTCCCTTTACCATGACCGTGGTGATGATGGGGCTGATGGCTTTTCAGTTTGGCTGGTTTCGTGAGCAGTTCTGTACGGTGATATGTCCGTATGCGCGGTTCCAGTCGGTGTTGATGGATAGTAACTCGATTGTGGTTGGGTATGACATAACAAGGGGTGAACCCCGCGGTAAGCTGGTACACGGTAAGCCCGACTCGGAGAAGGGTGACTGTATTGCCTGTGAGCTGTGCGTTCGAGTTTGTCCAACCGGAATTGATATTAGAAATGGGCTCCAGCTTGAGTGCGTGGCGTGCACGGCGTGTATCGATGCCTGTGATTCAATTATGACCTCAATCGGTAAGCAGCGAGGATTAATTCGCTACGACACCGAGGATCGCCTACTGGGTCGGGATGAGTTTCGTAGAATTCTTCGCCCGCGGCCATTGGTGTACGGGGCAATTCTTACGGTATTCCTCGGAGCCTTTGTCTATCTGCTCTCAAGTAGGGAGCTCAGCGAGTTTGATGTTCTTAGAGGGGGCCTAGATACCCCGTTTTCCGTTTTGGGAGACGGCAGGATCTCTAATCACCTAACGGTATCAATTTCCAATAAGGGCCGCACTCCGCAGAGCTATACCTTTACTCTGTCAGGTATAGACGGTGCTGAGATAATCTCTGCGCTTAATCCCCTAATTGTTAGTCCAGGGGAAGTGAAGACCGCCCCCATTTTTATTAACTTCCCCGTAGGTGAGCTACACGATGGAAAACGACGAATTGAGATTCGTATCCGAGGGGATTCCGGCTACAAAGCTGAGAAGGAGATAACAATTCTTGGTCCAGATGATTAACTCCGCAACGGCTTCCGAAATACCGAAACGCTCTCCCTGGGTAATTGCAATCTTTGTTTTTTTGGGCGCAATTGCTGTCGTGAATTTTTATATCTATTACCTAGCGTTTCATTCAGCGGTGGGCCTGATTGAAGAGGACTCCTATGAAAAAGGGCAGAGATATCAGGGGACGATTGATGGCTTGACTCTGGGCGAGGGAGTTTCTTGGGGGTTTTCAATAACCCCGGTCGGCGAGAAATCACGGTTGCAGGTGTCGATTGTCGATAAGAAAAAGAGCGCCCTATCGGGTGCAATGGTGACGGTTCTTGCGCAACGTCCAGCCAGTGAGGGGATGGATATTTCGGCAGTGATGAACGAGACAAGCCAGGGGTCGGGGGTTTATGCCAATCAGGTCATGTTTCCGCTTAAGGGACTTTGGATGTTTGAGATTACGGCCGTGTTAAATGGCCAGAGCTATATTTGGCGGGGCAGGGAGGTAGTTCCATAACGGCTTGCAGAACTGTCTAGTAGTTTCGTATAACCAACTATGCTTTTAAAACTCTTAATCCCGAGGAGTCTCCCGATGCGAAGGACCGGTCAGCTATTTAGTGCGCTACTTGCGACAATCTGTTTTGTAACCCAGGTGTCTATGGCTGATGAGCTTCCGGCGCGTAAGGCCGGTCTGTGGGAAATTAGTATGGCTTCCGGTGGCTTGCCAGCGAGGACGATGAAACAATGCACGGATGCGGCCTCGGATAAGGCGATGATGGAATCGATGGGCGGGGCGGGGAAGTCAATCGGGGCTAACTGCAACAAGAATGAGTTAGTAAAGGACGGGGACGGTTACAAGGTTTCCTCGGATTGTAACTTTAGCGGTTCTCGTGTGGTTTCGAGCGGTAGCTATACGGGGGATTTTTCTTCAGCCTACACAGCCTCTATACACGCAACTTTTGAGCCGCCGATGATGGGTACCAAGGAGAGCACCACTAATATTTCCGCCCGTTGGCTAGGTGAGTGTGAAGCCGGCCAGGTGCCGGGAGATATCATCATGCCAAACGGGATGAAGATGAATATGAACGCACTTCCGAAGATTACGGGAAGCGCTTTAAAGAAATAGAATCCAATAAATCTGCGATCAAGCGATAAGCTTCTTATAAGCCGCGACCACTTTTTCTCGTAGCTCCTCCAATGTGCCGGAGTTTTCGATAACGATATCTGCGCGAGTGCGCTTTTCGGCGAGGGACATCTGAGATGCGAGTCTGGTGCGGGCTTCGGCCTCGGTGGTGTTATCTCTGGCGACTATTCTTTTTATTGAAGATCCTTCGTCAGCGGCGACAAGGATTATCTTTTTAAAACCGGATTTATCCAGGCCGGTCTCAAAGAGTAGTGGGCAGTCGTAGACAATTAGTGGTGGGTTCTGAGCTTTAGCGGCTTGGAACTCTTTTTCGGCTAGAGCTTTAATTACAGGGTGGGTGATCTTCTCCAGTGTCTTACGCTTAAACGGGTCTGCGAAGATAATTTGAGCGAGCATTTGTCGGTTGAGCGTTCCGTCCGGGTTAAGCACGTCAGCGCCAAAGGCGAGCACTATCTCTTTTAGGGCCTGACTTCCGGGGAGAACCGCCTGGCGGGCTAGCTCGTCAGCACTAATTACAGCCGCCCCCAATTCCTTAAAGACCGAACAAACAGTGGACTTCCCGCTGCCAATGGAGCCCGTAACCGTAACCGCTTGTTCGTGCCAACTTGTAGACATCTTAAAGGTGTAATAATCTCCGGTGCGGTTAATTTCACATGCACAAGCCACCATTTAGGGCTCTTGAAACGGGTTAAGAATCAATGATTTTAGCAATTTTGTCGAACAGTTGGTTGAAGTCGTTAGTTAAACATCATGATTCTGATGATAAAAACAACGAAGGTCGACACGGTGAGCCAATAGAGGTCGCAGAGAACCTGGAGGCGGTTTCGGGTCCGGGAGGCTATGCGAGCAAGAGCGTTGCGGATGAGTTTGTTGAGAGCTTATTAGAGGCCGAGGTCTCCGCATCAGAAGATGTGAATAAGCACTTAGATGAGGAGCATGACCTTTCTGAGGAGCCTGAAGAGGTTACCGAGATTATTCCTGAAGTCAGCCCAGAGAGTGGTTCTTTCGAAGCGCACGATCCCTTAGCGCCCGCTTATGACTTAGAGGCCGGTGAACCAGTTAGGCCGAGAGTGCGGGATGAAGGGCCGGGGCTGCCTGGTAAGACTAAAGTTAGAAGTGCAAAAGAGTTTTTCTCTCAGGAGATACTTTACCGCTTTGACATTCTTGAGCCCGAAGAGCGAGCACCGCTCTTAGGAAAATACCGGTTAGAGCTAAAAGGGTATCGTGGTGGGGTGTGGACGGTGTTTCTGGCTGAAGATATCCAGGTAGTCAATCGTAGGGAAGATGCCGATGTTGTGCTCACAATGCAACAGCGGGACTTTGTTTCGCTTGTTAACGGAGACCTGAATCCGCAGCTAGGAATTCTTGCGCAGAAGATTCGTATCCAGGGAGATATTCGCAAAGCTGCGGCCTTCAACGAAATCCTCACCCCCAGCTCGGACTAGTAGCTCATGGCAATAGTGCAAGAGAGCCCGATGCGGAAACCGGAATGGCTCCGTCGACCGCCTGCGAGCGCCCAGGAGACACAAGATCTTAAGCGCCTTTTGCGCAAATCAAACCTCAATACTGTCTGCGAGGAGGCCCGCTGCCCGAATATATCGGAGTGCTTCTCCCGAAAAACTGCGACCTTCATGATTCTGGGAGACGTTTGCACTCGAGGTTGCCGTTTTTGTTCCGTTAATACCGGAAAGCCAACCTTTGAACCGAGCAAGTTTTCTAATGAAGCCGAGCAGGTGGCAGAGGCTGCGGCTGAGCTTGGGCTAAGGCATGTAGTTGTAACTTCTGTTGCGCGCGACGATCTGGAAGATGGTGGCGCGAGTGGCTTCGTTGCCACTATCCGGGCTCTTAGGGAAAGGATTGTGGGAGTCACAGTCGAAGTCTTGATTCCTGATTTTCGAGGGGCCCTTGGCCCGCTCAAGCAAGTAGTTGAAGCGCAGCCAGATGTCATCAATCACAACTTAGAAACCGTTCCTCGCCTCTACCGCAAAGTGCGCCCGGGTTCGCAATACATTCGTTCATTAGAACTACTACGTGAAGTCTCTATTCTGAATCCGGAAGTTTTAACTAAGACTGGAATCATGTTGGGTCTTGGTGAGGAGGAAGAGGAAGTGTTAAATCTGATGCGAGATGCCAGGGAACACTCAATTCAATCGTTCACCGCAGGACAGTATTTGCAGCCTACAAAAGAGCACCTCCCTGTCGTAGAGTATATCTCCCCTGAACGCTTTTCCTGGTATGAGAACCAGGCTAAGGCGCTAGGTTTTCGCCACGTTGCTATCGGGCCGCTAGTAAGAAGCAGTTATCACGCGGACGAGTTTATCGAATAGGAAATCCCCCTGTTATGTCAGACCCTCAGGATTTCTATATCAACCATCTCCCCCCTTATCAGCTTGGGACAATAGCCGCACAGGTGGTTCAAGCACGGCTGTCCGGTCGAGACGTTATTGATCTCAGCCAAGTCAACCCTGACCAGGGGCCAATTTCCGATGTTGTAGATAAGCTGGTGCAGGCTATTTTGCGACAACAAAACCATCGCTACTCAAGTTCACAAGGGATTCTTCGTCTACGAGAAGCAATTTGTAAGTGGTACAAATTGCGATTCGGTGTTGAGCTCAATGCGGAGAAAGAGGTCGTAGTTACTTTAGGAACAAAGGAAGGGCTTTCGCATCTGATGTTAGCGCTGCTCTCTGCAGGCGATAATGTCCTGGTCCCGACCCCCTGTTATCCGATTCATTCAGCTGGTGTCTATATCGCTGGTGGTGGATTTATTGGATTCCCGTTATTCGCCACGCCGGAGGATGGTATTAACTCAGATTTTCACCTAACGGCTGAAAGTGATGGCTTCTTTGAAAGACTGCAACTCGCCCTAAGGGATACATGGCCCCGACCAAAGTTACTAATTATCAACTTTCCTCATAACCCGACATCCACCACTGTAGATTTGTCTTTTCTCTCGCGGCTGGTGGAGATTGCCCGTTCTGCTGGGATCTACATCATCCACGATTTTGCATATGCGGATCTAGCCTTTAGCGGGCACTCAAATCCGAGTATCCTTCAGGTGCCAGGTGCAAAAGATGTTGCAGTAGAATTTTATTCCCTCTCAAAAGGCTTTGGTCTGCCAGGTTGGCGAGTGGGGTTCGCCTTGGGTAATGCCAAACTGGTCGGTGCGCTGAAGAAGATTAAAAGTTATCTAGATTTTGGCCTGTTTCAACCGTTGCAGATTGCGGCTGTTGAGGCCCTGAGACAGGGAGAGCTCGTAGTCGGCCAAATCTCCTCTGTCTATGAGCTACGAGCGACCCTATTGCGTGATGGACTTACCCGAAGTGGGTGGCAAGTTGCACCAGCGCGTTCGACTCCATTTCTATGGGCGCGCGTTCCGGAGTCCGTATTGATTAACCGAGCCAGCACCGGAATAAGTCAGGCAATTTCCCTGGAATTACTCGAGGCTGGAGTGGCCGTTTGCCCTGGTTCCGGGTTTGGGGCTGAGTCCGATGGGTTTATCCGTTTTTCGCTAGTTGCGGATGAGGTGCGACTGGCGCAGGCGGTGGAGATAATTAATCGGACAGTGGGTGCAATTGAGGAGGAGGCTTCAAACGTTCCTCGTTTGGTAAACAGTGGAGTTGGGGGCTAACCATTATGTTGAAAGCCTATGGGGTTCTCATTCTAAGTGGGTCTTTGGTGATCGGAAGCATCACTCCGGTTTTGGCCGATGACTGCGTGGAAGCGGCCCGTGAAGTGCGTAATGGAGCGGCCCTAGCTAATGGTTCCAAAGAAGAAGAGGACATCTACTCCCGTGCGCTGACCGTTTGTCCGAACCTGATAGAGGCTCATTACAATCTTGGATTGGTTTTCGAGAAGCAGGGCCGTTATGACGAGGCAGTAAGGAGTCTTCTGCAAGCGCAGAAACTTAAGGCCGATCCAAATTTTTCTATCGCTCTGGCTAATGTCTACACAAAAAAAGGGGACTATGAGCGGGCTAAGAGCGAATATCAAAAACTAATTGGACACGAGCCAAATAGCGCTAAGGCCCTTCAGGGCATAAGCGTTGTTTATGAAAAGACGGGACAGTTAGCGCAGGCGGAAGATGCGCTTAGACAGGCGATTCAACTCGACCCTAAAGACCCACTTTCGTTTTATAATCTTGGTCTCATTTTGGAGAGACTAGAGCGTTTCGATGAGGCGATTGTGAGTTATCGCGCAACTGTTGAACGGGAGCCGAATAACGCACAGGCCCATTTGCGCCTCGGAATGACACTATTAAGAACGGGCCAGGCGGATCAAGCAGAGCGTGCAATACGGAGCGCCTCGCTTCTTCAACCAAAGGACGTGAATGCCTGGCTGGCACTGGGGCGACTGTTTGAGTCTCAGCAGAATTACGAAGCGGCTGCAGATATGCTAAACAGCGCGCTTAAGCTGGATTCCTCAAACTTGGATGCCCAGGAAAGTCTGGGTGTGGTGCTGGTTAAGTTGGATAAGGCTGACGACGGGATCGCTATTATCAAGAAGGCTCTCCAGGAGAACCCTCAACGGGCCTCGCTCAATGGAGCATTGGGTTGGGCCTATCTTCAGAAAAATGAGCTTGGATTAGCTGAGGAGTTGTTAAATAAGGCATTGTCCATGAATGATAACGATAGCTTTGCTCACAATAATCTGGGAGTCTTATACGAACTTAAAGGGGAAGAAGAAAAAGCTGAGAACGAGTTTGCAAAGGCTAAGCAGTTAAACCCTAAACTCAAAGTGGCAGAAAGCAATTTAGTTCGTGTTCAGAACTAAAACAGAATTGAAAAAATGGATTTATTAAGAGGCGATATGACGGCAGAGGTTCGAGCGAAGTTTAGAACTCACAAATGTGGACTTGTATCAAAGAGTGAAGTCGGTCAGCGAATTACACTTTGCGGCTGGGTTAGGCGGCGGCGGGATCACGGTGGACTAATCTTTGTTGATTTGGCGGACTACACAGGACAGGCTCAGATTGTTTTCGGCCCCGAATCTCCTGCGGCATTTAAGACAGGGGAATCGCTTAGAAGTGAATACGCCATTACCGTAACTGGTAATCTGAGAGAGCGTCCGGGGGATAATCAGAATACCAATATCTCGACGGGAGCTGTTGAGCTCGCGGTTACTGAGGCTGAGATTCTATCAACTTCAGAGACGCCCCCGTTTGTAATACAAGACGATACCGACGCTAAGGAAGAGCTTCGCCTTCGATATCGGTTTTTAGACCTTCGTAGGCCGCGGATGCAAAGCATTTTGCGGTTACGGCATAAGCTCTATCAAGCCACTCGGGGTTATCTTGATACCCACGGGTTCTGCGAGGTGGAAACACCGATGCTTACTAAGACCACCCCTGAAGGGGCGCGGGATTTCCTCGTGCCGAGCCGCCAGACGCCGGGCTTTTTCTTTGCCCTGCCTCAATCGCCACAGCTCTTTAAGCAGGTGCTGATGTGCTCCGGGCTAGACCGTTATTACCAGATAGTGCGGTGCTTTCGAGACGAGGACTTCCGGGCGAACCGACAACCGGAATTTACACAGATTGATATCGAGATGTCGTTTATTGATGAGGTGGCAATTCACACTCTTGTTGAGGGACTAATTTGTAAGATTTGGAAGGAATGTGCGGGGGTCGAGTTGAAGCCGCCGTTTCTACGGATGGAATATGATGAGGCGATGGAGCGCTTTGGGGTGGACGCTCCGGATATGCGGTTCGATTTAGAGCTGAAGAATGTCTCCCAGCTTTTTAAGGAGAGTGAGTTTAAAGTTTTTGCGGATGCCGTGAAGAGCGGCGGGGTGGTCAAGGGGATTAAGCTTCCGGGAGGGGCTGGACTTTCGCGGAAAGACCTCGATGAGCTGACGGAGTTTGTTAAGGTTTTTAAGGCCAAGGGATTGGCCTGGGTTAAGTCTGACAGTGATGGAGTGAAGTCATCTTTTCAGAAATTTCTCACTGAAAAAGATATTTTAGAACTAACCAAGACTTTTTCAATTTCAACTGGGGACTTAGTGCTTCTCGTCGCAGATAAGGCTGATATCGCAAATGCTGCATTGGGTGCGCTCCGTGTGCATCTCGCCAGAGCTCATGGGCTTATTGATCCAAACAAATTGGCTTTTGTTTGGATTGAACGATTTCCGTTATTTGGATTTGATGATGCAGCTGGACGATTCATGGCAGTCCATCATCCTTTTACCTCTCCCGAACTTAATACTAAAGAAGATTGGGAGCGGTTGGAGAAGAATCCGGGAGAGTGTAAGGCTCGGGCGTATGACATCGTGCTGAACGGCCAGGAAATTGGAGGCGGAAGTATTCGAATTCACCGAACAGATGTGCAGCGCCGTGTTTTCGATCTGCTTGGTCTTGGAAA
>CAYMWO010000034.1:0-19148 GCA_964393905.1 uncultured Bdellovibrionales bacterium | reverse complement strand
TTTCTCGGGAGGGGGCAGTAGCACATCTACAGCTCCCCTCCCGAGAAATTTAAGTTTTTTCGACCTCCACTCAAACTCGACCACCAAAACAGCCTCAACTTAAAAAGCTGCCTTATCCTTACTCGTTCAAATCTCGCTTCGCTTGATTTGAGTAAACTTTCAAATCTCGCTTCGCTTGATTTGGGTAACCTTAGATAACAAACCTCCCGTAATCGGGACTGGGTTCTATACCATTAAATGGGGTTTCGTAAACCCCGCAAAAGTTGCCGGTTATTTATGGGTTGTTAGGAGGCTAGTGGAGCTTCTTGGATACCCTGCCTGTGAGGGACATTTTTAGCCAATCATCTTCAACACCAAAATCTGCCCCTCACCACCCCTCACCACAACCGGCGTCTTCCCTACATACTCACCATCCGCCTGCACCGGATAACCTGTCTCGCCACCTGTTGATATCTCAAACTGCTTCCCCGAAAAGAATCGCGCCCCTTGAATGGAACTTGCTGGGCGGCCAAGCATTAATTTCAATACCAAACCCAAAAACCCCCAACTGCCGCCGTATGGAAAAAACCTGGCCCGCAGCACATCATCCGCACTTGTCGCTTCCGGCACGAACAGCAGACGCCGCGCATAGCCCTTTGTGTTCGCGATAATCAAAAAACCACTCTCATTACTAACAACGCCCTCACCATCGACCCTAAGAGTAATCACCGGAGCCTTATGACGAAAAAACGCTCGCAGTGTCGGCAGCAGATACCCCAAATGCCCAATCGCCCCCGTCCGGGTGCTGTCGATTAGCTCAATCACTTGAGAATCTAGCCCCAAGGAGACCATCGTCAAAAACGGCTTGTCTCCGACATGCCCGATGCTTGCAGGCAAAACCTCCCCCGCAGAGAGCGCAGCTATCAGTAAGCTCGTATCGGCCTGCATCCCGAACTCACGCGCAAAAAGCGACTCATTCCCAGCTGGCAACATGTAAACGGGGAGGGCGAGCTTTGTTAAATACGGCAAGACCGCCATCAGCGTGCCGTCACCACCGCTTAAGACCAAAAAATTAACCGAGCCGAAAAACTCCATTGGGTGTTCTCGGCTGAGCACATCTCGGGTTTCGAACATATGCACAAGAAACCCGGCGGCAGTCAGCGCCGCGCTCGCGGATTCTGCAAGCCCACGGCTCCGACCAGCGCCGGAGATAGGGTTAAAGAGAATTCCAACGGTACTTTTTCTTGGGGACTTCACGCGTCTGGCTTTATAAGAGCATTCTTTTGGGTACACGCACTAAAAAACCTTTTTTTAAAAAGCGCAAGGGCGGTGAACGGGGACCTTTACCCGTTCACCGCCCTGCCAGACCTCGAGGTTTAAGCCAGTCCGAAAGCCCAAGTCAGGATGGCCACCAGGAGTCCGCCGATGAGAGTCAGCGTCCAGTTGTGACGTCTCTCGGCCGAGCGGCTGCTCAACGTATCCTCTAGCGCTGCAAGGATCTCAAGCTTCTCTCGAATTTCGTCCTCGAGCTCTTCGAAGTGGAACCGAAGGTTGAGCTTCTTGTAGACACCCGCAAGGTACTGGTCGCCGACCAGGTTAAGCGGGTTATCGACGCGCTCGAGTTGGGCCGCGACTTCGAGTTGCAATGCACCGACGACTTCGGGTGAAATGCCGGGGATGCCACGAAAACGACTGCGGATGCCCGTTCTCTTGAGAGCCTCTTCGGCCGAACGGAGGAATTGGTCAAGATGCAGTGAGATGTGATGGAGCTCGAGGAGCTCCACGTTTGCGTGCTCGAGCACTGCCAGCACGTCGCCGAACTCCTTGCCGAAGAGTATCGCCGCACGCCAGTCGAACACGGCCAGATCGCTCGGGTGGTATGAGGTTCTGTGCTCGAGCGCATTCTCGATCTGTTCATCTGCGAGTTCGTCCGGCTCACCGAGGAGAATCCGCGCGATGGTGCCACGGTGATCGCTGAGGAGTAGAGGGATTCCAATCTTTCCGAACTCTGAGATCTCGAAGATCAGGTAATCCTCGACCTCCTGCGAAAGTGCCGGCCGTACGACATATTCCGTGATTCTAGGCAAAATCCCGGTGACGATATGCCGAGCCGTTGTCGTAAAGGCCTTGGACTCGAAGACAGAGTGACTGATTGTCACAAGCTCCGAGAGTTGACCCTCGAGCGGCAGGAGGAAAACTACCGTAATCGCTCCGGAGTCGAAGATGGTGATGCGCACTGTGTTAGAGGTGCGCTTCCCGTCCACGACCAGGGGCTCGATGGTTCGTTCCAGAATTACTGGTAGCGTATCGTGCTTGATGAAACCGCGTTCGCCTCCCGTGGACTCGGTCGGGGAGACGAGACGGACACCCGGAAAGAGTGTGGCGAAGTCGCGCCGCAGTTCGGCGAGATCGACCCACCAGCCGATATCGAAAACGTAGATTCCGTGACACTTCCCGGAGATGGAAAGTTCGGTGCTCATGTGTTGCTCCTTAAAACCGAGGCTTCTCAAATGGGATATACCCAATAGGGATTACCACTAGAGAAGTCGCACTAACCTTGATGCGTATACCCAAAAAAAAGCGCTCAGATTGAATCCTAGGAGTTTAGTCCGAGCTATTTGAAGGAACAGAGAACTCAAATACGACCGTAGTTCCCATATTTTTCTTGTGTCAAAGGAGAAGAGCCAGAAATGAAATTTCTAACCGACTCTTAACAATCGGCTTGTTATTGCGATGATTTTCGGCTCTTACTTGACCAGAAGCCTCAAGTTTTGTAGGAATGTCGCTATCTTAACATTCAGGTTTAATCTTTTTTGATGATCTCGCTCCATGCCCGATGAGAACTCAGAAACCCCTGCGGATGTCAGCGTAGAGAAAGTAGAGAAAGCTGAGTCCAAACAGGACCGTCCTCCAGAAGGCGTAAGCATTAGCTTCAGCGACTCGATGAGCGCTCGGCCTCAGGGGCTTGTCGGGCAGGTCATCGACGGCAAGTATCAAATCCTCTCCATTCTCGGCACCGGCGGTATGGGCATCGTTTACAAAGCGGAACACGCTTTGATGAACCGGATTGTCGCGATTAAAGTCCTGCATTCGCATCTTGTCGAAGATGAGGAGTTTCTAAAACGCTTCCAACACGAGGCGCGAGTTGCCAGCAAGTTAACGCATACGAACGCAGTCATAATTTTCGATTTCGGTATTTGGAACCGTCTTCCTTATATCGTGATGGAGTATGTTGAAGGGCGAACCCTTAAGCAAAAGCTGCTAGAAGACGGTGCGCTGACTCCGGCGTATCTTTTTACCATTATCGAACAGGCAGGTCGGGCACTGACTGAGGCCCACGCGATTGGGATTGTGCACCGGGACTTAAAACCCGATAACATCATAATCAGTACCCGTGAAGATGGGACGGAGAAGATTGAAGTTTTAGATTTTGGCATCGCCAAGCTTCTGCACCAAACAGGAGACCGTTCAGCGATAGTCAAAACCCAGGCCGGGCAGTTCTTCGGCACACCGCAATATGCCTCGCCTGAGCAGGTGCTAGGTAAGGAGCTAGATGTGCGCTCTGATATCTATTCGCTGGGAATTATCCTTTATGAATCCCTTACCGGCCAGGTTCCGTTTGATTCTCCATCGATGATGGAGACATTGATGAAGCAGTTGAATCAACAACCGCTTCCGCTACGAGTTACAAAGCCCGACCTCCGGATTCCGCAAGCAGTGGATGACGTCGTGCTTAAGAGCTTAGCAAAAGACCCGGCAGACCGGTTCCAGACTGTTGCCGAGCTAACCGCGGCACTCGGGGCGGCGGTCTCTGGAAAAGCTCTTCCTGTAAACCCAGCTCGGCGGGCGCAGATTATATTTGGGCTGATGGTGATAGTTCTCGTCGGAGCTGGGTATTGGTACTATAACTGGCAGAAGAGCGCGAAGAGTTATGTTGAAGTCGTTAGTAATGGTGCGAATAAAGGGGTTGGTGAAGGACTTTTTGGCCTACAACCTGAGGTGACAACTTCGACCCTGGCCTCAGTTCAGGAGTCAACTACCACTACGACCGTGGCTTCTAATGAAAACACGTTTTTCTCAGGAGAGAGCTCAACCACAACTCTACAGAGCTCCACGACGACAATTGAGAACTCCTTTATTCAGCATCAGGTCGGCCCAACCACTGAGACAACACTGATGACCTCAGAGAGCCCGACTACGACAGTTGAAGTAACGTCTACTACCGTGCCAGCGACAGAGCAGGGGCTAATTACAACTGAAACCCTCACTACTCAGACGACACTCTCGGCGACTCTCCCGGACACAGCGCCGCTTAATACTCTCACGACTATTCCGGTCACTATCCCGTCCACTACGCTTGACACCGCCACTGAATCCTCAACTACAACTTTGGCCGTTGATGCCGCCGAAAAGGCACATCGCGAGATGGCGAATAAGCTCTATAAAGAGGCTGATAAGCTCTATAAGGAGAAGAAATACTCCGAGGCGATAGCCAAGTTTGAGGAGGTTATTCGAGCCGCGCCAGACAATAAGAAAGCCTGGATCTCTTTGGGAATCTGCTACATGCGGACCGGCAAAAATGAGGAGGGCTTTATCCGCTTTCGCGCGGCGCTCAAGCTCGATGCGACATGGCCGCCGACATATTTTAATTTAGCCTGCTACTACGCACTAAAGGGCGACAAGGACAAAGCCTTCGAAAATCTGGCGAAGACCATCGAATACGAACCCCGTGCAAGGTCCTGGGCGGAAAACGAGCCCGACCTGAAGAGTCTAAAATCCGATCCGCGGTTTAAGAAAATTACGGCTTGGTAGTTTTCGTCAGCAAATACTCCTGCATCCCGTTTCGTAGAAGTAACGAGCGAGAGATGAGAAAATCCGGCATCAGTTTTAGCAGGTCCCGCTGAGTGTAGCGGTGGGAGGAGATGGTTTCCGCAGAGTTTACCGAATAGCGGATCTTGTCGCCGCTTTCGATGTTGAAGTGAATGGGCTCTTTTGCGACCACGCCTCCGGAGGCCATCAAAGCGTAGACCGCAGTTTGGGGTTTACAAAAAGTGGTTAAGTGGCTCACAAAAATTCCAAGCTCATGTGGGGCTAGGTAGTTTAGCAGGTCCCAACACATTACGACGTCGAACTTTATCCCTGCGGGAGCTAGCAGTAGGCTATCCAGGAAAATCTCCGGAACAAACTCTTCTTTCCCCAGTGTCACCCGCTTATCGGCTAAGGTTTGAAACAGGTCTTGGATGAAGATACGGCAGTTAAAATGCGAGAAAAAGTTTACATTGCCTTTGGAGGCAGCGCCTAGGTCGAGGATGTTATACTTCCCCGGGATTTTAAGCTGCCGTTCGATGATTGAAAGCGCGTGAGAATCCCTGACCGTTTCGCCCGCCTGGATGCTCTCCTCAAAAAGCGGTGCGGTGTTGCAGCGAGCAAAACTAAGGGTTCCGGTCTTCAGAGCCACAGGTTAGAGAAATTATTTTAATGTTGTCTTAAAGAATCGCTTAGCCCAGCTACTCGAGGCTTATTGCCGCTAGCTGTGTCGGGTGACTTATCAGCACCGGCTAGAGATTCAACTCCAGTTTTAACTTCGGCCAGGGGCTCCATGTCGATAGAGCCTTGGAGTTTGGCGCCGTCTTCGAGAATTACTCGCGGTGCGGTGATGTTGCCTCGCACCTTGCCTGAGCGATGAACTACCACCTGCTCATTACCAAAAATATCGCCGACAATTTCACCCTCGACATGAACGACTTTTGCGTGCAGGTCGCCTTTGACTTTGCCGGACTTTCCGAGGGTGACAGTGTTCTGTTTGAGCTGCACCACCCCTTCGAGAGTGCCCTGGATTAGCAGGTCTTCGGACCCGGTAAGCTCGCCCTTAAATGTCAGGGATCCCCCGATAAGAGCTTTGTCACCTTTAATATCTTTTGCCTCTCGCGGACTTAATTCAGGATTGCCAGTGGTAAATCCTGAAGTAAGGGATTGAGAAGTTGGAGTTGAGGTGAGGTCTGCTGATTCGGGCTTTTTCCACATGTTGATAATCCTATTAAGTAATGAAGAAACTGTGCAGATTTAGATGTAACGGGACATCCGCACGATTCAATCGGAATTGTCGCAATTCAAATAAAAGCTAGTTTTCTCGTTCTATTTCTTGGGTCCAATTCGGGAAACTCTAGCGGGATTAATCGGCACTAACGCTCAGGTTCCTTAGGGCCTGGGTACCCTTGGAAAAATAATGTTATTTGAAAAGGTTCCAGATACTTTTCCAACCTAAGTTTATTTCGCCCTTATCATGGCCAAAAGTGGGTTAACTCCCTGATAGGACTAGAGCCTGGGGGGTTGGGTCGGGTTCATTAGGGGATTAGCGCCTCTAACAAGGGTAGCCCTAGACCCCGCAGGTGATGGACGGTTTTCGGGAGTTCGATTAGAATGGGCGCAGTCGGGCCTAACCCCTATTAGGCCTGAAATTTCCAAGACTAAATCAAGGAAAATGTTGGCGGACCACTGGGTTGGCGTAATTGTGGTCGGTCGCTTATGGATTCCGGGGCAGACATTACATGCCTCCGTTACGGAGACTTATGAGACTTTCCTCGTTGTCGATGGTAGTGGTCGTGATCTTCACGAACCTATTTATCTGGTGGCAGGTAAACCGTCCGATCAATCCAGCAGAGTCCGGCTATCCCTTCGTAAGCCTCTCATTCAACCCATACCAGAATGGACAAGATCCCTTCGGTGAACATTTTCCAACCTCCGAGAGCATTGAAAGTGACATCAAGGCCGTAAAGGACAAAACGCGGCAGGTACGTGTCTATACCGCACGGGGAGCTTTGGATGTTGTTCCCGAACTAGCCAGGAAGTATAACCTGAACGTCATCGCCGGCGCATGGCTTGATGCGCGACCCGAGAGCAATGAGCAAGAGGTTGAAGCTGTAATTAAAATCGCGGGCCGCAATCGAAACGTCTCCCGTGTTATTATCGGAAACGAAACACAGCTCCACAAATTAGTTCCGCGCGACGAGCTTGTGAGCTACTTACGAAAAGCGCGTGAGCGGCTTCGCACACCTGTATCTACCGCAGAGCCTTGGGATATGTGGATAAACGATCCCGCCCTGGTGCAAGAGGTAGATTATATCGCTATCCACGTTCTCCCTTACTGGGTGAACGTCCCGATTGAACAGGCGGTGGACTATGTCCTGGAAAAATACCGGGCGGTGAAGGAGATCTTTCCCTACAAGATGGTGGTCATCGCTGAGACGGGCTGGCCGAGTGATGGCCCAAAGCGCGGTGGCGCTGAGCCGTCGCGCGAGAATCAGGCCCGCTTTGTCCGCGAGTTTATTCGCAAGGCGCAGAAGGAAAACATCAACTACAATCTTATCGAGGCATTCGACCAGCCCTGGAAGGCCGTCACCGAAGGCCATGCCGGAGCGTACTGGGGAATAATGAACGCTGATCGACAGGAGAAGTTTCCGCTCACGGGACCGGTGCACGAGGAACCGAACTGGAGATTATGGGCACTTTCATCCGCCGTTATCGGAGCGCTGGTAATGGCGCTTTATTTCTGGCGGCGCCAGTCCCTTGAAATTGAGGGGCAGCTCTTCTCGGCGATTATCATTCAGACAGCTGCTTCGGCCGCGACGGAGTTAGCGCGGGAGGCTTCAGGCCAATATTTTATGGCCTCTGATATTGCCTTTTGGACGGTGATGGTTTCAGCGCAGGCGCTGCTGGCGGTAATCTTTCTTACCGATGCGATAGAGATTGCTGATGTCGTTGGTAATAAGCCGCTTAAACGGCGCTTCCAACCTGTCAGTCGGTTAAAGGATGAAGAGTATCCATTTGTTTCCATCCACGTAGCCTGCTGTAAGGAGCCACCAGAGATGGTGATCGCAACAATTGAAAGCCTCTCAAAATTGGACTATCCGCGCTTTGAGGTAATCGTTGTCGATAATAATACACCGGACGAAGCTCTCTGGCGCCCCGTAGAAAAGCGCTGCTCTGAACTGGGGGAAAGGTTTCGCTTTTACTCTCTCGGTAAATGGCCCGGATTTAAGGCCGGGGCCTTGAATTTTGCCCTAAAGGAGACCAACCCTGAAGCAAAGGTCATAGGCGTAGTTGATGCCGATTATGTAGTTGAGCCCAACTGGCTCTCAGCCGCCGTGCCATATTTTCAGGACGCACTAGTCGGAGTTGTTCAGGCTCCTCAGGAGCATCGGGCCTGGGAGGGGAGCCTCTTTGAGCGGATGGAAAATGATGAATACAGCGGGTTCTTCCGTATCGGCATGGTGCAGCGAAACGAAGATAACGCGATTATTCAGCACGGCACGATGACACTTATCTGTCGGGAGACAATTGAATCCCTGCATGGTTGGGCGGAGTGGTGCATTACAGAGGATGCCGAACTGGGTTTAAGAATTCTAAACGCTGGAAAGAGAACCGTGTATCTTGACCACGTCTTTGGTCGAGGACTTGTGCCTGATACTTACGAAGCCTATGCCAAGCAACGATTCCGTTGGGCTTACGGCGGGATGCGCATCATGCGGCATTACTGGCGCGAGCTATTGGGGACCCGAGGGAATTTGGACTTTAGGCAGCGCTACCAGTTTGTAAAAGGCTGGCTACCCTGGATTGGGGATGGGCTACACATGCTATTTACCGCGCTGGCACTGCTCTGGAGCGCAAAGCTGATGATCTATCCGCTCTATACCGATTTCCCCGCAGCGATTTTTATTTACCCGGCAATTGCCTTAGTTCTGTTACGACTTTTGGGAACCGCCTTTACCTACGAAGAGCGGGTGAAGATTGGCAGCACCCGCACGCTCCTGGCGATGATAGCCGGTGGGTCACTCACGCATGTTATTGCCAAGGCCGTAGTTCAAGGACTCTTTTTCCGTTCCGGAAAGCCGTTTTATCGTACCCCAAAAATGGAAAACGCCGCACCATTTATTAGAAGTCTTATTACCGCACGCGAAGAGATTACGCTGGCTGTTCTTCTTTGGGGCGCCGCATTCGGAGTATTAGTGATACACGGCACGTCGAACTCCGATGCTGTTCTCTGGATGGTGGCGTTGATGTTGCAATCAATTCCCTATATCGCGGCGATTCTCGCGGCGATAATCGGCGGGGTCTCCGGCAGAATGAAAGGGGCCGTGCCGCAGCTCCGAGCTGCGACAAATCAGGTCTGATAATTTTAGTCTGATCCGAGCGCTAATTTCAGGGCTAATTATTTAGAGCGTCTGAAAGGCCAGGCACCGAGCAGCTTCCCCTCGTGCAGCTATTTAGCTCTCCCACAGTCAGATGCGAGACTCCGTGTGCCTGCAGGGTAGCCTGAATATCCACAGGGAGATCGCTAATCTTAATAGGTAGCGCGCCGACAGTTGTCGCAAATCCGTTAATTGTAATCGGCACATTTGAAAGGTTACCGAGGTTGCCGATATTCTGCATCCCTCCGAGGCCACCAATCGAGACTGGAAGATTGCCCAGAGTCGGCGCTCCGCCTGGAAACGAGAGCCCTCCGAAGCCATTTAGATCAAGCGGGAGATTGCCAAGCTGAATAGCGGAGCCCCCAAAATTCAGACTAAGCGCACCGAACCCGGTAGTGATGTTTCCTAAATTGCCAAAGGAGCCCAAGCTGACCGGCAGAGAGCCTAGGCTGTTAATCCCTGTAAAGCTACCGAGGGCGTTAATGTCGACGGGGAAATTGCCCAATCCCGAGGTGATGGAATTCAAATTAAAATTCAGGCTGCTCAAGTTTAACGGACCGGTCAGCCCGCCAGCCAAATTACCAAACGAGCGCGGATCAATTGGAATCTGACCCAACAAGAACGCCTGACCATTTAGCGTTACCGGAAGGTTCGCCAAGTTTGTGATGTTCCCAAGCTGGCTTAAATCAAACTGCAACTGCCCAAACGTTAGTCCCTGGGTTAGTCCTGCCAGTGGTCCGGTTAGCCCACCCGGAAGGTTTTGAATATCTATCATCAGGTTATTAAACGGCAGATTTATGCCGTTCATGTTTAGATTCAGTGAGCCCAGCGCGCCAGTGAAAGAGCCTATCCCGCCTAGTCCACCAAGAGTTATCGGGAGGTTGCCTAGTGGGCCTGTCAGCCCGAGGCCACCGGTGAGCATTCCCTGTATGCCGTTAAGATCTAGTGGTAAACCCCCTAAACATCCACCACCGCTGACGCATCCTCCGCACCCACCACCACTACCGATACAACCCGCAGCCGCAGCAATTGCGGGCAGACCAAAGGCCTGAGTCAGACCGGTCTTTGTCGCCTGGATTGCGAGGCTTGCTTTGATTTTTAGTTCGGGATTGGTTTTTACCTGAAGAGATCGGAGCAGCGCCCAGAACTCGGGTGTGCCGGAGAAGCCGCCAAGGCTGAACGGATCAAACCCCGGTCCACCTTGATTCTGCCCGTTAGGGTTACACGGTGCTCCTTGACAGTTCTGCCCAGCTCCGCCTTGTCCGCCACCAGCTACAGGAGTTCCGCCATTTGAAAGTCCGCCTCCGGGAGAGCCAACCGGACTGCCACCACTTGGCAGCCCACCACCTCCTCCTATGGGCGAGCCTCCGCCGCCGATGGGGGATCCCCCGCCACCAATTGGACTACCACCGCCGCCTCCGAAAGGGGAACCACCGGAACCCCCAGCAGGTGGACTAGGCCCTCAACAACCAGCTTGGCTGAATTGCGGAGTCGAAATAATTAAAAGCGCCGAGATAACTACCGCGCGCTTTAGTTCATTAATCATACTGTTTCCAAGAATTGCTCTACACAGGATCCCATATAAGGGCTCTCATATAAGATTATTAACCTCTCGGTTGGCGCTGTGCATAATATAAGTAGTAGGCTACCCAATCGGCTTAGCTATCGCAATTGCTGGTTTTATTTACCGCCAATTGCTGCTGTATTTTGATGAATTGAGGGCTAGAAAGAGGATTTATAAGAGAAGTGAATTAGTAAACGGAGGCGTATAGCATCCGGTGATGCTCGCAGTCTTCAAAACTGTTGTGGGGCATTAACTGTCCCAGGTGGGTTCGACTCCCATCCGTCTCCGCCATAGAGTTTTAGGCATAGAGTTTTAGGAATCGCTTAAATGGTCAATAACGTGAACGAAAAGCTACGAAAGCTACCGTCGGTGACGGAAATTTTGGCCATGCCTGAAGTGCTGAAGTTACAAACTGAGTTCGGGGCGGGGTTAGTGAAGTTTGAGCTGCGCACCGTGATTGATGAATATCGTGTCGGTATTAAAAAAGGAGAGCGTTTGGAGGAGATCTCCCCGGAGGTTGTCTCGACGCGGTTGCGGTCAAGACTTTCACAAACAGACCCACAACGTGGTCGTCGGGCGATAAATGCGACCGGGATTATCCTTCACACAGGTCTTGGGCGTGCGCCGCTTTCTCAGCAGGCGGTTCAAGAGTTAGCGCAGAGCCAACACTACGTTAGGGTGGAGACTTCGGTGGAGAGTGGTAAACGTGGCAGGCGTGATGGACGTGTCTCGGAGCTAGTGTCGCATTTGGTGGGTTGTGAAAGTGCGACGGTCGTTAATAATAACGCGGCCGCAACCTTTTTGGTTCTGAACACAATTGCTGTCGGCAAAGAGGTGATAATTAGCCGCGGACAGCTAATTGAAATCGGCGGCTCTTACCGTTTGCCTGATGTCATGACTCAGAGTGGGGTAAAGCTCCGCGAGATTGGGACTACGAACAAGACTCATCTTAAAGATTACGAAAGCGCGCTTAGCGAAAGAACCGGGGCGATACTTCATGTGCACCCCTCTAACTACCGCATTCATGGGTTTCAGGGGGCTCCGAGTTTGGGAGAGCTTGCAGCGCTGGCGAAGAAGCATAACGTTCCGTTGATTGAAGATTTAGGAAGCGGCGCTTTGGTGCCGTTAGAGCCGTATGGTCTTAAGACCGAAACTCTTGTGACCGGGGCGTTTTCTTCCGGGGCGGATGTCGTCTGTTTTAGTGGAGACAAACTTATCGGCGGGCCGCAGAGCGGGATTGTTTGCGGCAAAGAGGAGTTTATTGCCAAGGTCCGTGAGAACTCGTTTTACCGGATGTTTCGCGTGGGAAAGCTGACACTGGGCGCCTTGGAGCGGACGCTTATACACTTTGTTAATAATGAGTTTGAGAGTGAGGTGCCGCTTTACCAGCTGCTTAAGCGGGGGGTTGGGGAGCTGGAGCTTGCAGCAGAGTCGTTGATTCGTTCGGTCAGCGATGTGGGGGAGGTGAAGATACGAATGTTTCCGGAGAGCGCTTACGTCGGTGGTGGGGCGATGCCGGAGGAGTCGTTACCGAGTGTGGTGGTGGGGGTTCGAGCGCGGGTTGGCGCGGAAGAGCTTAGCCGTAGATTGAGGAGTCAGGCACCGGCTGTGTTTGCGCGCATCCATGACGGAGAGGTGTTGCTCGATATGCGCACTGTATTTGAGGAAGAGTTGGGGCTTCTGGCTGCTGCGCTTAGGGCGAGCTTAAACGATGGGGCTTGAGTCTCCATGGCGGACCTTTTAATTCCAGTCATTGTCGGTGTGGTGGGCCATGTTGATCATGGGAAGACCTCGCTCGTCCGGCATCTGACAGGCATCGATACCGATAGGCTCCCGGAGGAGAAGCGGCGGGGGATGAGTATCGACATGGGGGTGGCGCCATTAAGGTTTGATAACGGTATGGTGTGTGGGATTGTCGACCTTCCGGGGCACACAGACTATTTACGGAACATGATTGCTGGCGCTGGGGCGTTGGATATCGCGCTCCTGGTTGTTGCGGCGGATGATGGGGTGATGCCGCAGACTGCGGAACATCTTGCGGTCGTATCGTTACTGGAGGTGTCGGCAAGAATAGTTTTAGTGATCACAAAAACTGATTTGGTGGATGTAGCTCGAGTAGAGGAGGTGCGGCGGGAGGCGCTGGAGTTGTGCGGGAGGCTTGGGTTTGAGGAGGTTCAGGCGCTTTCGGTTTCGAATGTAAGCGGCGAGGGGGTAGCCGAGCTTCGGGGGCGGATACAAGAGCTTTCGCTGTTGGTGGATAGAACCCCCAGCCATATGACTCAAAATTTCGGTGCGGAGAACCGGCGGGCGTTTCGTATGCCTGTGCGGGATGTGTTCGCGGTTAAGGGGTTTGGGTCGGTGATTACGGGGATTCCGGTTACGGGGTGGGTTCAGGTCGGTAATGAGCTGGAGTTGCTTCCTAGCGGGGGGCGTTTCCGGGTGCGGCGGATTGAGAGTTACGGCGAAGAGGTAGAAGTGGCCGAGGAGCATATCAGCGCGGCGCTTAATCTACCGGATGTTGCAGTAGAGGATGTAGAGCGGGGGATGGTGCTGGCTGAGCCGGGGGTATTTGTTTCAGTATTGAGAGTAGTCTGTGCTTTGAATCAGGAGTTTTCTCAGTTGGCGAAACTCCCGGGGGAAGTGCGAGTTTGCTGGGATACTGCGGCAGAGACTGCGGCGGTTAGGGTGCTTCCAGATTGCGATTATCAAGGGATGAGGTTTGCCGAGCTTAAGTTTAAGAGTCCGGTTGTGTTGGTAGCTGGGGATAGATTTATACTCCGCCGACTGTCGCCGGAAACTACGCTTGGTGGTGGAGTTGTGCTTGGTGCGCTGGCTCCTGTTAATGAGGGAGAAAAAGAGAGCCGGGCCAAGAGATTGGCTCTGGCCTACCAGGTGAGTCTCGCAGGAGACAACTTTCTCGCTGAGATTTTGTCTGTCGGTGGACCATTAGTCACCAAAGACCGACTACTGTTTGCAACGGGGCTTCCATTGGACGCTCGGGAATCGGCACTAGAGGAAAGGATAGTGCGCGGAGAGATTCGCAGACTTTCAAATCATCACTATCTCATTACAGATAGAAGCGAAGAGTTTCTAAGGCAGGTTGTTTCCACCCTGACACGCTTCCACCAGAAGAGCCCGAAGCTTGCGGGCATGCCCTCAGCTCAGTTAGCTGCTGCTTTTGCAGTCGGCGCCGAGGAGTTGAAGCAGCTCCTTGCCGCCGACCCGCGGTTCTCGCTTAGCGGGGAGTTTGTAAGTCTAAAGGAGTTCCGCCCGGCTATTAGTGATAAGGAGCTTGCGCAAAGGGAGAGAGTCTTGGGGCTTGTGCGGCAGGCCGGCATTAAGACAATTGCGCGGGGAGATATCGGAATACAATCCGAGATTCCGCTTCCGGAGCTCGAGCAAATACTTTCCGGGCTTGTGCAGGAAAAAGCGGTGTATGTAGTTAATGGGAATTATATCGAAGCCGGAGCGCTTGCGAGCTGTCGGAGCCAAGTTCTTGAATTGTTCTCTCAGCAGGAGCAGATTACCTTAAAGGACTTTCGCGAAATAAGCGGGACCTCAAGAGATGCCGCGGCGAATATTCTCGGGTATTTCGATAATCTAGGCTTAACTCGCCGAGTGGGGGATGTTAGAGTCTTGGTGGGTAAGAGGGAGTAATAAAGGGGATACAAGATGAAGCGCAATATTCTGTTAGTTAGCTTATTAGCCTTTCTGCTTATTGCGGCTGCTGCTTACGCGGCGGATGATGCCTCGGTGCGTGTTAAGCGGGGGAATGAGCTGACTATTGCTAATGACCTTGACGGTGCAAAAAGAGAGTACAGTGCGGCGATTGGTCTCGACCCCAAGTCGTTTGATGCGCACTATTTTCTGGGGCATGTCTATTTAAAAAAGGGGGAGTTTGCTGACGCTCGAAAGTCTTTTGAGGAGGCTGTAAAACTTAACCCCAAATCCGGCGAGGCGCAGTATAACCTGGCCTGTGCTTTAGCTCGTGACAATCAAGTTGAACTTGCCCTGCAGGCTCTCAAAAAAGCAATCTCGATAAATCAGGATAAGTTTCTTCCGTTTGCCGAAAAGGACCCGGACTTTGCGGCGCTTAAGAGTAACCCTGGGTTTGCCGCTCTGCTAAAATCTAGCTCAACTCGCTTTTAAAATCTGTTCCGAAATGGTCCGGCCAACTATCCGCGCGCTGTTATAGCCGGCGGAGATTAGCGCTTTGAGGCACGGCTCGGCCTGTGTTTTGGGGACTGCGGCGAGCAATCCGCCTGAGGTCTGCGGGTCAAAAAGAAGCGGGATGCGTTTGTCGGAGCTGAGCTTGGTTGTAATTGAAAGTTCAAGTTTCCGATTCTCTGGGTAAAGCGAGCTTGAAAATCCCTGAGCGCTTAGTTCGGAAGCACCTGGGATTAGTGGCAGGGAGTCTAATAGAATCTCGGCTCCGAGCTTTGACTGTTCTAATAACTCCGCCAGGTGGCCTAAGAGGCCAAAACCTGTGATATCCGTTGCGGCGGCGACTTGGTGAGCGAGAAGAATTCTTAGCGCCTCGCGGTTTGAGAGGAGCATTGAGGAAATCGCCGCGTCAACTTGGCTTCCAACTTGTGCCCCGTGCATTAACGCTGCGAAAATCACCCCAACTCCGAGACCTTTAGTCAGTATCAAGGACTGGTCTGGATTGACTCGGGATTTTGAGAGTAGCTGCTCTGGGTCAAGAAATCCGTTGCAGCTAAAACCGTAACACGGGTTCTCGCCAGCGATTGTATGTCCACCAAGGAGCGCGACTTCGTCTTTACGAAAAACAGCAAGGGCTCCCGAGAGGAAATTAAACAGCAGCTCCTTCTCTTGTGTGGGGTTAGACTGGGGCAAGGTTACCAGTGCCAAAGCTGAATGGGGAAAAGCGCCCATCGCGTAGATGTCATTTAGAGCGTGGTTTGCCGCAATCATGCCTGAGAGATATTCATCCGTTACGAGCGGCGGAAAAAAATCAACCGACTGCACAAGCACCTTTCCCGGAGGCGGGGTGATGATTGTCGCATCATCAGCGGAGGAAAGCTTGTCGGTGGAACTGGGAAGGTTAAGCTTTGCCAACGTAGCTTTCAGACTGTCGCGCCCAAGCTTCGCGCCGCAGCCGAAGCAGCGCATCGGCGGCTCGTTATCAATATTGTTGGCTGTTGGGGTTAGATTCGCAAACCCGTTCATGAACCGTCTATCAATCAACTTCTTAGCAATCCAAAAAAAGCGGGAATAGAGCGCTAGTTCGCCACGGGAGTAAAGAGCTGAACCGGAGCCGGAGCCAATTAAGGAGAGAAAGTTTCTCTGAGGGTTGTAGGCTGCGAGATTTCCTCCTTGTAGTTTAGCTCGCAGATTGCGAAATAGTGGAGCTCCTTGGCGCACGGCAAAAACGCCGGCCTTTGGTCGGGGCGAGTCAAGTGAGGCGATATCACCTGCGGCGAATACATTCGGGTGCGAGACAGACTGTAGGAATTCGTTTACTCGAATAAAGCCCTCGGAGTCGACAGCGAGCCCTGACTCTGCTGGCCATGTGGGGGCCGTGGGTTGAGTGCTTAAAATCGTAAAATCTGAGCTGATTTTCTCACCCGTGGCGAGCGTGACTTGGGATTTAGAAAGTTCCTTAGCAGCCGAGCCAAGGTGCAGCACAATGCTGGAAGAGCTCACGACCTTTGTCATCTTTCTCTGAGCGGCCTGGGAGTGTGTGGGTAGCAGGACGGGCTCTTTGTTAACCAATGAAACGGTGACGCGCTCCGGAGATGAGCCTTTAAGCTCCTTGTTAAGTCGTGCGCGAATGGCAAGTGCAAGTTCAACTCCCCCCGCACCGCCTCCGACGACTGTTATGTTAGAGCGTTGGTTCTCCTGGTTAATTCGCTGAAGCTCGTTTGTCCAGGACGCGAGGAAGTCAGGGACTGGCTTGATTGGAACTCCAAAGTCTTCAGCACCTTTAATTTCATTTAGTCGACTGCGACTACCGCAGTCGATTGAGAGCAGGTCGTAGTGTAACTCGGGATGTGCTGAAACTTTTACAATCTGGCGACCGAGATCTAGCCCTGTGGCGGAGGCCAATATGAACCGGGCACTGGCAAGGTGACAAAGAGCTCGCAGGTCGATATGCGAATCTTCGAGGGTATACTCGCCGGAGATAAGTCCCGGGAGCATGCCGGAATAGGGCGTAAGGGAAACATCTGAAACGAGTGTCACTCGCACTCCGGGAAGTGGGTTCATACGCCACATCTTCAAGACAATTGCGTGCGCATGGCCGCCGCCGATTAGGACTAGGTCAGATTTAATTGGAGTTGGGGTCCCGCGCATAGCTGGGGCGGGATACTAACCGATAAAGAAGGGAGGGTCTATCAACGAAAATTCTAGGGGCTTTCCCAGCGGATTGAGCGCAATGGGACCTCGTGGTCCTGAAGAGATTTGATAATCCGTCCGGAGGTAATATCGGTGCCGCCTTTATTAAAAAGCCGGAGCGCCATGGTGACGGTTAAAAGATTAGTCTCGAAATCGCGTTTGAAGTCCGTTCGGAGAATTGCGATATCAATTCTCTTTACGGCGGCGACAATTGCGGCGATGTCTACAGAGTTTGAGGTTTCGATGGTTATTTCCCGGTAAGAATCTTTCCGGTAGGAGCGTTCAAAATAGGTCAATCCCACAAGTGCCACTAGAGACAAGGCCGTTGTGGCAATTGCTAACGAATAGAGCCCAGCTCCGGTGGCGAGTCCAATCGCCGCGACAATCCAAAGGCATGAGGCGGTTGTGAGCCCTCTTACGGAGAGACCCTCCTTGATGATTGCCCCTGCGCCAAGAAAGCCGATGCCACTAACAACCTGCGCCGCAATGCGCGCAGGGTCTGCCCCCCGAGTGCCGGTTTCGAATCCGGGGTAGCTAACAGCCAATGACTCAGAGATCACCATAAACAACGCCGAGCCTGTGGAGACCAAAAGATGCGTTCGGAGTCCAGCTGCGCGACCGTGGATATCGCGCTCGAGTCCAATCATTGCCCCAAGAAAAGCCGCGAGCACTAAGCGCATCATGAGAATCTGTTCGTATGGAGAGAGATAGAGTGCGCTAAGCCACTGGGGAAGATTTGCCGCTGAAAAATTCATTTAGACCGTCAAATATGCTAACAAGCTGAGATTCTGATAGTGCTGCCACAGTTCCCGGTTAGGCAGGGAGTTTTTTTGGGCTAACACTTTCTTAACATTATCGGTTGTAGGGCGGTAGCCGAGATTTAACTAGAGGGGAATCTGAACGGAATGCGTTTAAATCGCTTCTTTACTGTACAGGGTATTTGTTCGCGCAGGGAAGCCGACCGGCTAATTGAGGCGGGGCGGGTCCGTGTAAATGGCGTGGTGGCCAAACTCGGAACGGTTGTTGAGGAGGGCGACAGTGTGGAGTTGGATAATAAGGGAGTGAGCACAAAAAAGATTAAGCCAGTGGTTCTTTGCTACTATAAGCCATTGGGAGTTGAGTGCACGGAGAACCGGGAGGTGCGAAACAATATCTTCTCGCAACTAAACTATCCCGAGCGGGTCTTTTATATTGGCCGCCTAGACAAAAACTCGGAAGGGCTTCTGTTGCTCACCAATATGGGTGACATTGTAAACAAAATTCTAAAGCGCACCGCCAAAAAAGAAAAGGAATACGAAGTCGCCTTTGAAACCCCAATCCCCGACGCTGCCATCGACCGACTAGCGCGTGGAGTAACGCTCACCGACGGCAAAACCGCTCCCTGTAAAGTCACCCGGCTAACACCATTTAAAGTTCGAATCATCCTAACCGAAGGCCGCAACCGCCAAATCCGCCGCATGGCCGAAGCCGTAATGCTAAAGGTCCAAAACCTAAAACGCACCCGAGTCATGCACCTAACCCTAGGCAACCTAAAACCCGGCCAATGGAAAAAACTCCCCCAACCCGACCTCGCCGACCTCCTAAAATCCCTCCAAAGTTAAGGTCCTACCAACTTTCCCAAGAAATCGCCTAACAAACCACCGCAATCGCGGACCTGAGACACTCAACGGCGTCCAAAGACTGTTTTTCACGAAGAATCGGATGATGAACTAGGAGCAATTGGCACGTCATGCCTAGGAAAAGCTGCAAGAAATCAACTCTTGGATAAGCCTGCCGGTTACCGCTGGCGCGGCAATTAAATTGACCACCTAAGAACTCCCCTAAACTAAGTCAGAGAAGATGGAGAAGCGGAGGTTTAATCGTATACGCAGGGAATTCCGTATAAAGGTCACCAGCCCGGAACCGCTTTGAGGCATCGATATAATCTGCAAGTTTCGGAAAATACTCATCCATAAAAATCTGCTTGGCCTCAAAACTTTTAGTATAGCAAAGCGGCCGTGGAGAACGCTTCACGTTGGCTGGTATTTGAAAAGGACTTTGGGCCAATATCTTCTCGCGCC
>CAYMWO010000033.1:0-19323 GCA_964393905.1 uncultured Bdellovibrionales bacterium | reverse complement strand
TATTGAGTCTGGCCAGTTGTAGTGCCTTTACTTCGTACAAGAGCGAAACACCCGAAGCAAAAATCGCGGTGCTTAGCGTGGCGCGAAATTATTTGGGTTTCATCGTAATGGGCAACTATAACCAGGTATTCGGCCTAATTCTCTGGAATAGTTTTCTTGATTCCAGCGATTCCGCCTTCACTAAGGAGGATGTCCGAAAACAGATGGAATTGATTCAAAATCGCTGGTCCAAGGAGGAGCACCCTCTACTGAATCTTGATATGAAGGATATAGAGGTAAGAGCGGACACCGCTGAGCTTACTTTGCAGAAATTTAATTCTCCCGACAGTCCAAAGATTGTCATCAATTTTATTTGGACTGGAAGTGGGTGGTTGATCCAGAAGGATAATATTTTTGGGTCTGATGGAGTGCTTGCTAAAGCGCTCACCCCGCCAAAGGATTCAAACTTTCCAAACTAGGTCCTGTTTCTTAGATGCGTTTTTCAGATCTGCAATCTTTCGTCAGCGAACTTTCACGTCGCAAGGATCTAGTTGAAATTACAGCTCCCGTAGATCCTCGACTTGAACTTGCAGAGATACATCGCCGTGTAATTTCCGAAAACGGACCTGCGTTATTATTTCGAAATGTAATTGGCTCTAGTTTCCCTGTCGTAACTAACCTTTTTGGTTCCGATGCCCGAGTGCGTTTGGCTTTTGGTGATGAGATGCGAAGTTTTATCGAGGAACTTGCCCACCTTCCTGAGCAGTTAGTCTCGCCCAGCCTGGGATTGCTCTGGGAAAAGAAGGGTATCCTGGGTCGCATTTTGGGAATTGGCACTAAGACTGGCTCTAAAGCAGAGGTTCTATACTCTGTTGAGCGCAATGTGCGTCTTGATCAGCTTCCGGTTATCACCTCCTGGGTTGAGGATGGTGGGCCCTTTATCACATTACCCCTGGTCTTTACGGAGCATCCCGAAACGGGAGTTCATAATCTTGGGATGTATAGATTACAACGCTTTGATGAGAAGACAACTGGCCTGCACATGCAGATTGGTAAAGGAGGAGGATTTCATCTTGCTCGCGCGGGCGAACTAGGACGGCGCCTTCCGGTAAATGTCTTCATCGGCGGACCGCCGGCCGCTATTCTGGCCGCCATAGCTCCGTTGCCAGAGAACGTTCCCGAGTTATTGCTAGCCTCCCTAGTTCTTGGAGAGAAGTTTAGGCTAGCCAAGAATCCCGCCGGGCCACTGCCCATAATGGCAGAGGCTGAATTTGCACTAATTGGCTACAGCGACCCCAAAGAGCGGCGTCCCGAGGGGCCGTTTGGCGATCATTACGGATATTACTCGCTCACCCATGACTTTCCCGTATTTCACTGCGAAGCGGTGCTCCACCGTAAAAACGCAATCTATCCCGCAACCGTTGTCGGTAAACCTCGGCAGGAGGATTACTACATTGGCAACTATCTGCAAGAGATGCTCTCTCCCCTCTTCCCGATTGTAATGCCGGCAGTGAAGAATTTATGGAGCTATGGCGAGACAGGGTATCACTCACTCGCAGCAGCTGTCGTTAAGCAACGATATAAGCGAGAAGCTATGGTTAGTGCGTTTCGCATTTTAGGCGAGGGCCAGCTCTCCTTAACTAAATTCCTACTCCTGATAGACAAAGATATTGATCTTAAGAATTTCACAGCTGTGTTGGAGCATGTGTTAGAGCGGGTAGATTTTCGTACGGACTTATATGTTTTTTCTAATCTCTCAATGGACACCTTGGACTACACTGGGCCTACGTTAAATGAAGGGAGTAAGGGGGTAATGTTGGGAGTTGGCGAGCCAATACGCTCCCTTCCTGGAGAGTTTCGGGGCAGCCTCCCTTCGGGGATAACTACGGCACGAGTTTTCTGCCGAGGTTGCTTAGTTGTTAGTGGGCCCAGCTTCAAATCTGAGACTCAAGCTGCGGCGCGAATAGCAGCAGATCCTTCACTGGTGGATTGGCCCTTAATTATTCTCGCTGATGATGCAGAATTTACTGGGGCCAATAGCAATCAGTTTCTTTGGAGCACATTTACAAGATTTGAACCCGCCCAGGACATTCATAGTGCTGAGCTAATGCTTCACAGGTTTCATCCAGTTACCACGCCGCCAATTGTAATCGATGCCAGAATGAAGCCTAACTATCCCGGGGAGCTTTTCTGCGATGAGGTGACTAGTTCTCTGGTTGATAAACGTTGGGGCGAATATTTCAAGAAATAGTCCGCTAATTAAGTCTGCTAAGTTGTTCGCCTGCCTGCTTCAGCATTTCATCAGGTACTCCGAAGCAAAAGCGGACCCACTGTTCTTCTGTGGGGTTTTTAACGAAATCAGCTGAGGGCACAGCTGCAACTTGAGTCCTTTCAATCATAAGATCGACAAATTTCATGCTATCAAGTTCGGGGTAGCTCTCTGAAAAATCTGCTAGGACAAAATATGACCCTTGTGAGACCCGAGGCCGTAATCCAGCATTTCGTAGTGCCACAAGAAAATTGTCACGCTTTAGTTGATACATTTCTCGAAGCTCGGAGTAAAAGCTCTGAGGTAGTTCTCCTATCGCATCCGCAACTCCCTGTTGCAGCGGAGCTGGTGGACAAACATAAATACTATCTAAAAGCCTGGCGGTAAAATCAGAGAGTGCCTCAGGAACAACGGCAAACCCAATGCGCCAACCGGTGATGGCAAAGGTTTTAGAAAATCCACCGATAGTTATTGTTCTTCCAGAAAACTCCGGCAATGAAGCAGGCGAAATATGGGAATGCGAATCAAAGGTCATGTATTCGTAGATTTCATCGGTCACAACGAGTGTATCAAATTTCTGGCAAAGCCTCCCGATTCTCTGTAATTCTTCCAGAGTGAAAACTTTCCCTGTTGGATTGTTAGGGGTATTAATCAGGAGAAACTTGGTTCGTGCTGAAAATGCGCGCTCTAACTCATCATCATCAAAGACACCTGTTTCTCCCATTAGAGGCACATGTTTGATGACCGTTCCAAAACGCTTTAGCGTATTGGTATGATAAGGATAGTAGGGTGAAAAACTAATCACCTCGTCGCCGGGATTAAGTAAAGTTGCACATACCCCTTCAAATGCACCCGTCGAACCGCACGTAATCAGGATTTCAGTTTCCGGATTGGCAAGAATACCATTGTCCCGAGCCAATTTCGCCTGCACTGCATTGCGCAGGGAACTCAAACCGCGGCTCGGTGTATAACGATTTATCCCAGCATCCAACGCTCGATGTGCTGCGTTTAGTACAACTTGTGGCACAGGCAGTTGGCAAATGCCCTGTGCGAGATTGATTCCGTTTATTGCATTTATTCTAAGAGAGATAGGTCGAAGAATCGGGGATTCGATTGAAAGCGCTTGAGCTGCTGGGGCAAAATTTGGCATGTTGAAGATTTACATGCACCTCACCTCAAGTCAATTCTTAGGCTGATTCGGCAGGTAAAAAAGAACAAGGCTAAAATCTCTAGGGCTTTTCTTCCTAGAGATCGTAGCCTTGTCCGAGCCAGTTCTAACCTAATCTTGAGAGCTTCTAAACTATCCCTGCAGGAGCGATAGAGCCAGAGAAGGCTGCTGATTCGCTTGAGACAACATCGCTGCTGCTGCCTGCTGCAGAATATTTGTTCGTGTTAGTTCTGCTGCTTCGGAAGCCACATCCACATCTCGGATTCGGCTCTCAGCTGCGTTGAAGTTTTCACGAGCAATCTGTAAGTTGTTAATCGCCGCCACCAATCGACTTTCAGCGGCACCAATTGTTCCTCGGCTTGTTGCCAGCGAGGAAATCGCCGCCTTAATCGCATCAATTGAACTCCTCGCAGCAGTCTGCGAGAGGTCAATCGTGGTATCAAGAATCGAGAATGCAATTGGCCCCTGGTCCGCTGTCGCTAATCCAAGGGACAGCATCGTGGCTTGCACACCGTTATAAGTAACCTGGGAAAGTGAGGTTCCATCGAACCCAACTTGGAAGGTCACCGAGCCACCTTCGGAGAGAAGGCTGAGCCCGTTAAACGAAGTGGTTAATGAAATTCTGTTGATTTCGCTAGCTAGCGCATTGAACTCCAGAGACAGCGCTGAACGTTGTGTCGTGCTAAACACACCGTTTGCAGACTGCTCTGCTAGCTCGGCCATTCGCAGAAGGATGGTGGACATCGAGTCCATCGCACCATCGGTGATGGCGATCATCGAGATACCGTCATTCGCGTTTCGGATACCAACAGTTGCTAGTCGACCGTCAGCGCGAAGCTGTTCGGCGATAGAGAGGCCAGCTGCGTCATCGGAAGCGCGGGTAATTCGTAGTCCCGACGACAATCGACGATATGCGGTCTCTAAGCGATCTGTTGCTAGATTTAAACTACGCTGCGCCGCTAACGACGGAACGTTGGTTCGAATATTAATGCCCATTTAAAACCCTCCCTGACAACCTTACACGCCTCCGTTGCTGTGCGCCGTTCTTGACACAACAATCTCCAACAGCCGAAACGAGGCCTTTCGTTTATATGGTAACAACACCTTGCGCGTTCTTGCGCCAACTAAGTTACTGCTACTTCTGGATGACGAACTACACGCACTGCATGAACTGCAACTACTGAGGAATCAACTCACTTAAAGATTGCTCATGGCTTGTCTAAAGCATATGCCGTGCCAACTTCCATTAGTTTGGCGCTAAACAACCGTTGTTCCCTCTTCCGCCTTCTCTAGTTCAGCTTTAAATTTGGTGACACGTGCAACATAAAGCCGTGTACTGGCCGGTAAATGCTCTTCTATCGCTGCAAAGTCTGAAGGATCTTTTCCTTCCGCGCGTGCTTTTTCCTGCGCTCTGCAGACCCTACCCTCTCCTGCGTTAAAGGCAGCAATGGCAATTTTTTCCAAACTGGCGGCAGATTTCGCCGGAGTGGTCTTCATCTTTGAAGTTAAAGTTGTTTCATTACTGAAAATATCAAGTAGCCGGCGAAGATATCCCACCCCTAGATGAGCATTTAGTCCGGGATCAAAGGGTTCATAGCGCTCGCCAACGTCAAGTTTGCCAAGCATCTCCTTTCCTGTGGAGTCGAGTAGTTGAAAGATTCCCTTTGATGCATGGCCGTCCTGACTAACCGCTTCAGTATTGAGTGAGGATTCTGCTTGAGCTATCGCCATACCCAATTGTGGGTCCACTCCATGGAACTTTCCGGCTGCTGTGATAATCTTTCTAACTTCACCCTCATTGAAGGCCATCTGGTTGGTCTTGGTTGCCAGTTCTGGGGTGTCTTGAATGCGTTTTACACTCAATAGATGAGGTGTCTCAGGAGCTAGCGCTACCTCTGGTTGAACTTTGACTCCGGTCGCTAGTTTATTGACACCTGTCTCTGGACTATCACCCCAAGAGTTCTCGAAAATATCGGGTGATTTAAGCCGCTCTAGGGGAGCATGTGATGGTAAGCTGATATCTGAGCTTGCTAGATTAGTTAGAACTTCGCCCGCGGGATTTTCAACCTTCTCAAAAGGAGTGGGCAATATAGTGTTAGTTGGGAAACCCTCTATTTTACTGGAGTTATCTAGCCTTTTCTCAAGATCTGCTAACACTTTCGAGAAGTCATGCGCGTTGCCTGAATCAATCTTAGAGGCTGAATCTTCAGATTTCCCCCTTGAATGAATCCTCGCTAGATTTTCTCTGAAATTAGCTCCAAAAATGGACGCCATGCACTATCCTCCCTCGGAAATGGGTAACACCCAATCCGATAAGAGCAGCTTCCATACCAATACGGGTGTGTCTGCGTAATTTGAGCCCTGAAAATTGCTAACCGCCTGGTATAGCAACCAATTCTATAAGCTACATTCTCTCCGTCATCGCCTTTGCAAAGCCTGAGCAAGACACCTCTTTGGCACCCGTCATTCCTCGAGCGAGGTCATATGTAACAATCCCCTCCCCGATGGTGGCCTCAAGCGACTTATCTATTAGCTCACCCACTTCCTGCCAGCCCATATAATCAAACATCATCTTTCCGGAGAGAATCAGCGAGCCTGGATTTACTTTGTCTTGACCGGCGTACTTGGGTGCTGTTCCGTGAGTTGCTTCAAAAACAGCAAATCCCAGCCCAATGTTCGCTCCAGGAGCTAAACCTAACCCTCCAACTTGTGCAGCAAGGGCATCAGAAAGATAGTCGCCGTTTAGATTTGTAGTCGCTAAAACAGAATATTCATCCGGTCTAAGCTGCACCTGCTGAAACATGCTGTCTGCTATACGGTCTTTAATAACGACCTTTCCACTCGGGACCACACCGCCGCAATCTTTCTGCACCTCTTCCTCGGTAATTGTTTGAGCTGCAAACTTCTCTCTTGCTATTTCATATCCCCATTCACGAAATCCACCTTCGGTGAACTTCATAATGTTCCCTTTATGAACCAGTGTAACGCTGGGTTGCTTCATCCGTATGGCATATTCAATCGCCATTTCCACGAGTCGTTTTGAGCCAAATTCACTGATGGGCTTGATCCCGATGGCACTTCCTGGTCGAACTTTTTTGCCTAAAATCGTTTCGATCGCTGCGGCAAGTTCATCCGCCTCCTTACTACCAGCTTTGCACTCAATCCCCGCATAAACATCCTCAGTGTTCTCACGGTAAACGGTCATATTTACCGACTCTGGATGCTTAAATGGACTGGGAACCCCTTTATAATACCGGACCGGCCTGACGCATGAGTAGAGATCCAAAACCTGCCGTAAAGTTACGTTAATGGAACGAATTCCCCCGCCAATAGGAGTTGCTAGGGGTCCCTTAATTGCAATCGAGTGTGTTTTGATGGCCTCCAAAGTTTCATCTGGAAGCCAGCTACCCTTTAAATTAAAGGCCTTTTCTCCCGCTAGAATCTCAACCCATTCAATACTTCTTTTTCCCGAGTAAGCCTTAGCAATAGCCTTATCAAATACCATTCGTGACGCATTCCATATATCGGGGCCAACGCCATCTCCTTCTACGAATGGAATTCTCACATGATCCGGAACGGTCAGTTTGCCTTCACCACTTCGTTTAATCTTCTCTGCTATTGCTGTCATTAATTTCGCCTATTACGCTGCCAATTTTCAAAATCCGGGACGCCGAAGCTTTTTGCCAACTCCTGCCGGACACATCCTTCTACTGCCTCTTCAAAACGCTTAGCATCCAATACCGAGCGTAACATCCCCATCCTTTTGCTGACGGTCAGGTGAATTTGCTCAATTTCATCCGCAGTCAATCGTGAGCGTATTGAACGCACCTCACTTTCAACAAATAAATGATACGCCCGTTGGCGCTCCCCTTGCTTGTCGGCTTGGATATTCGACTCTCCCCCCCCTGTTTGACCAGCTTTTACCTGGGATTTCGTTGAAGGTGCGCGGAAAAGTTTAAGCTCTGGCCGATTTTGCGATCGATTCTCTCCCGCAGAAGAGGCGGAAGAAACATATGACGCGGGAAGCTTAAACTTAAAAGGAGACTCAACCGCTCGATAAAGAAACCCTATCTTGTTTCGCGAGACCTTATGGTCCCCTACTCGCACTAGGTTATCGTAGTAGGTAATTATTCTCTCAATTTGCTGCATCTCGCTCTCACTTTTTTTGGAGAGTAACCTCGCTGCTTGTTCTTCAGTAATCCCTCGCTCGACGAGTCCTGCTTTAAGTTTGTTACCAACATCCGATAACTCAACTGCGGCAGTAACCCTTGAAGAATGGGCGTTTCTCAAGGGAAGATTTGCTGATCTAACGGATTGTTCTTCAATTTGGCCCTTGCCGAGTGTGAAGCGAACTGAGGTCTGGGGTCCCTTTCCGACAAACTCATAGGCTGAGAGAAAACCTAATTTAATCAGTTCCTCTGCCGCTGGTTCAATTTGCTGCTTTATCGAGGAGATATATTGGTAGCTTCGTGACAATCCTAACTTTTCAAAGGCCAGTGTCAGGAGCGGCTTTTCTATGATTGGCTTGTAATAAAAGTGTTTATCTAGGTACCGATAAAGCCTACGGCTGACAGCGCTATTAAGCGAAAAATAGAGATCGAGATCTATTTTTTTTATAAACCCAGCATTGAATGAATCAAACATCATCTCGCTCCAGATGAAGAAACTCTTCTTTGGTTCTCTATCTGAGCCTAAGCCGGAGAGCCGTTTGCTGGCCCGTTCATCGTTTATTTCGTAAGCGTCAATGATACCGAAATTGCAGGTTTGGTAACTTTTCGAAGAGTTATCATAAAAGCCGTTTGTTGAGCGAATTCGCACACCGCTTAGTCGATCTAGTGATTTTGTAAGGCGGCTGTAACTACGTCCTTCCGTAGTCCAACGGAGAATTTTTAGTAGCTCATACCTAGAAAAATAGACCTTCCTCTCACGAAAGCCCTGGTCCATGCTTAGGCAGATTAGCCCTAGAACCACATCGTCGTCTGTAGCCGTTGGTAGACCAAACTTATCAGCACCTGTGATGATCCACTGCCGCTCGATAAGCTCCCCATTTTTCGAGCGCTGAGTGTCTTTAAACTCCAAGGTTTTAAGGTTGTGATTCACACGGGTCGAGAGTACGGTAAGCGGAAATTCAGCAAGATTCATCTCATCACGAGAAGACACGGCAGAGAGGATCTTGTTGGGCCGAGGCGCTGCGGAAGTTTCAGCTATCATGCGAATCTGGGTCTTTATTAATTTTACTTTAAGTAACTTTAAGTCGTGTGTTCATTGTCTAACAACGTACTGGGTTATCTAACAACAAAGTTTTTTCTTGCGAGTACGTACGTAAGCGGAGAATATCCCAAATTATTTCAATAAGTTACAACCGATTATTTCTTTCAGATCACGATACTTTCAAGTCCGGATCACGATACCACTTTAGTTTGAAGCACGACTCTGCGCTGCTCAAAACACGTTAGTTTAATAATCAAAACACGTCTTAATTGTCTCATTTCACTAACTTTTGCGGTTCAGTTCACGAATCGTCGATGGTTTTTTAACTCAATTCACAATCTGACTGCCATGAATCAGTAATATCCTTATTTCAATTCACGACTTACCTCGAATCACGATAAAACCTCAATTGAACCATTATCTGAGATCACGATACGTGGCGCCCAGAGGGAAATAATTCAACATAATTATTTAAAATTATTGATTATATTGTCGTTTTGAATTTTTGGGTTAGAACTTACTTTAGCTGGTGAATTTAAGAATATCGTGTACTGAGTTAAATAGACTCTTGCTCTGTAACCAATTGAAATTATTATGGATTATCCGGTTATGGATTCACTCAGCTGGTCGCTTGCAGTTTGATCTGCACTAGGCTAGTTATTTCAAAACACGAGTACATTTCACCTTCTCCCTTGCTCCAAGAACGGAGCGTCACTCCGGGGGCTTTCGCTGGGGCTAACGTGTCGAAAATACTATCTGTCGTAAATCAAAAGGGTGGTGTCGGTAAGACAACGACCTCAGCTAACTTGGGAGCTGGCATCGCGCTCAGCGGGAAGAAGGTTTTGCTCGTTGATATCGATGCTCAGGCAAATCTGTCGGCGCACCTGGGCTGCATCATTGAAGATGAGAGCCAGACCCCGACCATGTACGATGTTCTTCGCTATGGAGTAAAGATTAGCGAGGTCATACGACCGGTCGATGAGAATCTATGGCTAGCACCAGCTGGTCTATTGCTGAGTGCAGCAGATCTTGAGCTCGGTGGAGTTATCGGTAGGGAGTCACTTCTTCGAAAAGCGTTAGAGCAGATCTCAGATGAGTTCGATTATGTCGTGATTGATTGCCCCCCTTCTCTCGGTCTCCTTTCACTTAATGGTCTCGTCGCTTGCACGCGAGTTGTGGTTCCGGTCCAGAGCGAATTTTTAGCGTTACATGGAGTGAGGCAGCTCCTTGATACTATCGATCAGGTTCGAAGTGCTTATAATCCATCTCTTGCCGTTGGCGGTGTCCTGTTATGTTTGCATGATTCACGACGGAGACTCGCAAGGAGTGTAGCAGACACAGTTCGTGAGTATTTTGGAGACCTGGTTTTCGAAACGGTAATTAGGACGAATGTCGCTTTGGCTGAAGCACCAGCTAGGGGAGTATCTATTTTTAAATATGACGCCAAATCAAGTGGCGCCGAAGATTATGCCCAGTTGGCACAGGAGGTAATTAGTCGTGTCTCGAAAGCCAGTTAAGTTTGAGATTAACCCCTTACTGAGCGGCCCGTCGCTTGAGGCGAGAACTCGAACCGGAAGTCCATATAGAGAAGTTCCAATCGGAGATATTGATGTTGATCCAGATCAGCCTCGCAGAACTTTTGAATCTGAAGCTCTGGGGGAACTTGCCAACTCAATTAAACAGCATGGAATTCTCTCTCCATTATTAGTGCGAGTCTCCGCTGGAGGGACTTACAGACTAATCGCTGGAGAGCGACGTTTGAGAGCCGCAAAGATTGCAGGTTTAGAAAGTGTCCCAGTTGTTGTTTATCAAAAGGACGACAACCAGCCGGATACGCTCTCAAAACAGTTAGTTGAGAATTTGCAACGGCAAGATCTTAGTTCAATGGAAAAGGCCATCGCAATTGGACAGCTGAGAGACCAGCATCAGTGGAGCCTAAGAGAAATCGCTTCAAATCTAGGGGTCTCGAAGGGCCAGGTCCAGAGAAGCATTGAAGTTCTTTCATTGCCAGATGATTTACATGCCGCCTTAATATCAGGAGCACAGGAATCAAAGGTCTTACTGTTGGGTAAGGTAGATGATCGTGAATTGAGAAAAGCGTTGTTGGGTAAAATTGATTCTCTAACCAGAGATGAGCTTGAGATAGAGATTGAAAAAGTGCTGACGGATTCCGGTAAATCACTGTACCGCCGTGGTACAAATTCAAAAAGCACCGGACCCTCCAGCGATAAGAATAGCGATGATAGTCGTATTATTTCGGATATTCAGAGACGCCTTGGGACCAAGGTGTTTATTAAGAGAAAAAGAGGTAAGGGAGAGCAGGGGAGAATAACGGTGGAGTTTTACTCACCAGACGATCTCCAGGAGATTTATAAACGCCTTTCCGAATAGAATAATCGCAGTAAATATAGCTGTTATGTACCACGGTGGTACATCGCAACTCGCCCAGTGCAAGAATTTATCAATAAATTCAATAAATTAGCATCTTGTGTCGACAATGAGTTGGCCAATTATTGTGCACAGTATCCAAAGGACGATACGTTATTCGTCGCGTGTGCCTACGGCCTTCTCGCTCCTGGAAAGCGATTTCGGCCGGTTCTGGCCCTACTAGCGGCTGAGTTGCTTGAAGTGTCTCTCGAGAAGGTCCTTCCCTTTGCTTGCGCATTGGAACTTATCCACTCTTCAACTTTGATTCATGACGATCTCCCGTCCCTTGATAACGACGAATTGCGGCGTGGACTACCAACTTGCCATAAGAGATTTGGAGAGGGAGTGGCAGTGCTTGCGGGAGATGCGCTGATTTCCGAAGCTTTTTCCCTGATTTCGTCTACCTCTCGGATTTCACCTGAAGTGAAGGTTCGCTTGATTACGTTGCTTTCAGGGACTTTTTCTAAAATATGTCAGGGGCAGGTGCTTGATTTAGAGGCGAGCAAATCAACCTTTAATTATGATTCTGACTCTCGTGATATCTTAGTCGCCGAACTGATACGGAGGCATAGCCTAAAAACCGGCGCTCTGATTGAGACCTCAATCTGTGGTCCGCTTTGCTATTTATCGATTTCCAACAGTTCAGAGTTGTATCTAGGACTTGAAGAGGTGGGACGCAATATTGGACTTCTTTTTCAAGTGGCAGATGATATTTTAGACGCAACTTCGACCACCTCTAAATTAGGTAAGACCGTTGGGTCAGATGAAAGGCAGGGCACCAGCACATTCGTCACTGTCTTAGGTATTGAAGGCGCCAAGGAGTTTGCGAGTCGGCTAGCAGAAAAGGCAGAGGAAGGGCTAATACAGTTTGGAGAACCGGGACGCACCCTCAGAAAAACCCCCGAGTTCATCATCAATTCCCTAAGATAGGGTAATAATTTTCAGTAGTTACCATCTGTGATGAGCTGCCTGCAAAATGCTGCATTATTGGACCATTCTTGCATAACAGAGGTAGATGGATTTTGAGTTTGGTTTTTCTTGTCTAGTTTTTCTGGGGTTTTTGCCGTGAAGGGATTAATTTTTCTGGGAGTGGTTTTCTTCTGCTACTTTCTTGCTCCGCCACTTTTTCGCGCAATTTTCCATTCAGATTTCAATACGGCCTATAGCCATATGCACAATTACCGGGCGAACCATCTTGGTCAGATGGACGATGAGTAATAATGTTTAAGGTAAATAACCGTAACACTCCAAGTGAGTAGGATAAGGAGCCTACTCACCGAGTGCGTAATCTTTAACCTTGTTTAAGAGCGTTTTATAGCTAATACCGAGGGCTTTTGCGGCCTTGGATTTATTGCCCCTAAACTCCGCTAGCACCCGTGAAATTGCCTCCATTTCAGCCTTTCGTACGGCATCAGCTGTAACCTCTGGTAACCGACGGACGACATCACTAGTACTTGATTCATCACTTGAGAATTCAAAATCGTTGGTGTCTAGGACACCTTCATTAAAGATCATTGCGCGCTGGATGGTATTTTCTAGCTCTCGCACGTTTCCAGGCCAACTATAACTCTCCAGTTTTCTCATCCCCGCAGGGCTAATTGTGGCGGATTCACGTTCAAACTCAGCTGCAAAACTCTTAAGAAAGTAGTTAGCAAGAAGCGGAATATCCTCTCTACGCTTTCTCAGCGGAGGAATTTCAAGAATCACAACTCCTAGACGATAAAACAGGTCTTCACGAAATCGACCAGAGCTGATTTCCTCTTGAATCTGGCAGTTGGTTGCTGAAATTACCCGCGCGTCTATTTTTAGTGTTTTTGTGCTCCCTAAACGCTTAATCTCTGACTCCTGTAAGGTGCGTAATAGCTTCATCTGCAGCATATTCGGCATATTGCCAATTTCATCGAGAAAGATAGTGCCACCTTTGGCGACTTCAAAAAGGCCTAGCCGCTGTTCTGTAGCACCTGTAAAGGCGCCGGCCTCATGGCCAAAAAACTCGCTCTCGAGAAGCTCGCTTGGCATTGAGCCACAGTTAACTCCAACAAAAGGGGCTGATTTTCGCGGACTCTGTTCATGTATGTAGCGTGCTACAAGCTCCTTTCCAGTTCCACTTTCACCTAGTATCAGCACCGACGAGCTTATTGGGGCCACTTTTTGCGCCTGATAGAGAACCTGTTCTACAAGCGGGCTTTGAGTGATAAATTTGCGCTCGCGTTTGGAGTTCGAGTTTGGAGAGCGATCTACAATTCTTCGATGCTCAGCGATTTGCGAAATAAGGTTGCAGAGAACTGAGGGATCAAACGGCTTCGTAACGAAATCAACAGCCCCAAGTTTCATCGCCTCGACAGCGATATCGATGCTTCCATAGGCGGTCATTACCAGAACTGGGACGCTACTATTTATTGCTTTAGACTCTCTGATGAGATCAAGCCCGTTCATACCGGGGAGCTTTAGATCGGAGAGGATAAGGGCGAAATCCTCTTTCGCCATCTTGGAAATCGCCTCTTCTGCTGTCTCGGCAGTGGATACAAGGAATCCCTCACAGGTCAGAACCGTGCTCAATACCTCTCTAAGAGAGGCGATGTCTTCTACGACGAGGATTTTTTCCATACCAATAGGTATCGGCTTGAAACAGGTTGAGGCTGGGGGTTTTTTTATTTCAGAAAGGAGAAGCGGAATTTATAAATAACCACCTGAAACTATTATCGAATATCTTAAAATTAGGCTTCTTGAATGACTTGTGGGTGTGGTTAAAGCTGTTTGTTATCAAGGACTTTCTTAGCTATCATCGCGCCTCACTATTCAATTCAATAGCGCTCTTTGAGCTAAGCATTTTTGGGATTCAGTATGTCAGTCAGAAAGGCGGTTATTCCTGCAGCGGGTTTGGGCACACGATTTCTACCGGCGACAAAAGCTATACCGAAGGAGCTTTTGCCGATCGTGGACACGCCGAGTATTCAATACATTGTCAACGAAGCCGTTGAATCCGGAATCGAAGATATTATTTTCATTACCGGAAGAGGTAAGAACGCGATTCTAGATCACTTTGATTTTTATCCCGAGCTAGAAGAAAAACTCGAAAGTGAGGGTAAAATCGACCTTCTCCATGCCGTGAGACAGGCAAGTTCTACAAAGATTGTCTCTATTCGGCAGCGCGAACCTCGTGGTTTAGGCGATGCGGTGCTTTGCGCCAAGGACCTTATCGGCGACGAGCCTTTTATGGTGCTTTTGGGGGATGACCTGGTTGATGCATCTACGCCCTGCACCAAGCAGATGGTTAACGTTTACAATAAGCATAAGAAGTCAGTCGTTGCCCTGATGCGAGTTGCGGATGAGGATGTGCCGCGCTTTGGAATTTGTGGTGGGCATAACATTTCCGAACGGGAATATATGCTAGATACGATGGTAGAGAAGCCAGCTCTAAGCGAGGCCCCATCCAACTTGGCGATAGTCGGTCGATATATTTTAAACCCCTCAATTTTTAAATATCTAGAGGAGGTCCCACCGGGTAAAAACGGCGAGATCCAACTTACAGATGCCATGGCCAGAATGATGAAAGTCGAAGGGTTTGTTGGCTATGAGTTTACCGGAAAACGTTACGATGCCGGGGATAAATTTGGGTTCCTTCAGGCGAATATCGCCTATGGTTTGAAACGCAGAGATATCGCCCCACGACTCAAGGCCTATATGCGTGAGATTTTGGAGGGCGGCTCCCGTTAACATACAGCTGGTAAAGCACCTAGCGCATGATTGAAGTCTCCGAATTGGATTCCTTTTTCGCCGAAGAAAACGCAGTTGAAAAAACAGCGGAAGAAGCAAAGGAAGGCGTCTGGATTCTTACTGAGACTCGCGCTAGGGCAGTAGATCTGCATTGGCAACTCTCCCAATTCTCTAAAAACCCTCATAGATATTTAGTGCTCACGCGAGCAGAAGCTATTAAGGAGCTAAAGTACCGGGTCCTCGAGCCAACGCTAATAGGGAACCAGCATGAGATACTCTCAGAACGAAGGTCCCTTGGGCTTTTGCTGGATGTGGCCCTCTCTTCAAGAGAGCGTCTCCCTCGTCTAACTGAACTATTAAGCCACGATCTTTTCTTCAAAGGCAAAATTAGCCCTGGGTTACCACCTCGACTAATTGAGTTGAAGCAGTTCATTGATTGGGTAAGGCTATATGAGGCCCATGAAGGATTGCTGAAGAAGATTATCGATGAATTTGGAAACGCACTCGAAGCTCAACAAAAAAGCGAAGAGATGATCGTTCTCGCGGACCTCTATGAGGAGCGCAATCGTGAACTAGGGCTTTACGATTCAGTTTCAATATTAGAAGAGCTTGCACAATTCTTTGCTGATCCTGGGAAATTCGCCGCTTTAAATAAAGCTGGTCTTAAACCTCCTCGGCAAGTGGTGATTGAGAATCCAACCTGGGTTTTCCCGTTAGAGCGGACACTTTGGTACAATCTTGCCGCTCGGCTCCCGGTAACAGTTATTACCGATGCTGTTGTTATGACAGCCACGGAAGACCTTCAGCGAAACCCGGATTTGGAATTTCCTCCCTCACGCCGGCTGGTAGGATCAATCGCTCGGTTTATAGGGGGTGGTAAATCCTTTACTGTTTTGCCGAAGGCACAGCTCTATCCAAGCGGAGATAATCTAATTCGAACTCTGATTGATGCTGAGGCCTCTAACAAAAAGAAAGAAGACATTCGAAAAGGAGTAGAGATTTGGGAAAATTCAGAGCCCCGGGAGGAGGTCAAACGGATAGCTGATGCTCTCGATTATTCCCTTAAGTCCAACAAGCTGGCCCCAGGTGATGTGCATATTGTTCTAGCAGATTGGAAAACCTATTCAGGACTTATATCCAGCGAGCTATCCAGATTACAAATTCCCTTTTCAATGCCGCGTGGGACTTCACTGATTAAAACATCAAGTGCAGTAGCGCTTAAGGTATTCTTACAATGGTGGAGAGACCCAAGTCTGGCGACGTTTTTGAACTGCTTTAATCATCCCCTGCTACGCACAAAAGGTGTGGCGGTGAAGGAGCTAGATGCATTTCTACGCGAGTTTTCTAAAGAGCTTAATGGACTGACTCTTGAACCGACAGAAAACTTAACCGCTGAACCGACAGAAAACTTAACCGCCGAGAGAGAGGAGATTCGGCTAGATACCATTAGGCAGCTTTTGCGTGTCATTGTATGGGACGATAAAAAACCTCTATCTCGAGAAAGCATGGGCGATTTACTAAAATCGTGGAAGCACGCCCATTTAAACAAGAATTTTCACAGAACAACCACAATTGAGCCCAGGATGCTCCTCTGCACCTTGGCCGCTGTCTACCGCGAATTCAACTTGATTCTCACTACAGGCTCTCAGACCTTAGCAACCGATGATAGGAATCTTGGGGCTAAACGACAGTTACTAACTGTTCGTAAAACATTTTTTGGTTCGCGCATCGCTCTTCGACACATTCGTCGCGACATTTCTACCAACGAGAAGTCCGTAACGGAGGAGCTTAGAAATACGGTCTTGGGCTTTCGTGCTATTCGGCGGGCTTTTTCTCAGGTCGGAGCGGATATCGAATTTGAACAGAGTTTTACATGGTTCAAAGAATTCGGTTCAAGCGATAGTTATCTCAAAGAGGTTCTTCGTAAGGTGGAAAACGACTCGATATCAGAGGAACCTCGTCCTGAGACCGTGCTAGTTTCGGAATTCCTAGACGCTCGAAGTTTATATAATAAGGTTGTTTTCGTAGTGGGTCTCACAGAAGACCACTTTCCGTTGGGTGCCGGGGAAAGTAATCAGCTGTCATCCGATGAATTAACCTTCTCTTATAGATTGGCACGAAGCGGCGGTAAGCAATCGTCAACTTTTGAATCTTATTATATCCTCTCTCACCTACTAAATAATGCACGAGAGGTAATTTTCTCATTCTCTCAAGAATCAGTTGAGGGAGATAAGCTACCTGCTGCATTTTTGCATGAGCTATCTGGAATTCTTGCGCAGTCAGATGGAAGCAGACTTAATATAATAACGGAACCCGCTTTAGACCCAGTTTCGAATAAGGGGGGAAAAACTTGCGGCGAACCTAGCGAAAAGATTTTAGGGCTCTTCCGTTCACGATCCAGTGAAAAGCTTGATGGCTTTGACGGAATGCTCGGGTCGGGTGAGTTCTCATCTGAACTGAGTTCCACTGGCATAAATTCATACTCCATCTCAGCGCTTGAAACTCTAGCCGAGTGTCCACATAAGTTTTACTTTGCAGAGGTTTTGGGTCTGGAGCCCCTAGAACCACTTTCTGAGAAGATAGCCTCGCTGTCGGGAAGCATGGTCCATCGCATATTGGAGCGACTTTTTGCCAAGAATGAGTATAGCGAAGTGCTTATTACAGAGAGTAATTTTTCGGAGGTATGCGCGCGGGCCCTTGAGCTGGCGGAGCAAGAGTTTCGTAACCACCGACTCTCATGGGATGATACCTACGAGTTGCGGCAGGCCAAACGAGCCATATTAAGAGGGCTTGAAACGCCGGGAGATATTGGGAGGCGTGGCTATTTAAAGGCCGCAATCGCTTTTGAGCGAGATGCTGTCCAAAATGGAGTTACTAATATTCAGCGACGGAGTGAGGTAAAGTTTGGGCGTAAGAGCCCTCCGTTAAGAATCGAGAATGGGGAAAAGTTAGTTGAACTAAGTGGCTCAATTGACCGTGTTGATCGCTTCTCTCTAGATGGTGACGAAGAGTCTCTTAGCCGGTCACGACTCTGGGATTATAAGACCGGCGAGGCCCCTAAGCTGATAAATCTAACGAATGGAACAAGTCTTCAAATTCCGCTTTACGCAAAATTCGTTGCCGAGGGATTAGTTCCGGGTGGCCTGCCCGAGTCAGGGGGCTATATTGAACTTAAAAATCCAAACATTCGTGAATTTAAGTTTACCGTAAACGACCATCCAGTTCGAGAAGTATTAGCGGTCGAGAAACGGGGCTCAACGGTTGTTCGTAATACTAAAGCTGTTCCAGAACGGGTGGAGTTTGCCGTGCAGCGAGTGAGAGAGCTCGATTCCGCTGTACGTCGAGGGGAGTTCCATCAATCGTTGGAAACAGCAGAAAAAACGTGTCAGCACTGTGGGTTTAGCGGGATTTGCGCGCGCAATGAAGCGCTCCTAGAACGTAAAACCGAACAGTTGCAGGCCGCTGAACCTAGCTCAAGATTACCTGCCGACAATTCTAATTTCTTAGAACCGCTAAATGGCCCACTTAAAAAGCGCTCAATACTGCGAGCAGTTGAGCCTAATAGTTATGCTCTCTCACCAGAGCAACAAGCAGCTGTTGACTTAAGCCTAAGCCTTGCCCTAAAGGCCGGAGCTGGTTCAGGGAAAACCTCGGTGTTGGTTGCCAGAGTGCTGAAACTCCTTCTCTCTGGCGTTTCCGTAAATTCGATTCTTGCAATTACATATACCGAAAAAGCTGCGGCGGAGATTAGGGAGCGAATAGGTTTAGGTATTTCAGGTGCGCTTAAAGGCAACAGCTTTGAGGGAAACCCACTTACCTTAGAAGAGCGCAGCCGGTTAGTTGAAGCACGTTGCCTCCTGCGAGAGGCAGAGTTCGGTACAATTCACGCGTTTGCATCCAAAATTATTAAGATGGATAGCAATCTTTCAGGCCTCCCAAACTTCGGACGCATTGTCCATGGTGGAGAACTTAACCTGATTCTGAAAGAGAGTGTGGAAGAGGTTTTTAATGATACTAGCGTAGCGGGAATATCGGAGATGCTAAACTTGCTCTTCGATAATCGGCTATCGAAAACGGCGATTTATCAAGGGATAAAAGGATTAGTTAACGCACCAGAGAAGTTAAAGCGACTGCTAAATTCATATTCGGCAAGCTCGAGTCGTGCAGGCAACGATGATCTCTCGAAACTCTTATCGGCCGTAAGGGTGATGTATGAAAGAAGAGCCGACGAGCGTTTAGAGTTATTACGGAGCTCCATTTTAAGTTGGTACAACGATGCCCGGAGCTGGTTTGATGAAGCGCTTTCGAAAGGCACAATTAAGAAGCCATTCCTAAACGAGGCACAAACCCAATACTTTAGGGAGCTGCTCCCCCAAATTAATCTGTTTCTGGAAGAGCCCTCCGTTTCAGCTGCTGAGCAGATTGCGAAACTCGGTATAATTCTATCCTTTCTCCAAGAGCATGGATCCAAGGGACAAAAAATCGTTATAGCTAAGTCAAATCCAAGAAACCTCTGGAAGGAGCTCAAGGAAAGTCTAGAAAAGGAGTTACT
>CAYMWO010000032.1:0-19456 GCA_964393905.1 uncultured Bdellovibrionales bacterium | reverse complement strand
CCGGAAAGCGCATCGAGTTACTAGTATCGAGTAAGAAGCTGACATTTAAGTCTTGCTCCTCACGAAATTGCCGCATGTAAAGTCTGTCTGTGCGGCCATAGACTCCCCAGTCAATGTGGCGAAAGTCATCTCCCGGTGTGTAAACACGAAAGTCAGAGAACTCGAGCCCGTGTCCGCGTCTAGCTGAGAGGTGTGAGCCTTGGCGCGAGCCGAGGAAAGCGCGGCGGGTATGAATTTTAAGCTGTTGCAGCTGCCGAAAAAATGCCGGGGTGAAGACCTGAGTAAAATTCGAATCGAGAGAGTTTAACATTTTTTAATCTCTTCTGGCTCTCAAGGCTCTTGGGGCTCTCAGTTCCTCCGGGGCGCTAAGCCGCGTCGCGAACTTCTTCCAAAATTTGATCCGAGGTAACCCCCTCGGCTTCAGCTTGATAATTCAGAATTAACCGATGGCGAATTGCTGGGACCAGCGCCCGTCGGATGTCCTCGTAGGCTAAGTTTATCCGGTTGTCTAGAATGGCGAATACCTTAGCCCCCAATAGCACGGACTGAGCGCCGCGTGGCCCTGGCCCAAAGCGCACATACTGCGAAACTAAGTCGGTAGAGTTAGCGCTTCCTGGGGTGAGGGCAAACATCATCCCGACCAGGACATCTTCTAGATGGGGCGCGACTATCACGCTGCGCACGAGTGAACGCATCTTTAGAATCATCGCTGCTGTCTGATCTTGGGCTAGGCTAGGTTTAAGGTTAACAGTGCTTGCTCCAGTTGTGCGCGCGAGAATTTCCTTCAACTGACCGTGTGTCGGGGAGCCTAAAATCAGCTTGAAGATAAATCGGTCAAGCTGGGCTTCCGGGAGCGGGTATGTGCCCTCGAGTTCAATCGGGTTCTGGGTAGCGAGCACAAAGAATGGATCGGGAAGGGTGTGAGTCGTTCCTAGAATCGAGACCTGCTTTTCTTCCATGGCCTCCAACAGTGCGGACTGCGTTTTAGGGCCAGCACGGTTTACCTCGTCTGCGAGCACAATATTGGCAAAGACCGGTCCGGGCTTAAAGACAAATCCGCGATGGCCGCTATCGTCCTGGGTCAAGACCTGGGTGCCGGTGATGTCACTTGGCATCAGGTCGGAGGTAAACTGAATACGGTGAAAGGAGAGTCCCATTGTCTGGGCGATGGACTTAACAAGCAAAGTTTTTCCGAGTCCGGGCGCACCTTCAAGCAGCACGTGCCCACCGGCGAAGATTGCCGCAAGAGTATGGCGCACAATGTCGTCCATGCCGACAATTACCCGACCAACCTCGGCCTCAATCCGTTTAAACTGCGTGGCGAACTCTTGCACATTTTGCATGATATCGCCGCGGGTCGCGGCTGAAGATTCTTTCGAGCGTAGCTCAGGAGAGGGGTTCTGGTTAGCCATGTAGTTCCTAATTTATTATCGACAAAAAAACACTAGCTTTGTCCGTGCCGATGCTACCGCAGTAGGTCCTGATACTCAACTGGAATTGGTTGAGAGGACTTGGCGTTTGGTGCCTGCGGCTTTTGGAAATCAGCGGCTCCCAGTTCGGTCTTAGAACTAGCCTCGCCGGTATTTCTATAGCGTTTGTTTTCTTCCTCTCCCAATCCTCGAACCACTATCTTCTCTTCGACTGGAATCTCTACCTGCTGATGCTCAGCTGACTTCCCATCAATGTGACCTTCGGTGCCACCATCAAAAGGTCCAAAGCGCTCTGCCTTGTCACTAGGCTCGGGAACCTTTTCAGCATTCTTTGTCGGATCCTTTTGGTTTTTGTCGGCCCCCTGGTTTATCGGCTCGGATTCTGAGTCTTTCCCCTGAGTATCGTTCTGCTTGTTATCTGAACCTTTAACGGACTTTTTTCCGGAGGCCTGCTGCGGCTCCTGATTTTGCTCTCCGTTTTGTTGTTCGTCGCTCTTGCTCTTATCGGAGTTATCAGGCTGCTTTTCTCCGTCACTCTTTGAGCCCTGCGCCTCGCCTTTCTGCTCACCGGATTTTTTCTCTCCCGTAGCCTTGGCTCCAGCGTTTTCACCTTGTTGGTTCTCTTTTTGCTTTTCGCCTGATTCCTTTCCGCCCTGCTTGCCACCCTTCTTGCCGCTTTCACTCTTTTGATCTTTCGGCTTTTTTCCGTCCTCGGCCTGCTGTTCCTTCTGTCCCTCGGCCCCTTGGCCCTCTTTTTCGCCCTGGCCCTCCTTCCCGGAGTCCATCTCGTTCTTTAGATCTTTTAGCTCCTTCTCGACTTGGCTCAGGTCTTTTGACTGACCGTCCTTCTTTCCATCACTTTCCTGGCCATCTTTCGGGCCGCCTTTTTCATTAGGCGACTTCTTGCCAGTGGCGTTTGGTTGTTCATTCTTATCTGAACTCTTCTCATCAGGAGACTCTCCACCTGATTGCGGAGAACTGGCCTTGTTTTCAGCTTTACCCTCTTTAGCGCCAGACTCGTCAGAGCCGCTCTTGGCCTCGCCTTTTTGTTCCTTATCTCCGCCCTTCTCCCCGTCTTTGCCCTCGCCTAAGCCGGTACGGTCCTTCTTCTCATCGGGCTGCTCCCCTTGCCCCTGTTTATCCCCGCCTTGCTTATCTCCCTGTTCGCTCTTCTCCCCTTCCTTCTTCTCTTCTTCTTTACCTTCCTCTCCCCCCTGCTCTCTCCCTTGCTCTTTCCCTTTTTCTCCCGCTTTCTTCTCTTGCTCTTGCTTCTGTTCAGGACTCTGTTCGCCGGAATTTTCTCCCTCTTTTTCTTTCTGCCCCTGTTTCTCTTCTTTCTCTTCCTCTTTCTTTCCCCCGTTGTTCTGCTCTTTATTTTCCGGCTTCTCGTTCTCCTGCTTTTCACCTGGGCTCTGTTCGCTTGAGCTCTTTTTCTCTCCGGACTTATCCTCAGGGGACGAGCTTTTACCCTGTTTGGATTGCTCTTGGTCCTTTGCTTTTTGTTCTGCTTCCTCTTTGCTCTGCTGCTCTTCGGGAGTTTGCTGAGAGGTGTCCGACTTTGCAAACTTTACATCCTCGGACTTTAGCACCTGCTCCTGTGCCTGGGAGACGGAATCCAGCACATCTTCAAGTTGGTCGAGAGAATCGTCGGAGAGAAGCCCCTTCTCCTCTAAGACATCGGCTAAACTCTGGAGGTCGTCCCTTACGGACTCCGGGAGGTTTGGCAAATCATGGGCCATTTCACGTAGGCTCTCAGCCTTTTCCTGCGAGAGCTGGATGTCGGTTGTCGAGCGGGCGGAACTCTCCGGAAGAAAAAACAACAGCGAGAAGATACAGAGAAGAATTACAGGGGAGAGTGCGAGAGAGTATTTCGCTTCACGTTCGAGCTTAAACGGCAGCTCCCTCTCTGCGGAAAAGTCGCCGAGTAGCTTATCGCTTTGGGACTTAACCGTCAGGAGATAGCGCTCAGAATTTGAGTCCGCGTTCTTAGTCGGGATTTCCGCAAAGGAGGCAACAGTAAGGAACCGTTCCTTGGCGTTTAGTGCGGTATCTAGTACCTGAGCCGGTTCTTCGACGGAGATGCGGCGGGTAAGCTTAAGTGAGCGCTCTAAGATGTAGACCAAAAGGAGAAGCGCAGCGGCTATTAGCGGCAATGAAAACGGTCGCGGAATCCAACCCTGAGCGCTGAGGAGCAGGCAGAGGATAAAGAAAAGCACAGGAAGTAAGATGGCGAGGAGAAAGTTAGTCCAACGGATGCGACTAAGCCGAGCTCTAACAAACGCCAATATTTGGAGCGAATCCATGACCCTATTATTTTCCGTTACTAGAGATGATTATGGTGCTTAGACCGGAAAGCATGGGTTTTATTTCAATTTCACATGGGCAACCAACTTAAGCCCGTTCAACTTCAGTAGGGCTACTTTAGCAGGGCTAACCTTTCGGGGCCACCTTAACGGCGCGAACGCGCTCTAAGAAGGCGGGCTAGCCTCGTTAGGAGAGGGGGATAGTTGCTGCAGTTGTTGCTGCTTTTGCAATTCTCGTTCGAGAATCTGCTCGGCCTCGGTTTGGGCCTGTGAGTCCTGAGGATTTGCCTCGACCGCCTTAACCTCGGCCTTAACCTCGACCTTCTCCGCGGGCTTCGACTGGTAACGCTTAACAGCTTCACGGTGCTCTTTGTAGCTTGCCGAAAACTGGTGCGTGCCATCCCCTCGGGAGACGAAGTAGAGATACTCCGTCTCTTCTGGATTAAGCGCGGCGTTAATAGCATCTAGCCCCGGGCTGCAGATTGGCGTCGGTGGCAGGCCGGTATTCAGATATGTGTTGTATGGACCAGGCTCTGTTAGCTGCTGCTTAGTCAGATTACCATCGAAATTTTCTATACCGTAGATCACTGTTGGGTCTGTTTGTAGAGGCATGCCAATACGCAAGCGATTGTGAAATACGGAGGAGATAATCGGACGTTCGGCAGGGTCCCCTGTTTCTTTCTCGATTATCGATGCCAGCGTGAGTATCTGGTGGAAAGTGAGCCCCAGGCTGACTGCCTTCTCGTACATCTCCTTTGTGCGCTTCTTTGTCCCTTCTTCCAGCATTTTGCGCACCATCGAGGTGGCGTCCTCTGAGCGGGTAAACTTATAAGTGTCAGGGAAAACATATCCCTCGAGTGAGCTTGCCGGGATATTTTGCTCGGCGATTAAGGTCTTGTCTTGGAGCGCTGTGAGGGCCTCTTCGGGGGTAACCAAACCGCTACGCGCCATCATGTCTGGCATATCCTTAATGCGCGTTCCCTCGGGGATTAGAATCTCGTAATAAATAAGCTCACCCTTAACTAAGGCTTGGAGCACCTCATTCGGAGTCATGCCCTTGGTGATTCGATATTCGCCGGGGAAGATATTGATGACGCCGTTTTTTGCAATCTTATCCTGCTGCAGTCGGCTAAGCAGATAGACCGACCACCAGTCGTTAATCAGCTCTTTTTCCTCAAGCGCTTTGGAGATGGTCTTGATGTTCCAACCCTTCTCAACATTAAAGGGCACGACCTGTTGAGAACCCTCCTCTGCGGGGGACAGAAAGGTCGCACTAAACCAGAAGTAAGTTAGAAGCCCACCGAAGACAAAGGCGATGACATAAATCGAGACACCACCCAGGGTGCGAAAAAAATGGAGTAGTGGTGAGTCTTCCAAGGGCCTCTTAGCGCGCTGTAGTTTTCCCAATTATAGCTGTCCGGGAAGGTTATCCCTTCAGCCGTTTGATGAGCAAGCTTATCCTATAGCTTCTGCTAAATAACCAAGTTATTCGAGAAAAATCATCCGAAATTCCCCGTCTTCGTTAGTCTCGCTGGGCTCGACTAACTACGCCGTGGCTAGCCCGTCTTCGTTAGTCTCGCTTTGGTCGACTAACTATGCCGTGGCCTAGGCCCGTCCTCGGCTAGGCTTGGGCTGGTCTAAAGGGAGCCTAAATAGCTCTCTAATATCAAGGCGGCGGATATTCGGTCTAGGGCTCGGCTTCGTTCGCGGTTCTTTAACTTGCTTCCCATGATTATCTTTTCGGCCTGGGCCGTTGTGAGCCGCTCGTCCCAGAGCTTAACCTGGACATCGCTCAGCGAAGGATTAGCTATAAGCGCGGCTTTAAGGGACTCAATAAACACCAAGACCTTTTTTGCTTGCTCTCCAACGGCACCGCTTAGTTCGTGAGGCACTCCGACAATAATCTCTGAGACATCCTCTTTTGTAACCAATTCGAGAATCTCAGCGAGCGCTTTTTTTTCAGTCGTTCGCTCCACGGCTGAATGTGGATGAGCAAACATACGCAGCGCATCAGATAAGGCTATGCCAATGCGAGCATCGCCAACGTCAAGTGCCATGATTTTCTTGTAAACGGTAGACAAAGTGGCGGATAAACTAGGTTAAGGACGCCCTCGCGTCAAACAAGCGCTATAATAATCGACAACTCGCTTCACTCTATATTATCCACGGCAAATTGCGACGGATTTGGCAAATCTCGCAGGGATTGACTGTTTGATTCCAGTTGGTAGGGTGGGCGACGATGTCAAAGAGCTCGTTTAACAGAAAGCGGCACCCAGAGCCAAGAAGGACTGTTGTTAGGTGGCGCGGCGGAGACGCTCCCTCGCCGATGGTGCGCCGCGTCTCGGAGAACCCCCGCCCAGCGAGAATGGAGCCTTATAAGCTCTCCCCCGAACGTAGACGCTCCATACCGTTTAATATATTTCCGACGCTAGCGGCGCTGACGCTATTTGTTACTTTATGTGTAGGTCTGTATTTTCTTCTGACTTTCCTCTGGAGCTATTTTACCACTGGAAACGTCGCCGAGCGCACGGCGACTCGGCCGGTTGAGCTTGCGGGGGATGAGCTGGCTCTACCGAAAACTAACCCGTTGCGGACATCTAAGGTTGTGCATCGTGTAGTAAAGGGCGAGACCCCTTCGAAGATAGCAGAGCAGTTCGCGGCGGCAAATCTCTCACAGGCGCTAACTTCAGCAAAATCTCCAAGTGGCGAAGGGTTTAAACTTCGCACCGGGGAGGAGTTGATAATCTCACTCGACAACCGCGGAGTAGCGGAGCTCTCTACCAGCGGAAGGAGGGAGGGCGAGGTGCGGCTTGTGCGCCAGCGTAACGATAGCTATGCGGTGAGAATCACTGAGATGCCGCGTGTTACTCGCGAGCAGCTTCTTGTCGGCTCAATTCAGACCTCATTTGCTGCAGCGGCTTATGAAGTGGGAACACCTTACGATATCGTCGACGAGTTAGTGGACTTATTCAGTGACCGGATTCGGTTTCACCAGGATTTTCAGAAGGGTGACAGATTCACCGTTATCTTTCGTAACGAAGTTTTGGCCGATGGCACATCTGTTAGTGCGGGCCCAATTCTCGCGGCCGAACTTGAGGTCGGCGGCAAGCGGCTTGTGGCGGTGCGTTATGTCGGAACCGATGGTAAGGCTCGGCACTTTGATGGAACTGGGAATCTATTAGGAGAGACCTTTCTCCGTTATCCGTTGAAGTTTAGCCGTATCTCCAGCTACTTCACCACTGCGCGCTTTCATCCGGTGTTGAAGATTAAGCGTCCGCATAACGGCGTGGACTTTGCCGCTCCGGTGGGCACACCCGTTAGAACCATAGCCGATGGGAAAGTTGAGTTTGCCGGACGCCGAGGTGGGAGCGGGATTATGGTGAAAATTGACCACAACGACCGTTACTCGACTGCCTATCTTCATCTTTCGAAAATTGCCTCGGGGGTTAGGTCCGGAGCACGGGTCACTAAAGGCCAGCTGATTGGCGCTGTGGGTCAAACGGGACTAGCTACCGGACCGCATCTGCACTTTAGTTTTTATGACCGTGGTAAGTATGTCGATCCGTTGAAGATCGATCTGCCGACGTTGGAGAGCTTAAGTAAGGGAATGATGATCAATGCACGTTATCTGAAAAAGGCGCTCTTTACCCTTGAGCACTATCAACAGGTGGAGCTTGGAGCTGTTTACCGCTAGGACACTAGTTGCGCCGTGTTATGGCCCTGTTCTACTCTAGCGCCGTGAGTGTTCCACCAACCATTACAGTAAATATCAGAAATCTAGCCTTTGGCGGAGAGGGTGTAGGTGAGGTCACGGCTGCGCCTTACGGCGAAGAGGCGTTGATGGGTATCACGGCTTTTGTCCCGTTTACGATTAACGGCGAGGTTGTCACAGCCCAGGTTGTGCAGCGAAAAGACCGCTACTTAAAGGCCCAGCTTTCAGAGGTCGTTACCCCTTCGCACGATCGGGTTACCCCGGAGTGCCAGTACTACACCGTCTGCGGTGGCTGCGAACTGCAGCATATGAACTACCCCGCGCAACTTGATGCCAAGCTGGAGATGGTGAGGGGCTCGATGTTGGCGGCGCGAATCGGGATGGAGACGGTAAAAAAGCTCCAACCAATAATCTATTCGGAACCGTATAACTATCGACGCCGAGTGGCGCTTCATGTCAGCTCCTCGGGTCAGGTTGGGTTTTACCGCACCGGCTCGCGCTCGGTTGTGGCGATAGGTTCGTGTTCCGTAGCGGTGCCGGAGATTAACGAGGCGCTAGCTAGTATTCAAGATTTTGGCCGACTGATTCAGGGGAAAATCAGTTCAATTCTACTGGAGGCCGACCGCGAGGGTCTAGTTTGTGTATTAAAATCCCCGTATGACCTAACTCCTCAGGAGCGGGATACACTACTCCAAGCGGCAAAGCCATTTTTTCAAAATGTCTCGCTCATGGCAGGCGAAAAGGAGGTTGGAGGGTACGGCCGCCTTATTCTGGAGCTTCCGCTAAACGAGGCCGAAAGCTTAGTGCTGCGCGTTCCGGCCGGATACTTTTCGCAGGTGAACACCGAGATTAACCGAGCACTCATCAGCCACGTCATTCAAGGGCTAGGAGCCTTACAGGGAAAGAAGGTTTTTGACTTATACGGTGGCGCTGGAAATTTTGCCTTGCCGCTCGCGAACATGGGGGCGCGGGTGACAGCTGTGGATTGTGACGAGCGGCTAATCTCCTTCGGGCTGCAGAGCGTTAAGCATTATGCGTTGGAGAAGAATTTGAAATTTGTCTGCTCGTCGACGGAGAAATTTTTAGAGAAGCCTGGCGACAAGCCCGACCTGATTGTCGCTGACCCGCCTCGCAGCGGCTTGGGACCGCTTACGGGACCGCTGACCTGGATGCTTAAGGCGGAGCGCATGTGTCTGGTTTCGTGTCACCTACCGAGCTTTGTCCGCGACTTAAAAGCGCTCGTCTCTGAAGGTTGGGTAGTGGAGACGATTCAGCCGTTTGATATGTTTGCGCAGACTTCGTACCTAGAGATTTTGACTGTTCTTAGCCATGAGTAAGCGCTTAGAGCAGCATCCGAAATTAGTTATTTTCGATCTTGATGGCACGCTTATCGATTTCCATCACGACTATCTTTACACGGAGACGGTACGCATCATCTCCGAGCTGGACCATCCGCCTATTAGCCGTGAGGAGCTGGCGCATCACTTCTCGCTGTTTGACTATTTTCGCTTTGTCTTACACGACGACAGGGAGACGTTTGCGGTAAATTTCTGGGAGAAGTTTGACTTTCATAACTTCCCTAAGCCTACTCCGCTTCCTGGCGCAGTGGAGGCGTTAAAGGAGCTTAGTGGTAGTGGTGTAGAGTTGGCGATTGTCACCGCACGAATCTCCGCACCCGAGGAGTTGCGTGGGCAGTTGGCCGATACCGGGATAGTCGAGCACATCTCCCATATTATTACCCGACCCGGAAAACATATTCACTGGACGGATAAAACGGGGACAATTTTGGAGATGTGTCAGAAGATGACAGCCTCGCCGGCGGAGACGGTGATGGTGGGGGATGTGCCGACGGATGTTACCAGTGCGGCGAAGGTTGGGGTGGGGACGACGGTGGCGGTGAAGAGTGGGGGGATTAAAGAAGAGGTGTTGCGGGAGGCTAAGCCGGACTTTTTACTGCCGGATGTGACACATCTGAGGAAATCGGTTTTTCGGAAAGATTAGGAAAAATTGAATTCAGATCTTGGCTCGTGGCCGCAGTGGTAAGGCCCTGGGGGGAGTGGTTCGAACGAGACCGCTCTCGCGCTGGCGCCGCCCGCCTGCTCGCTCCGAAACTTTTTTCGCAATTTCAGATGCTTTCGCATCTGAGCGAAAAAATTTCCTCCGTCTCGCCCACCCCAAGGACCACCCCGTTCGCGGTCTCGTTCGAACCACTCCCCCCAGGGCCTAGCTGATGGTTGTGCAGATTCGAGATGAAGATCGGGGCATGGACTGGGAGGTGGTGTGCATGTGTACCGGGGTCACGGGAAGTTGCTGAGGGGCGCTTTGAGTCCTTTCGTGTCTACAATATCTATTTAAATCCAAATTACTTTTTTAATTCTTAAATCAGGGTAATTTTACAGGGAATGCTATTTTTTCGGGGGATCCTCAATTATTCCCGTTAGTTCGGCATAAGCAGGACCTCAAGCCATCTCCATTCCCCATGCTTTACATGAAGTAAACATGTGAGACCCGATAAAAGTCTGGTATGTTTGGCGACTTAACCTACTCTAATTAGAGGACTGTTTTGAAAGGGGCCTTTTTGGGAGGTTGTGGGTATGGCTAAATTTTAACTTTGGAGTCTGGATTGAAGACCGAGGATATCAGGCGAGCATTCTTAGAGTTTTTTCGGGAGCGGGGGCACACGATTGTGGAGAGCTCTTCGCTTATTCCTGCGGGGGACCCGACACTGCTTTTTGCTAACTCTGGAATGGTGCAGTTTAAGGACTGCTTTCTCGGGACTGAAAAGCGCGCGTATACACGGGCGACTACTTGCCAGAAGTGTTTGCGGATATCCGGCAAGCATAACGACCTGGAAAATGTCGGGCGCACCGCTCGGCACCAGACCTTCTTTGAGATGCTTGGGAACTTCTCCTTTGGGGATTACTTCAAGTCCGACGCCATTAAGTTCGCCTGGGAATTTTTGACTGTCACACTTGCGCTGCCTAAGGACCGACTGTGGGTCACAATCTATAAAGAAGATGACGAGGCGGATAAACTTTGGAGCACGCTGACAGATGTGCTGCCCGGTCGAATTCTCCGTTGCGGCAAGGAAGATAACTTCTGGGCCATGGGAGACACCGGCCCGTGCGGACCGTGCACGGAGATTCACTATTATCTTGGCGATAATCTCACCGGACAAAGCGAGGACGAGTTTCGAAAAGGGGACGGTACCTATATCGAGATTTGGAACCTGGTCTTCATGCAGTATAACCGAGACCCTCAGGGAAACCTGGCACCGTTACCAAAGCCCTCAGTTGATACCGGCATGGGGCTTGAGCGCATTGCGCAGGTAAAGTCCGGCGTGCATTCAAACTATGACGCAGACCTGCTGCGCGGAATTATTGCCTTCACCGAGAAGCTCTCCGGCAAGAGTTATCTGGGGCGGGACTACACCCCACGGGATCCTGAGAAAGATCCGCAATACGCAACAGACGTAGCGCTTCGAGTAATCGCAGACCATGCCCGCGCCGCGTGCTTTCTCATTGCTGACGGCATCAATCCCTCAAGCGATGGCCGGGGATATGTCCTGCGGCGACTCGTGCGGCGCGCTTGCCGTCACGGGCGGGTGTTAGGTTTCAAGCAATCATTTCTCTACCAAGTGGCCGGGCAGGTGATTAGCTCGATGGGTCAAGCCTATCCTGAGCTAGTTCAACATCAGGATAAAATTGGAAAGCTTATCAAGGCCGAAGAGGAGAAATTCCTTGTCACACTCGATACCGGCATCTCGATTCTTAAAAAGGAAGTGCAAGCCGCCAAGAAAGAGGCGCACCGAATTTTCCCGGGAGATGTAGCTTTCTCTCTCCACGACACCTATGGCTTTCCGCTCGACCTGACGGAAGACCTAGTCCGCTCGGAGGGACTAACAGTTGATACCGATGCCTTTAGTAGGGCGATGGAATCTCAACGCGAACGCTCACGCAGCGCGCGGGCTTCGGAAATTGAACTAGTGCTACAACGGAGCGTAAAACCAACTCCGTCCAAGTTTGTCGGTTACGAGTTTAACGAATACGAGTCGCAAGTGTTGGGGCTCTTTAACTCCACAGGCGAGATTCAGTCCGCTAAAGAGGGAGATGAAATCGCATTGGTTAGTGCCGAGACCCCGTTTTATGCCGAGTCCGGCGGACAGGTGGGAGACACGGGAAGCATCAGTTCGAATAACGCCACGCTCGATGTCATAGACACACAAAAGGTCGCGGGCGACACCTACGTCCATATCTGCCGCGTAATGGACGGCTCGATTAATAAGGGCGAAGGTGTGCGGTTGGCAATTGAAGCCAGTCGTCGGCGGAAGATTAGACTTAATCATTCTGCTACCCACTTAGTGCATCTTGCGCTCCGTGAGGTTTTGGGCGACCACGTAAAGCAGGCCGGTTCACGCGTCTCCGACACCTCGCTACGTTTTGATTTTTCACACTTTGAACCGATTGCAGCGACTCAACTTCAAGAGATAGAGGCGCTCGCTAATGAGCTGATTCTTAGTAACGCCCAGGTTCAGACTGAGATATTGCCGCTGGCTGAAGCGAAAAAGACAGGAGCCGTGGCTCTCTTCGGTGAAAAATACGGTGAACTAGTCCGCGTGGTGCAGATTGGCCCACGTTCACGGGAGTTCTGCGGTGGGACGCACGCCGAGCGTTCGGGGGATATTGGATTAGTTTCGATTTTCTCCGAGGGTAGCGTCGCAGCCGGTACACGCCGGGTTGAGGCTTATGCCGGACCGGGAGCGCTGCGGCACGTTGCTTTGCAGAAGGAGCGGATTCACTCACTCGCCCAGCTACTAAAGAGTAGCGATACTGAGGTTATGGAACGTGTTGAGCGATTAGCGGAGCGTAACCGTGAGCTGGAGAAGAATTTTTCCCGGCTCCAGCAAAAACTAAATTCCTCAAAGGGCGGTGACTTGACTGAGGGAGTTGTCACGACATCAAAAGGGGTAAAAATTATCTCCAGTCTGGTGGATGATGTCGGACCGAAAGAGCTTCGCGAGTTGGCGGATGACCTAAAACAGCGGCTCGGTTCGGGATGTATTGCGCTGGGAACAGTTAGTGATGGCAAGGTGGTGCTGCTTACGGCTGTAACTGAGGATCTACTTGACCGCTATCATGCGGGGAATTTGCTTTCGGAAATCTCAAAGGTAGTGGGTGGCCGCGGCGGCGGAAGAGCTGATCTGGCTCAAGCCGGTGGCGGGGACCCAGAGAAACTGCCGCTTGCGCTTAAGCGCTTCCAGGAACTTATTTAATGAAGACCGCTCCTGAAATTCTGGCTGAGCCGGATACCAAGCTACAGTGGCTTGAAAAGCTCGGCTTGCTATTTGCTACATCCTTGGTCCTAACAATTGCTATGACTTCCTGGATTGGAGGTCTGTTCAGTCTTTCTGAATTGCAGGGAGAGGTTGCGCGCCGTAGCGTTCATTCACCGAAAGATTTTCTCCTAGAGGACACTGAGAGCACAGAAAAACGTAAGGCCGAGGCGGCGGATGCTGTTAGATATGTTTTTGAAATTGACGACTCAAAATCCAACAGTGTGTCTGAGCAGCTTGGAGCACTGTTTGATTCGCTGCGGCAACTAAGCACAGCTTCTGGAAAAGAGACGGCAAAAGACGGGGCGAGGGACGGGATTAAGCTTGAGCTGGGAGCGACTGAGCGAATAAATTTCGAACGACAGTTTAAGTTAGATCTGGTTGAGCCTGAATGGGATGTCCTTTTGGATGTTAACCAATGGTCGAAGATTGAAGAGGCCGCCACTAGGTTACTTCAGCCTGTTGTCAGTAAGGGGATAATTGCCAATAAGGCGTTACTGCAGAAAGCCATTCGGGGAAACGGCGCCGTTTTGCAGAAAAATTCCGATAATAGCGAAAGCGAGATTTTCTCTATCAATAGGCTTTATGACCTTAAAGATGCAGTAGAGATGCTCGAGACCTCCGCGCCAGTACGGCGCGCCGGTAAGGAGGGGGCCTTTGATTCTCTAGTCGATAAACTCGCCCACACTCTGATTAAGCCGAACGTGGTTTTCGATCGAGAGGACACAGACAAGAGAATAAAAGAGGCCCAATCTCAAATTGACACGATTTACTATCAGATACGGCGGGGAGAGGTGATTGTGCGCGCTGGAGACCTTATCACTCCAGCTCAGGCCCGTAAGTTGAATCGACTTCGTGAGCTTCAAGGCTCGACCAACTACTGGCGCACAGTCGCCGGATATTGGATTTTGAGTACCCTGGTGCTCGTCCTGCTCTATTTGTTTACGAAAAATCTCTGGAAGAATTTCAATCCATCGCTCCGAGACCTTTCGTTTATGTGCCTAACGCTCATCGGCAGCTTCATGGCGTTTCAGGTGAACTCTGTTTTGGGTAACTCCTTAAACTTGGCCTTTTCTGAGGTGGATGTGACATCGTTCCTACTGGCGACACCGGTGGCAGCGGGCGGGATTCTAATGCAGGTGACCCTCGGTGCACCGAGTGTATTTTTGTTCACCTCCGCCTTTGGGCTGCTAAGTGGAGTGTTCCTTCCAGATGCATTGATTCTTGTGGTGCTAATCTTTCTGGGAAATATTGTCGGAGCACTTTGTGTTAGCAGCTGCTCTCGGCGCTCGGCGTTTTTGACGGCGGGAGCAAAGCTTGCGGCCCTTAACGTAACGGTCGTTCTCTGCTTTCTTCTACTTTATCCGGAGCTAAACGCGACTGGTAACGCCGTTAGAATAATCTGCGCTATCTTCGGCGGTATGGTCTCCGGAGTTCTTGGCGCAGGCCTTGCGCCATTTGCGGAGTTTATCGGTGGATACATTACAGATATTAAACTGCTTGAGTTAGCCTCGCTTGATAGGCCGCTTCTCCGGGACTTGTCGCTTCAGGCCCCCGGCACCTGGAACCATTCGATGGTGATGGGGCAGATGGCGGAGGCGGCAGCTGAGTCCATCGGCGCAAACCCACTGCTGACACGGGTCGGCGCCTACTATCATGATATCGGAAAGATTAAGAAGCCCGGCTACTTTGTTGAAAATCAGGCAGACCGCGAAAATCGGCACGATAAGCTAACGCCTTCGATGTCGGCATTGATTATCCGCACGCACGTTAAAGACGGAATTGAAATGGCGCGTCAGCAGCGGCTGCCTGAGCCACTGATTGATTTTATCCCGCAACACCACGGCACTTCTTTGATTGAGTTTTTCTACGACAAGGCGGTCAAAGAGGCCGAGGAAGGGGAAGTCGTAGACGAGAGCCATTATCGCTACCCGGGACCTAAGCCTCAGACAAAAGAGACTGGAATTTTAATGTTGGCAGATGGCGTAGAGGCCTCCTCTAGAACTCTACACGACCCGACCCCGGCAAGAATTCAAGGGCTTGTGCAGAAGATTATCAACCGAGTGTTCACCAGCGGGCAGCTTGATGAGTGCGAGTTAACACTAAAAGATCTGCATCACATAGCTAAGAGCTTTACCCGGGTGCTTACGGGAATTTATCATCGTCGGATTGAATACTCCGAGCCCGCCGAAAAGGTAAAGGAGCAGCGTGCTCATAAAGAGGAGGAGGCTGGCGCCATAGCGGGAGAGCCAACAGGCTCAGTTGAGTCTGACAATAAAGAGGCAGCCATCGAAGGGGAGTCAAAGCGTAATGGAACTCGAAGTACTGGTGAGGCCGCAGGTGGCAAGCGTTCTAGCGAGACACCTACCAAGGAAGGAGCTGCAGCGAGTCCTAAAGAAGCTCTTAAACGCCTTGGAATGTAGCGATGCGGAATTAAGCATCCTTTTTACTACCGACCGGGAAATCAAAAAGTTAAATTCAAGCTACCGTGGCAAGCATAAGCCTACGGATGTTTTATCGTTTCCTCTGCGTGAAGGTGTCGGCGGAAAAATCGCCGGAAACACCCTGGGTGATATTGTAATTTCACTCGAGACAACAAAACGCCAGGCCAAGGAGTTAGGAGTCACTATTAAAGAGGAGTTACTTAGGCTCCTGATTCACGGCCTTTTACACCTCCTGGGGTATGACCATGAGAGGGTGAGTCCTGCCAAAGCCCGTAAAATGCGGGCCCAAGAGGAGCGGCTTTTTAGCCTATTCTGAGGAAACCTGGCTCAACTCGCTAAAATCACGACTAAAATCACTTTTTCCACCTCGAAGTAGCCAATACTAACCAGAAACCACCTGCTTTTTGCCGTCATCTACACCTCTAGAATCTTAGGTTCGGCTCGTGCCGAATCTAACCGGTTTATTACCGCCTTTGATTGTCACGAGGGCTGCTGTCCGTTCGAGGTTTGATTGAAGTTTAAGTTCTTTTATCTCGCTCTAGTTTTCGCTCTGGCCCCAATTGTGGGTTGCAGTGGAGATTCGTCGAAATCTAAGCCATCAACTTCAAGCACCACAACAACAACCATCTCTCAAGGTGAAACACCAGATTCCGGTGGTTCAGCCGGTGGTGGTCACCACTCAGGAGACGGCTCAGGCGGATCCGGTGGTGAGCCAGGCGAGGCAGCTCCACAGGAACTTGCGCATACCGATTTTGGCCAAACTGTCATTGCTGCTAGCAGTGAAGACTATGACATCGTGATGCAAATTGGCGGCACTGTTTCCGGATTCAATGTTCAGTCAGATTCTGGCGATATGTCGCTTTCGGGAGTGCGATAATCCAATGGGCAGTAAAAGCTTTAAGCTATTCAGATTTGCATTGTTTACAGTAATGGCAATCGTGTTGGGCGTGGTGCCCTGCGCATTAGCGGACGATCCCACTACTTTACAGATTCCATTCTCCTCTAATCTTCGTGTTCAGGGAGATTTGTTTAACGGCACAGCCGGAATGAAGGCCGTGCTCCTTAATCCACTCGGTCAAACAATCTGGAGTAATGATCTAACTTCAGTCGATGGCGCAGAGCCCGCGGGGGGATTTGCCGTTGAAGTCAACAGGGGAAATTTTTCGGTGAACCTAGGCGGAGCTACGATGAGCCCGATTCCGATTGCCGCATTTGATACCCCCGGAGATGTGCTGTTAAAAATTTGGATTGACGCTGGCGAGGGCTTTCAGAGCTTTGCTAGTTTTCCAATCTACGATGTCCCACGAGCGGCTAACGCCTATCGATTAAACGGCCACCCGGCAAGTGACTACCTAACAACCGCAAGTGTCATCACCATCGGAAACGACAATCTAACAGAGCCTATCGCAAGTGGAAATCTCGCGGCGTTCTCTGACTCCAATAACTCCTTTACCTTAGGCGACGGAACAGACGGCTCTTCGAAACTTATTATCGCCGCTACCGCTGCGCCTCAAGACCCGGCGCTACGTTTTAACACCACAACTCTCAAGTGGGAGTTCTCAAATGACGGCGTCACGTTTAATCCGATGGCCTCATCTGTGGCCTCAGGGTTTGTTGGTAGTGGCTCTGTCACAAGCGCCGTGGATTTGGACTCCGCAGAGGTTTCGGGTGTGCTTCCGATTACTCACGGCGGAACAGGCGCTTCGAATATTCCAGGGGCGCAGGCGGCTTTAGGGCTAATTGTTGGCGAAGATGTTAAAGAGTATATCAAAGATAACCTCTCAGCTGTTACTGCCCCGTCAGCAACGGACGATTCTGCTCTGGGCTACTCTGTCGGATCGCACTGGATTGATACCGTCTCTCAAGAGGGTTATGTGGCTCTCGATGTGACACCCACTGCCGCCGTATGGCGCTCAATTACCTCCGTAGGCACTTCCGCTATTACCGACGGTTCGGTTGGCTCGGCAGACATCGCAGCGGATGCAATCACAACGGATAAAGTTTTAGACGGCACTATTATCGCAGACGATATTGCCGCGAATACGATCACCGCAGGCAATATTTCAGCAGGTGCTGTTGGCGCTTCTGAACTTGCAAGTTCGGGAGTCACCGCTGGAAGTTACTCCTTGGCTTCAATTTCAGTAGATGCCGATGGGCGGATAACCTCAGCCAGCTCGGGAAGCGCTCCAACTGCGGATGTTACCTCAGTGGGAGATGCGACAAGCGGCGATATCTTTACTGACGGGGTTAATAACGGCACTAAGCTTGTCTACGAAGGGGCGGTGGTTGACGGGAATCAAACAACTCTGACTTTTGCTGGGGAGCCTGCAGCTGACAATATAATTACTATTCCTAACGTCACGGGAACACTTCTGACCACAGCTGATAGCGGTGTAGTAGATTCGACAATCATCCTAAACGATACAATTGCTAACACGGATATAAATTCGGCAGCGGGAATTAGCTTTAGTAAAATGGCCTCGCTGACCGCGGGTAATATTCTCTTAGGTAATGTTTCTAACGTTCCAACCGGGACTGCAATTTCAGGAGATGCAACGCTAGACAGCGCTGGGGCACTCACGATTGCGAACAATAGCGTCGACGGAACTGATATCGCACTCGGCTCTGATGCCCAGGGCGATATCATGTATTACGACGGAACGGATTGGGTCCGGCTTGCTGCGGGAACTGCCGGAAGGGTTCTACAGACAAATGGCGCAGCGGCTAATCCAAGCTGGGTGGCGAGTGGAACAGGGACCGCCCCACATGCCGTATTAAACCGTCGGATGGGAGTCGCGCAGCCACTCACCACCACAGGTACAACGTTTACAAACTACGGTATGTCAGCATTTGGTGCCGCTACGGGTACGGCTACAGCGCAGGCCGCGCTGGGAGCCGCTAATAGGATGTATATCCGTTGGGCAACTGGAGCGGTAGCGAACAACACGGGTGGAATTACGGCCGGGCCGTTTCTAGAAACCCGTGCGGGTTATGCGCCAAAATTCACTACGATAATTCGCACCGATGCAGCGATTACGCTTAGAAGAATCTCCGTCGGTCTGGCCGAGGCTACCGTAGCGTTATTGGCAACCAATACTTCCGGTACAACGGCGAGTACTACGGATTTTATGACGGTCGCTTACGACACCGCTGGTAACGGCAACACGACAGACTGGCTGTGCTGCACAGGTGACGGGACAGACTACAGCTGCATAACCACGGGAGTGGCAGTAGCGGTTTCGACTGAATATACAATCAGCGTTGACTATTCTTCGGGTAGCGCAGTTGTCTGCACAGTAAATGGCACGAGCGTTTCCAAGTCTACTAATCTACCAGGTGCAGCTGCAAATCTCGGAGTTTATAACGCTATTACGACCCTTTCCGCAGCTGCGGTTAACCATCATGCGGCGAAGATGGCGCTTGAACAGAACTAAAGGGAGATCCTCGGCCGATCTCCAACGGTGATAAGCCGAGCTTAGACTCGGCTTACCAGAACACCCCCTACCATACACTGTAATTCGTCACGATAATTGTAAACTATCAGGTATTGTTACGAACGGATTATAGAGCGAATGCTTGCATCAAAAACGGGACCGACGTAGTTGTTACTCGATGACTGAAAGTTTAAACTTGTAGTTGGTCTCCGAAATTTTTGAGTTGCATGCCATGCGCCGGAAGAGGTTGTTGTTACACCCCCGCAGACCCCAACGGGACTCTAATGAGTGGGGCTCTAGTGGGCAGAGCAACACAGAGTACATAATTATCGCGATAGTTGTAGCGATAGTTGTGATTGCTGCGATTCGGCTCTTTGGTCGGAGCATTTATTGCCAATATACTCTTGCCTCTAAATCGATTGACTCCAAAGAGCCGATTCCGTCGATGTGCGTTACAGGTGGGACCGGTGGTAGCGGAGATGCTGAGCCAAGCTCTGCGACTGGAGGAAGTGGCCCACCACCACCTCCTCCCCCACCGGCTCCAGCACCGGCACCGCCGCCTGCACCCGCTCCAGCGCCCGCACCGGCACCGGCTCCAGCTCCAGCTCCAGCGCCCGCACCCGCACCTGCACCTGCACCTGCACCTGCTCCTGCACCGGCACCGGCTCCAGCGCCCGCGCCTGCTCCCGCACCGGCTCCAGCGCCTGCGCCTGCGCCCGCACCTGCACCTGCACCAGCTCCGTCTCCCGCTCCCGCTCCCGCGCCTGCACCGGCTCCCGCTCCCGCACCCGCACCTGCGCC
>CAYMWO010000031.1:0-19639 GCA_964393905.1 uncultured Bdellovibrionales bacterium | reverse complement strand
CCCCGCAAATTGTTGACGTCCTTTGCTCCGCAAAGGACGGTCCCAATTCTGCACCTACCCCCACCCCCGTCCTGCGCAAAAGAAAAAATTCACTCACCCCCACCCCGGCTTCGCATCGCTCTCGCTCGCTGCGATCTTTAGGCGAACTTTAGGCGAAGGATCGCGAAGGTATGGGGTCCGCTCAAAACTTTTTGGGGGGTAAGGGTATTGTTGGTCTACTTTTGTTTCAGGAGGTCTCGGATTTCGGTTAGTAGGAGTTCTTGGGTGGTTGGGGGAGTGGGGACGGCGGCTTGTTGTTTTTTTAGGGTGTTGATGGCCTTTACTAGGATGAAGACGGCGAAGGCTACGATTGTGAAATCGATTACGGCTTGGAGGAATGCGCCGTAGTTTAAGGTCACAGCGGTGGCGCCTTCTTGGGCTGCTTTTAGAGTTAGCTTTAGGTTTGAGAAATCTACCCCGCCGATGATGACTCCAATCGGTGGCATGACTACGTCCTGGACGAGGGAGGAGACAATTTTCCCGAAGGCCCCGCCGATAATAATACCGACTGCTAGGTCGACTACATTTCCCTTAACCGCAAACTCCTTGAATTCCTTGAGAATCGACATTGTTGAAAATCTCCTAAGGCCCATAAGTAATTAAAGAATAAGGCGAAACTTTCCGAATAATAGTAGGTCAGGTGTCATTATGCAAAACTTCGAAAGTAAGAACTACTACGAGCGGCTGCTTGTCCCTAAGAACGCCACACGGGAGCAGATAACAAAGGCTTATCGTGAGCTAGCGCTTGTCTTTCATCCCGACGCCTCGGTTTCGGCCCAGGGGCTGTATCAAATTTCCAGTGAAAAGCATCTCGATATTTTCAAAGGCCTGTCCGAGGCCTATAGCACCCTAAGCGATGAGCGACGTCGCGCTGAATACGATAAAACTCTAAATCCTGAAGATGACAATTGGGAGGTAGTGCATACCTACTCAGATGGTCGGGCGGAACCCTCTCTAAAACAGAACCCCGAAGAACAGGGAGGAAGTGGCATCCGCAAAGGAATCATGCGCGGCAGCACTCCACTCAGAGCCTCTATCCTCATGCGCGCCGCGCTAGAAGCCAAAGCCAACGACCTAGGAGAACTACACCACTCCCGCGTTTTCCAAAGCGCCCTAGAAGGAATCGAAGTCGATGCAATTGGGAAACGAATTCTAGTCCTAAAAGGACTAATAGCCGTAGGCGCCGTCTTAGCCCTGCTAGTCCTCTTCGCCTTAGTAAAGGGCTAGGTCCCAACCACCGCCGCTCGAACCAACTACCTCTCCTTAACCGCCAATTCCGCCACCTCCTTCACCCTTAACGCCGTCTTAAAAAACTGATCGCCTTCAACTTTCACAAACTTAGCCCCACTAAACATCCCACCGCTCGTGTCAGCACCCATCAGATAGGAAATAATCTGCTCACCACCTCGCCTATCCCCGAGTCCTCTCAAGATTCGAATCATTTCATAATGCAGAGCCGCGCCCGAGAGCACATTTTCGTCCCCGAACTCAGCTCGGTAGTGTTGACGAAACTCTTCCGGAACAAGAAGCGTAATAAACCAGCTACTCAAAAGCGCATTATCGGAGAGTTTTACCTCATCCCAGCTGTTTAAATTCTCACATCCCGCAATCTCCCCAGTAATTCCTAACTGCCGAAGCTGCTTAGCGAAGAGTCCGGATTGCCCAGGGTTTAGGCAGATATAATAGAACGCCGCACCTTTGGCCTTGGCTCGTAAAAGCGCGGGCTTAAAGTCATTGGTGTCCGCTGGCATCTCCTCATCCGTCGCAAGAAGCTCCGGTGGGAGCGCGCCCACAAACCCTTCGTGAACAGAATTTGTGTAATCATTTACCGAATAAAAGGCCGAGCCGAGTTTTAGCTTTCGCCGAACAATTTCCGCCGCCGCCTGTTTCCCCTCTTCCTGGCCGCTGGGGTAGGTGCGAATAACGTAATTCCGCCCGCGGGACACCCGCGGATCGCTAGCCCAGGCAAGAAGCGGAACTTTCGCCGCCTCCGCTAAAGGGGCGACTGAGTTTGAAGGGGTAGAGGCCATGGTGATAACAAGGTCTACCTTGTCGCTTCCCACCAACTTCTTAAAAGCGGTGACGGTGTTAGCCGGCTCGAAGTTATCGTTCTCAAAGATGACTTCAATCGGAGTGCCGTTTGGTATCTCCCTGAGCGCCATCTGAATGCCGTTTTTAGAGGCTACGCCGTAGATTGACCCCGGCCCGGTAAAGGCTCCAATAAAGCCGATTTTCAGTGGGGGTACGCTGTTCTCTGCTAGCGTGCTTAGTGGGCTTAAAACCAGAAGATAAAGGAGAAAAAGTTTAATTTTCATGGCGGGAATTATACTGAATAATCCGGCCACTTGGTAGTGAGTTGCGTTTTTTTGGGAAAAGTCTAATTTCTCCTTTCCGTTCTTTTAAATCCCCTCTTTTAAGTAAATATAGAACACCGTTTCTCTGCGACCTGGCGCGTAAGATCCTGTCGGTCACAAAGAAACGGAGGTGGTGTTTTGGTTTTTTCCCGATGCCCTGGCGAGAAGACGGTTAACTCAGGCAGTTGACCATTGTTAACCGTCTTTTCGCCGATATACCCAAACAGTTGGTGCTGCGCGGGGAATTGGCAGCGGGAGGTCGTGATGGCGAAGCTGCGTAGGCCGGTGAGGACCTCGGATGGGCTCACGCTCACCGAGCGGGTGAAGGGCCAGGTCCGTCGGGCGCTTCGGCGCAACTCCGGCAAGCGGGGGGTCGAACGCACAATCGAGCTCGCCGATGGGCAGGTGCTCGTCTGCCGGGTGGTCGACGACGAGATCCTCGTCCGGCCCACCGAGTCCCGCCTGTCGAGGCACTGAACCCGCCGGGCTCAGCTCCGAGGGGCGAACTACCATGGCGGTTTGCTAGTCTGGGGTTCGGCCGGAAGGCTAACCCCAGACTAGCTGGTTCTGACTAGGTTCTAATCCACTTCTCGTTTCTCTCTAACAAACCTGCCCCTGCAGGTCGTCATATCAAGCAGCTACTAAATTCCTCATCTCAATCTAGTCCGTCAAAAACATTCCCCTGCCATAGTTCGGCGTGAGGTTTCCCAAAACCCAACACCCTGGAGACTTATTGCCATGTATCAGCACCTCTTTCTAGAAACGTTATTACCAGAAATTAGCACTCTAGATTCCGATCTCAACGGGAAAATTTCAGCAGAATTCCCACAGATTGATTTTTCACGGCCCTTCAAGGCTGGTATACGACGCGAGTCCGACTTCAAACTTGGAACCGAGCTTGAGTTCATAGTGGTAGACCGCGAATCGCTGCGGATGATTCCATATCGCGGTGGAGTTGAGGAGTTGTTAAAGGATCTAATAAAACAACACCACTGGTACCCGATTTATGAGGGCGAGAACCTGATTGCGCTTAAGAGACACTCCGAGCAGGTTACGATCGAGCCCGGGGGAGTTATTGAATACTCAAGCCCCCCCGTAGCCTCCGTCACCCAGCTCGAGCCTCTGGTTTGGAACTTCCTCCGCGAGCTCATAGCAGCCGCACGTTTACTCGGGTTTGGCGTCCTGCCTTTGGGCTACCACCCGTACCAAACTCCGGATTCCGTAGAGCTGATGCCAAAGTCGCGCTACGAAATTATGTACTCCTACATGCCGCGCGTTGGAGCCTCCGGGCGAAAGATGATGAAACTCACAGCTTCTACCCAGGTCGCGATTGACTACAGCTCCGAAGCTGACGCGATGCGGAAACTGCGCTTAGCCTCTCTTTGCACTCCGTCCTTTATAGCGCTCAGCGCTAACTCAAGTCTGGCCGAAGGGACAATCTCTAGTCACGCCTCATACCGAGCACATGTCTGGACTGAAACCGACAACTCCCGCACTGGGCTTCCGCAGTTCGTTTTCAACAAGCGCAGCACTTTCCAGGATTATATCGACTGGGCGCTCTCAGCCCCCGTTTACTTTGTCGAAAGAAACGGGGATAAGCTCCCGTTACTGAACACCACCTTTGAAAATTTTGTCGCTGAGAATGATATTTCTCCCCAGCAACTAGAAAAAGACTGGGAACTCCACCTTTCAACCCTTTTCCCATGGGTGCGACTGCGAAGTTATTTGGAAATTAGAGCTTTTGATATGAGTGGCTTTGAATCCTCCTTGGCAGCCTGTGCGCTGGTGCGGGGATTATTCTACAATTCCTGGGCATTGAGTAAATTGGATGCTCTTCTCAGTTCAATGAAAAGGGAAACCATCGAGGGGCTACTTCGAACCGCCATCGACGATGGTCTTTCGGGACATGTCGGGCCGCTTACTGTGTTTGAGGTAACGGCCTCTATCCTAGAAATTGCCGCAGAGGGGCTTACCGAATTAGGTGGTAATGAGAACCGCTACCTTGCTCCGTTCTGGAACAAATTAAGGGGTTGGGAATTCCGGGGGACCGCAAGACGCTCTGAAAAAAACCTCACTCCGTATATTAAGGAACAGCTGCTCTAGTCATACCGAAGCTAGTTGCGATTAATGTGGAACCGTAGGGTGGAACCCGTAACCACACTCCTTCCATAGTAGTAGAAGCAACCGATCCACAGTAGCTGTAACGCAAGAATTAGGCTCGGATCCCAAAGAACAGCGACACCGGAGATTAGGTCCACCGCTTGCGCCGGAAGCTCTCCAAAGAAGAGTGCCAGTCCTAATGAATAAGGTATTAGTAGGAGCGCCATCAGCTGATAGCTCGAAATCCCAGTTTTCCCGCGAAAGTCAGCTCGCAGGGTCTCCGACAACACGCGCCATCCTTGAGTAGTCACTGCAGCTAGAACAAAAGCGCTCGTATCATGTCCTCGCAAAAACAACAGCGTAGCGACAAGCGCCGTCCCAACATAGATAGAGGCGGTGACGGCCTGAATTGGAATCACCCTCTCGCCTTCTAGCCCTCCGTCCCAAGAGATCTTTTTTGTCTCCCCGGTAAATACCATCGCCATGCGGCTGAAAAATTTGGCGATTGCCGGATGAGTTTGCTCTAGTGGCTTGCCATAACAACAGCCGAAACTAATACAGGCTAGCCGACCAAGCCCCTCTCCAAATGCATAAGCAATCGTCATGACCGCGAGCGCCGCAATTACCGAAAGCTCGCGGGAAGTTTCACCCTGCCAGCTGTTAATTCCCAATACCACCCATGGAGCGATGATAAATCCCACAAACCCAGCTCCTCCCATCGTGAAAGTCCCCCTCCGCTTTTCGACAATTAGCGCAATCAACCTTGAGAGCGGAATGCAGAAGATAATAATTGGCACGGCAACCGCTAATGCCTGGAGCAGAGTGATTCCGACTGAACCCAAAAGTACAATAAGCATCATCAAGCCAAAAACCATCGAGCTTGCAATAAATGCTCCGTAATAAGTGAGATTCAGCCCTCGCCAAACCCCAGTCACACCCTTCTCTCTGGGTATCGCCGCAAGTATCTGCCAGCCTTCGCTGGGAAGGTATTTAACACCCCATGAAATGACGAGAAACAGCACGGCGCCAAGACCTACTACGAAAAGTTCCGGTAAGTTGTGCATGACGTTAACCTCGTTTTGAGTTGCTAGGAACTGCTACTTCAGAACGGACTTGCACTTCAGTCTCAAGAAGTGGTTTTGAAAAGGACCCCGCGAACCGGCTTCTGCCCGGGCGACTAAGGTTCGCCACTAAATCTTGAGAAAAGGTTACTCTGTTATTCTCGAAAAGTAGGATCACAGTACTACTCCCAGGCCGAAATAGACTTTTTACCGCCCCGCGCTCGAGAAAGCTGCCGGGCATTACTTCGCGTGGAGCGTCGTAGCGAGTTGGAGTATAGCACTGCACAATCTCTCCGATCATCAGTGCCACTACTTCAATCATGGCCACCAGACCAACTCCGGTGCCACCCGGCACATCGGTATCTATAACCGTGACTACCCGCCGATTCTTGGAATAAGGCTCTATAAGCCTAATTAGCGCTCCGGGGTTGCAGGAGTTGAATGCGCCGTCCACCTCATAAACATCCCTAACGCGACCAGCGACTGGTGCATGATTGTAGTGATATTTTTCCGGTGTAAGCCGTGAAATAAGAAAGTCACCGGCTTGGAAGAACTCAGTCCACTTTGAGCGTTCTCCCAAAAGTTCGGAAAGCGAAAAGAACTTCTCCTTAATAAACAGCGAAGAATTCTCAGCCAGGGCTCCCACTAGAGTTCGCGAGTCCGAAGGTGCAAGAACGGCATCCTCGCGCTCTGGCATCGGACGAAACTCCCAGAACCTAATCTGCCTCTCAAAAACCTCCCTTAGGTTTCTAAATTCACCTGGGCTCTTAACGCACTCGGAGAAGTTTACTCCGGCAACTTTGAGAAAGTTTTTGTTACCGAATATTTCAGCCCCATAGGGCAGGTCGTAGTTTAGAAACGCCAGTAGAGTTGTGGGCCAGGAGCGCTTGGTTAAGTTCCGATACAGCACCCCAGGGCGCTCGTCGTGACCGGGAAGTATTTTTTTGAGTAGCGCATCCGCGAAGAGTCGTTCCTTTAAGACCCTGCCAGAGTGACGTTCGACATATTCGTGCTCAGAGCTAAATATCTGGCCCTCCCGACGAAATTGTTTTTTAGAACCCAGGCAGAAGTCTAGTGGCAAAAAGTTACGGCGGAATAAGAAGTTTGCAAGGAATAGATTAGCTGGTCTGGGAGAGACTCCGATCAAAAAACCTCGTGTTAGCCACTCGTGTCAGCAGGGAGACGGGCGCCTCATTGTTGACAAGCGTCAATGAGAAGCGTCCGTCCCCTGCCTATTGTCTCAGCCGCCTATCGCCTGCGGCGCAAAGTCATCGGCCGCATGGTGTTTGGCGGCAAAGTTCCCTTCTCGACGAACCGCACCCAGGCGCGCAGGATTTGGTCGTGTCCCTTGGCGACGAGTTCTGGCGCTATTTTCCGTGCATCGACCAAGATCACCTCGCGCCTGCCGTGCTGTAGCGCTTCGTTGAGCCGCAGCTTTGTCGAAACGGCTGCGCTAAAGACGAAATCACAGAGACAGACCACGGGAAACTCGAGTTGGGCAAGTTTCGGGGGAGGCCGCACACCATTTGCGTACTTCGCCAAAGTCATAGTCCGAGGCTTTCCCGGCGGGTTTACCAGGCAGGTAAAGTCGGTAATGGCCCCTTGGACGGATTGGCCGGACTCGGCTTCAAAGCGCCTCCGTGCAGCTTCGTCGTACCCCTCCCGACCGAACCGAACACGGCCGTTCGGGAATACCAGCTGTCCGAGATGCGTACGCGAGCTAACCATCACAACGTGAAACCGGTCATGCGCATACCCGATGAGCGACGCCCTGACCGTGCCAAGCGCAAACGTTGAGTGTCTCATGACAGACTCCCGTTAGTGTTCTTAAGCGATAGAGAACCTTCGTGAAAACCCAGAATCGGGTCCCACCCATATGGAGAAAGGAAATTCAAAGAACGGTTTAATTAGCGTTCTGCAAGAATATTGCTAGGACTTATTAGTTAGGACTGGATTAGCGTATGATAAGCTGAAAATTATAGGTGTGTTAGTTCTAACTGGAATTTAGCGATTGTTTTTCAGAGTTGCCCTATGAGACAACGACGGAACAATCTAAACCCTACCTCCAATAAGGGCTTCTACCATGAGATTCCTCTTCGCAGTTGTCTGGCTAATTTCGGCACTGAGCCTTTTCTCGCGCCCAGCTTTTGCTGACCCCACGGACAGGGTCACGTTGGCAGGCAATCTTGATTCCAGAACTCCAGCCACAAACAATGTGCCAATAAATCCTGTATCTTTCGCGGCGCTAAACGCAGCAGCCGATTTTAGTTCATTAGTCCAGGTTGCGGATCCGGCAAACGCAGCCCACAGTCTCACACTTTATTTTTTCCATACTGCGGTAGATACATGGCAAGTACAAGGGTATGTGGATGGCGCTGATGTAGGTGGCACAGCAGGGGTTCCGAGCTACATTTTTGCCGCGCCGCTCGTTCTCGGTTTCACAAATTCCGGAGTCGGGCCGATACCTCCAATTTCAGAGACGACAGCAAGCGTTACTTGGACGGGTACGGGACCAAATGCTATCTATTTTAACTTCTATCCCTTTACCCAACTAGCATCAGTATCAAACATCTCCAGCATCGCTCAGGATTGTTTATTCAGCTGCTTCAGTAAAGGCAGGCTGGATTTTGATGGCGACAACAAAGACGACTTTGCAATTTACCGACCCTCAATTGGTTACTGGGCGGTTCTGAAATCGTCGAGCAATTCCATACCCCCCAGCATTCTCTGGATTCAGTGGGGACTTCCGGGCGATCGCCCGATGCCCGGCGACTATGACGGCGATAGAAAAACGGACCTAGCCGTCTGGCGACCTTCAAACGGTAACTGGTACATCTGCAGTTCCTCGACGAACTTCGACTGTACCGTCGGAACCGTTCAACAGTGGGGACTTCCCGGGGACCGACCGATAAAAGGCGATTTTGATGGCGATGGAAAACAGGATCTCACAATCTGGCGCACTATTGACGGAAGTTTCTATTCCAAGTCCTCCTTCAACGGATTTTTAATTCAAAAGCAGTGGGGATTCTCTACAGATATTCCCCTAGGGGATTCGCCGTCACAGTAATGTAAAGTGAATAAAGAGAAAACTCAGCGGCTTTTCGCGAGAGTTATAGATAGGTTGGACATACTTTGAACTTATTAATTGTTTTTCTCTCTTCCTCCATGAGACAATAAGCCAACAATTTCACCCTATACCTAATAAGGGCTCCAATTATGAGACTCAGTTTCGCAATATGCGTTTTAATATCTGCACTGACACTTTTTCCACGCCCAGCTAATGCTGATACCACGGACCGGGTCACGTTGGCAGGTAATCTCGATTCTAGGACAGCTGCTGATGACACTCCTTCAATAAACCCAGGGTCATTTGCCGCAATAAATGCTGCGGCGAGTTTCACCTCCGAAGTGCAGGTTACAGATTCGCAAAACGCGGATCACGCGATTCTAATCGCCTTCTTCCATACCGATATTAGAATCTGGCGAGTGCAGTGGTATGTGGACGGTGCTGAAGTCGGAGGGACCGCAGGGGTGCCGAGTGCTGTTTATGATGGCTCCCTCCCTTTAGCCTTTTCCAATTCGGGTGTGTTAGATGGACTCCCCATTTCAGTGCCAACTAATAGTATAAATTGGACTAATGGTGCAGCACCAAGCACTATTTATTTTGAACTTTCGGCATTTACTCAATTAGCCACTTCATCAAACATCTCTAATATTACGCGAGAATGTTTATTCAGCTGCTTCAGTAAAGGCAGGCTCGACTTCGATGGTGACAACAAAGACGACTTTGCAATTTACCGACCCTCAATTGGTTACTGGGCAGTTTTAAAATCGTCAAGCAACGCCGTACCCCCCAGCATCCTCTGGATACAGTGGGGACTTCCGGGAGATCATCCGATGCCTGGCGACTATGATGGAGATAGAAAGTCTGACCTTGTTGTTTGGCGCCCCTCAAACGGAAACTGGTATATATGCAGCTCATCGACCAATTTCGACTGCACCGTGGGTACCGCACAACAATGGGGCCTCCCCGGTGATCGCCCCATAAAAGGCGACTTCGACGGTGATGGAAAACAGGATCTCACTGTCTGGCGCCCTAGTGATGGTAGTTTCTATTCCAAGTCATCATTCGACGGATTGCTAATTCAAAAACAGTGGGGGTTCTCTACTGATATTCCCCTAGGTGATTCGCCGTCACAGTAAAATAGGGCGACCTTAGGTGGATCGCTCAGCGTCGTTATAATTTTGCTGTTCTAATGTTATGCTAAAAGTTAGGGCCTACTTAAGATAGGCCTCGTAGGCTTCCTCTCCGACGATCGGATTCAGTTCATCCCGCTCGCTGTCTGGCTCCTTCTTTGTATAAACGGCCTTGGGAGATTCAAAACATTCAGCCTCTTCCTTTTTTGAAGAAATAATCTTCAATTCGCTCGAACCTTTAGTTAAGATTAGATCTCTAATAACCACCTGGACATTACTATTCGCGACATCGTTGTCTTTAGATCCAGGGAGAAATGGAAGCACTACCGGGAATTCCTGCTTCCCATATGAGTCAAATCTAATTTGGGCATCAGGACCTTGGAAATCCGAACTTTCCACGGCAGTATCTGATTTAAGATCATTATAAAAATCTATCCGCCACACATCAGAATTCGCGCGGGTTAATCTAAGCATCAAGACCGTTTGATCCCCGTTGATATCATCCAGCGGAACTCTAATAACAGGTGCATCATCGGAAGTTATCTTTTCTGGTTTTGTCGAGTATATTATTTGAGCATCCGCAGATAGCGACCCTCCTATGTCAACCGTCAGTTGACTACAAGCCAATGATGTTTCCGGACAAAGGATCATAGCGCCTAAAAAAAATCCCAAGACGTTTATTTTCATAATAGTATTCCGTTTATTAATGTTGTGGCCAAGATTTTTAACCAATTAACTTAATCGACAGGTACGTCACCAGATAATCCCCACTGCTTATAGCAACCTCCGTAATAAAACGTGGCACAAGGCGCTGTATTTGGAGTGCAAAACATTTTCGGACAAGTCCCAGACGAAGGCTTGAGATACCAGATTCCACTTCCTGGTCTCCAAACCATATAATCGGCAATCTGATCTGAATCAAACTTACCGGTAAGCGGAACATCTCCATTTAGTCCCCACTGTGTCGTCACTGGTGCGGGCGCTCCCCCATTAAAATCAGTCCTCCAGGTTCCAGTCCATGGTGTCCAAGAAGTGAAATCGGAAAGGTTCGCCACATTACCTCCGAAGTCTCCACGTTTTAAAATGGGGAAAGGATGATGGCCAGTATTCATGTATCGATCACTGAGGGGCTGCTGGGCCCCAGAACCGATATCAGTATTCCGTTCCTGCCAGCGTTCTAGATAATCGTAAGTTGCAAAATTAACTGTCCTGTACCAAGAAAAGGCTGGTTCAGGATTCGGGCTAGTATTCTTATAATTTGCAGATTGCAGAGTTACTTCACTAATTCCGACTCCTGGATTCTCCAATCCAACAACATAAGAGACCACAACTATCCCCTGTGCCGGTGTGTAATACCTCACACTAAGAGTTGCCTGATTGTTCCCATAAGGATTGGTCATAAGAATCATTTCGGAACGACCATCTCCATTAATATCAGCCTCGTCTATTAAATCGCCTCCCCCTCCCGCAAAACTAACTGTCACAGATGAGCCGGAAGAATAAAAAATGTACCAGGTAAGATTACTTTGTCGAAAAACTGTGAAGTCAGCCTTGCCATCAACATCGAAGTCTCCAGATATGGGCTGATCGCCTGTGAGTCCCCATTGAAATACGCAACCACCATAATAATACGGCGCACAAGGAGCGGTTGAGGGTGTACACATAATCTTTGGGCAAGTGCCCGAAGAGGGCATCACAAACCATTTGCCCTGGTCTACCCCACTGGGACGCCATACTGCTAAATCGTTCTTACCATCCCCATCGAAGTCCGCCGGAAAGGCATCCGCTGATTTTATGGAAAACTGGAAAAGGAAGATTGAAGAAAACGTGAATATTAGAAATTGATTCGAAAAGATTCGTCGTAAACGTGACGCGAATGACATAGAAGTTCTCCGCTAGAAATTAAATCTATAAAGATAAACGAAAAAACCTTTCTAGAACCGGAGAGAAGGTTGGGTCGACCCAACCTAATTTGAACTAAACTGTCGGCACTCAGCCGCCGGGAGATATCCTAACCACAGGATTGAGTCGTTTGAAAGTCGCAGGCCGATCAAAAGTTGTACGTGTTTGCACGTATTGTATACGTGAGTTTGATGTTTATTCCGTTTCTAATTTCGCCCGCCTAAGTTTCGCGCGGTTAAGGATACCGCAAACAACGTCACCACCAAGAGAATTATCAACGGCCCCGTCGGCGCGTTGATTCTGTAGGCGGATGACAGATAGTAGGAGAGAAAAAGCCCAGCTGTAGTGCAGACCATGCAGATTAGAGTCGAGATCCACATCATCCGCCCGAGGTTATGAACCCAGTGGCGGGCGATGACTGCCGGGGTGGTTAGTAAGGCGATAGTTAGAATCACCCCCACAACTTTAATCAGCGTCACTACCGCCAAAGCCGAAAGCGCCAGGAGCACTAAAAACACCGGCTCCACCGGCACGCCCTGGACTTCGGAGAACTCTTCGTCAAAGGCTACGGCCTGAAACTCTTTGTAGAGCAGCACCACAATCGAGATAATCACCAGGTCCAGCACCCCGACCAGCACCAGATAATCAGTCGGAACGAACAAAATACTACCAAACAGATAACTCGTAAGCTCCGGTGCGTAGTTCGGGCTTAGCGATATAAATAAAATCCCAAGCGCCATCCCCACAGACCAGACCATCGAGATTAGCGTATCGAGATTACTTCGCTGGCGACGGTAAACAACTCCGATAATCATCGCCGAAACCAGACAAAACCCAACCGCCCCTAGCATCGGGCTAAAGCCCAGCAGATACCCTAACCCCACACCGCCAAAAGCTGCGTGCGAGAGTCCCCCGGAGATTGACGCCATCTGCTTTACCACTACGTAAGTGCCAATCACTCCGCAGGCGACACTCGCCAACAGGCCCGCTAGCAAGGCGTGTTCGAAAAACGGTAATGATAGGGCTTCGGCTATCACAATTATTCCTCGTGCTCGTGGTGATGGTGGTCGGAAAGCACCCGGTGCGAGTGGCCATGCGCGATTAAATCTACCGGGCAGCCATAGACCTCCTCCAACATCGCCCCGGTTATTTCCCGCGAGTTATGATAATGAAGCCGACGGTTAAGGCAGCCGATGGTTTTTACATGCGAGGAGATGACTCCGATATCATGTGAGACCAGAATAATAGTCATCGAAGACGAGAGTTCGCTTAACAGCTCGTAGACATGTTTGCCGATATTGGTGTCGAGACTTGCGGTCGGCTCATCAAGGAGCAGGATCTTCGGGCTTGCCGCTAGCGCCCGTGCGATTAACACTCTCTGTAGCTGGCCGCCGGAGAGTTTACCAATCTGCCGCGTAGCAAAACTCTCCATCTCCACCCGCTTAAGCGCTGAAAATGCTCGCTCACGGTCTTCCGCGGTAAAAAACTTAAACAGCTGGCTCCGGCCCAGCCTACCCATCAGCACCACATCTAAAACAGTAATGGGGAAGTCTGCGTCAAAGCGCGCATATTGCGGCACATACCCAATTCTTCCGCGCGCCTCTTCCGGCGTTCCGCCTAGAATCTTCACCGTGCCAGAGTCCGGCTTTAAGATTCCAAGGATTATCTTTAGGAAAACTGTCTTTCCAGCACCGTTTGGGCCAATGAGTCCGAGAAAGTCCCCTTCGTCGAGAGAGAGATTGATATTCTCTAAGACGGTAGCACCGCGAAAAGCGAGCGAGAGGTCTTTGATTTCAATGGCTGGGGTGGTCACGGTTACTTTATTTGCGCTCTCGGCTCTGGTCTGGACGCTGCTCTGCTAAGGCCTGTTCAATTTCCAAGGTGGCACTTTTCATATTCACAAACCAGTCTTCAAGCACCGGATTTAACTCCCGGGTGCGGGCACCGATTTCGGCGGCGAGCCCCTTGGCGGACTCTGTCGAGAACTCGGGCTCGATGAAGATGGTCTTCATCCCAGCGCTTTTCGCCTCGGCGATAAGCTCCGCCAACTCCTTCATCCCCAGCTCCCTGCCGCGCTTCTCCATCGAGAGCTGCTTAAGTCCGTATTCCTCAGCAAAGTAACCCCAGGCCGGGTGAAACACAATAAATGATCGGCCTTTATATGGAAGTAAGCTCTCGCGAATTTTGGAATCTAAGCCAGTGATTTCAACAATCAAGGCCGCCAGATTTCGCGAAATATCTTGTTGGTGCTCTGGAAGCAGTGCGGAGAGGGCTTCCGCGATATTACTAACGATAACCTTAACGAGCCTAGGGGAAAGCCAGATATGCGGGTCCTCGGTATTTATGGGGACCCCTTTCGAGCAATCAACTACTTTAAGCGCAGGCTGATCTTTAAGCAGCTTATCAACCCAGTTCACCTCAAACTCAAACTGCGGATGTCCAACCTTTATATAAAGACTAGCGCGAGAAAGCTCCGCGAGCTGAGTCATGGTCGGCTCAAATGTTTCGTGATTCGCCCCAGCAGGGATCATCACTGCTGTCTCAACTAGTCCGGGGGCGAGTCGATTTACGAAGTAGGCCTGTGGTGGCACTGATACCATTATCACCGGGCGCTCAGCGAGAGCGCTCGCTGGTTGGAGCAACAGGGTGCAAATTGAAAGAAGCACCCCGCACCAAAATAATTTCCCACCGATCCCTCGATACCCCAAAATCTTCCTCAACTCCTCGCCCTCCAGTTCTTGACCAATTACGTGCCGGCAAGTATAGCACGCAGACGCCCCCGATAAAGACATGCGCAAAGTTAGGTCGCGAACTGAGCGGATTACTCGGGAATCCCTCATTGCCGACTATATATCTTTGAAGATATTAACTTTGGGCATAACACGGGGCGCACAAAACATAGTTTCGGGGATAGATTAGGTTAAATCACTAAAAAGAATGAAAAAAGACTTCACAGCAGAAACATTTCGTCGTTGGGGCTACCTACAAGCCAAGCTCGACCAATTTAACCGCATACCGCCCTTCCCCCATGCCGAACTAGACGCGCTCTCCGGGCCAGAGTCGAAAAAATGGCGGGAGATATATTGCGGCAGTGTCGGCGCCGAGTTCATGCATATGCCCTACCCCGAGCGCACAAGCTGGGTCAGTGAGGCCTTGGAGAGCCAAGGGTCAACTCTTGAGGAGCGCTTTTTACTGGAGCGCACAATGAGCGCCGAGCTCTTCGAGCGTTTTCTACACACCCGCTATGTGGGCATGAAACGCTTTTCTCTCGAGGGACTTTGCTCTCTGGTTCCACTCTTAGACCAAATTATCCATACCGCCGCCGATGATGGGGTTGAAATTGTCATGCTCGCGATGGGGCACCGCGGACGGTTAAATGTCATGCTCCATACGGCCAAGACTCCGGCTTCGAACATTTTCGCTGGGTTTGAGGATGTCGACCCCAAGAGTGTATTAGGTAGTGGCGATGTTAAGTACCACAAAGGTGCCACCGGAATTTACAAGACTAACTCTGGCAAGGAACTTCAGGTGCGCTTGGCTTCAAACCCCAGCCACCTTGAGGCGATAAACCCGGTCTTGATGGGTCGAGTAAGAGCCCGGCAGGAGCGGCTTGAAGACACTGCCCACAAGAAAGTCCTCGCTATTCTGGTTCACGGCGATGCGGCATTTGCCGGACAAGGTGTTACAGCCGAAGCGCTTAATCTGGCCGACATGCGGGGCTTTAAAATTGGTGGTACAGTTCACATTATCGCCAACAATCTAATCGGCTTTACCGCTGAGCCTAAGTCATTGCACTCTTCTCGTTACGCAACGGACATCGCCAAGCGGCTTCCTATCCCAATTTTTCACGTCGACGCCGAGTCTCTAACGGACGTTGCGCGCGTTGGTCAAATTGCTACCCGTTATCGGAGCGCTTTCCAAAGTGATGTAGTGATAGACTTAATTGGCTACCGTCGGCACGGACATAGCGAGGTTGATGATCCGACGATTACCTCGCCCTTACTCTACCAGCAGATTCATGACCACGAACCGCTCTTTGTCGGCTACGGGAAGAAGCTCGGCCTCAAGGAAGAAGAGCTAAAAACTCTCGAAGAGCAGACCATCGAGGGGTTTAAGTCTGAGCAAGAGCGCGGGCAGGCAATGACCAAACAGCCGTCATTCTTCTCTCTGCCTGACTATTGGGGCAACTATTTCGGTGGCGCCTATAGTAAGGATTACGAGGTCACAACCGGGGTTGATAATGCGCGACTAGTCGAAATCGCCAAGGTTCTATCCTCCACACCAGCCGAGTTCACTACGCACACGAAGCTTAAAAAGTTAATCGAACAACGGCTCGAGATGGCTGAAGGTAAACGCGCCGTAGATTGGGGCACGGCTGAGGCGCTGGCGTTTGGCTCACTTCTCTGGGACGGCATTCCGGTGCGGCTCACAGGCCAGGACTCCCGGCGCGGAACTTTTAACCATCGGCATGCCGCGCTCTACGACACAAAGACCGGCGCGGAATACTTACCGCTTAGAAACTTACACCCCAATCAGGCGCGGTTTGCCGTCTACGACTCAATCCTCTCGGAGGCAGCGGTGCTCGGGTTTGAGTACGGCTATGCCCGAGACTACCCCGAGGCGCTGGTTCTGTGGGAGGCGCAGTTTGGGGATTTCGTAAACGGCGCACAAATTATCACCGACCAGTTTATTGCAGCAGGAGAGGATAAGTGGGGTCTGCTCTCTGGAGTCGTGCTCCTCTTGCCACACGGTTTTGAAGGTCAGGGGCCGGAGCACTCGAGCGCCCGGGTTGAGAGATTTTTGCAGCTCTGCGCCGAGGACAATATGCAGGTCTGCCAGCCTTCAACGGCGGGACAGTATTTTCATCTGCTAAGGAGACAGGCTCTGAGAAAGTGGCGAAAGCCGCTTGTGATCTTTACTCCTAAGAGCATGTTGCGAGCGGCGCCGGCCTGCTCCCCTGTTGAATGCCTGGTTTCGGGAACATTTCAAAACGCTGTCCCGGATGCAGCAGAATACGAAAGTGCGGAACGAATTCTTTTTTGCACCGGAAAAATTGTGCACGAGCTTCGAGCCGAGCGGGCCAATCGGCAGGACACTAATACCTCGATTATCTCAATCGAGCAGCTCTATCCGTTCCCCGAGGAGGAAATCGACCAGTTACTTTCGCGTTATCCAAACGCCTCTACTATGATTTGGGTCCAAGAAGAGCCGGATAACATGGGGGCCTTGTTCTTTGTCCGTCCGAAGCTGGAACAGCTGGCCGATGGAAAACATGTCTCCACCGTCCGCCGCTCAGCGAGCGCTAGTCCCGCTACCGGCTCTCCCAAGGCGCACGCCATGGAACAACAGGCACTAATTAAACTGGCATTTGCAAAATACAGCTAAGGCAAACAGGAGAGGTGGCGAGATGGCAACACTAAAAGCCCAGGCACTGGCGTCCCAGTTCGGTACCATTTATGTTCAGGCTTCGAACAAAGGAGTGACGGCGCTTACCTTTGAAAAGAGCGAACTCTCCCCGACTCTTAAGGAGACTCCGGCCTCTATAAAAATATGCGCCGAGACTATAAAGCATCTAAAGAGCTATCTAGCTGGAAACCTCTCGGCGTTATCAAGGATTAAACTCGATCCGCAAGGCACACCGTTTCAGCAGAAGGCATGGAAGGCGCTAACTAGAATCACTCCAGGGAAGACGGCCTCCTACGGCGATATCGCCCGTAAAATTGGGAGCCCTAAAGCCGCGCGCGCGGTTGGCATGGCGTGTAATAAGAATCCGATTTGCCTCGCGGTCCCCTGCCATAGGGTTATCTCCTCTTCGGGAAAGCTTACCGGGTATCGCGGTGGGCTAAAGAAGAAGCAGGCGCTGTTGCGTCACGAAGGGTTGGGCGTTTAATTCGGGAGCTTGCTGGTGGCGGGAAGGACGATTACCCCGGCATCAAGTAATGCGGTTAGGGTTTTAAGGAAGAACTCAAACTTTTCCGTGTCGGGCATTTCGGAGGGGAGTTCTTCTGTGGCTCCTAGAGCAAGATCCTCAAGTGAAAGCCAGTCGGTTAAATCGGTCTGTGAGAGAACTGTAAATAACCCTGCTGGAATTTCAACCCAGCGGGCGGTAAGCTCTTTAGTTCTTCCTCCGGCGGCAAATACCGTTCGGGGTTCGACTGTGGCATCCCCCAACTCTCTTTCGTTCGCATAGTATCGGCGGCGTAGCTCCAATACATCCGTCGAGAACTTCTCAAGCCGGGTGGCTGAGGGAATAAACACTTCGCGAACTAATAGTTCGGAGACCGTTATCTCTCCTAGTTGAGTGAGTGACATCGTATCCCGTGCAGAGAGTGAGTCGTTAGGCGCCCGCAAAATCTGTAATGAAAGCTCCTCCAGCCGTGCGCAATCCACACACTCTGGAGCGCACTCAACTAAATCGGGTCGGTCACAGCGTAGAAACTCGACAAAGTTCGCCGCCAGTGCGGCAGTTGCGCTCCCCTTCCAGGGTCTCGATCGGTGCAACTCCTTTACTAACGCCAACGTATCGATTGCCCCTCCACGGGACTTCTTGTAGCCACGAGCCAGCAGCGCAAAGGTCAGGGGAAAGTGGCTTTTAAGTGTGCTCCGCTCTCCGGCAAATATTGTTCCGGTATAAACGGCAATCTTACCCGGCTCGATGCTGGCTAAGTCTTGAACTTCCTCAGGGGTAAGATTTAAATAGTTGGCCCCAATAAACAGCTCTCGCTCCTTGAGAGTAGCGGGAAGCTCTGCTTCGTCCAAAATCAACTGCCGAACTGCCGATAAAACCCCGGAGAGTGACACCTCAGAGACCTCCCGAAATTTCTCGAATCATCTTATCAGCCATCTGCGCCTCCTGTGCCAGCCGCTCGACACTTGGAAGCTGGCTATCCCACTCAACAAGCGCACTGGTAGGGCCAGTAAGCTCCAAAGTTTGGCGAAACAGTTGCCAGACCTCCTTTGGAACTGGCGCATCGTGTGAATCAATCAGCTGGTCTCCATCGGCTTCGAAACCCGCCAAGTGCATCTGTCCGACGCGCTCGAGCGGCAGGGAGCGAATAAACTCGAATGAGTCATAGCCGTGAAAGATGGAGTTAAGATGCGCGTTTGTCACATCCAGCAAAATCCCACAGTCCGCTTTCTCGACAATTGTCGAGATAAACTCACTCTCCGACATGTCCCGTTCAGAGATGGTCATATAACGCGTGACATTCTCCAGCAAAAACGGCCTCTCCAACAGATCCTGAACGACTCGCACCCGTTCGATAACATTTGCGGCGGACTCCCTGGAAAACGGTATCGGAATCAGGTCGTTAAGGTTTGTATGGTCCACCATCGTGAAACAAAGATGGTCAGACATCCACGGGGCTTCGATTGCGTCGAGGAAGGCTTTTAAGGATTTTAAATACTCCATATCCAGTGGGTCAGTTGAGCCTATCGACATGCAGACCCCGTGAGGGATGATGCGGTAGTGTTTTCGAATCTCCTCAAACGACTCCCGCACATAGCCACCAAAGCCGAGAAAATTTTCCGCTATGACCTCAAACCAGGCAATCTCGGGACGGCGCGCGATGATATCTGCAAAGTGCTCATTCCGAAGCCCCGCGCCGCCGCCCAACGGCTCAAGATTGAAGTTCCGCATATCCGACACCCCCTAATTGCCATAAAACAAAAGAGCCGCTAGGTACGTTAATACCGTAGCGGCTCCAAAATTAGAACTACTCGGGTCTATTCCCCCTCAGAGTGTCCTTCGGAGTGTCCCTCACCACCTTCGTCCGAGCTCTCTCCGCTGCACTTCTTATCGCCACTGCATTTCTTATCACCACTGCACTTCTTGTCTCCAGTGTCAGTAGCAACAGTAGTCGTTGTATGCTCGTCAGCATATACCACAGACGGAAGAACTGTTCCTGCGGCGATGGTGCCTACTGCTACTGCGGCGATAGTCGAAAACAACTTATTCTTTGGTGCCATACTAGTTTATTGAACTCC